>NZ_CP016464.1:612500-977500 GCF_001713455.1 Bosea sp. RAC05
GCCGGTCATGTTCTGGAAGATCTCGGCGTCCTTCTTGGCCGCCTTGACGCCCTGGACATAGCCGCAGGCGAATTTCCGGATCAGCGGGATGTCCATGCCGCCAACGAAGCCGACCTTGCCGGTCTTGGACGCCATGCCGGCGAGCAGACCGACCAGATAGGAGCCCTCATGCTCCTTGAAGACCACCGACTGCACGTTCGGCAGGTCGACGACCATGTCGATGATGGTGAACTTCAGCGCCGGGAACTCGGCTGCGACCTTCTGCAGCGCGGTCGCCTGCGAGAAGCCCACCGCAATGATCGGCGAATGGCCGTCGCGGGCGAAGCGGCGCAGCGCCTGCTCGATCTGCGCGTCGTTGGTCGGCTCGAAGTCGCGGAACTCGACCCCGGTCTCGGTCTTGAACTTCTCCGCTCCCGCGAAGACGCCCTCGTTGAAGGATTTGTCGAACTTGCCGCCCTTGTCGTAGACAATGGCCGGCTTCACCGCGGTCTGCGCCATCGCGACGACGGCCGAGAGGGCGACGCCGGCCAGCGCCAGCGCGAGCGTTTTGAGATGCATACGAGGTCCCCTGTCGATGTCTGGGAGCGTTGGCCGCTCCATCTGGCCCTCACGATGGCATGGCTTTCGGGCGCGGCCAAGCGGGTCCCGCAGCTCGGATCGGGACTTGCGTCTTCAAAGGGTCGTCAGTGCGGCGGTTGCGATTGCCCCCGGCGCGGGATCGGCCTAACCCTGCGCCCATGAGCCTGAACGAGGACGAGGTCGAGCGCTATGCGCGCCATCTGGTGCTGCCGGAGATCGGCGGCCCCGGCCAGCAGAAGCTCAAGCGCGCCCGGGTCCTGGTCGTCGGTGCCGGCGGCCTCGGGGCGCCGCTGATCCAGTACCTCGCCGCGGCGGGTGTCGGCCATATCGGCATCGTCGACGACGATACCGTCTCGCTGTCGAACCTGCAGCGCCAGACAATCTACGGCACGGACGACATCGGCGCCCACAAGGCCGTGGCGGCGGCGGCTTTCGTCAAGCGGCTGAACCCGCATGTCGTGGTCGAGGAGCATGTCACGCGGCTGGACCCCCACAACGCCCGGGCGATGATCGCCTTCTACGACGTCGTCGCCGAGGGCTCGGACAATTTCGCGACGCGCTATGCCGTCTCCGATGCCTGTTTCCACGAGCGCAAGCCCGTCGTCATGGCGGCGCTCGGGCGCTTCGACGGTTCGTTGACGACGATCCGGGCGCATGAGGCCGGCCCCGACGGCCGGCCGAACCCGACCTGGCGCTGCCTCTTTCCGGACGTGCCGCCGCCGGGCACGGTCCCGACCTGCGCCGAGGCTGGCATCCTCGGCGCGCTGCCGGGCGTGATGGGTTCGCTGATGGCGCTGGAGGTGATCCGCGCCATCACCGGCTTCGGCGAGCCGCTGGTCGGCCGGCTGCTGCTGGTCGATGCCCTGACGATGCGCTTCGAGACGATGCGCTATGGCTGGGACGAGACCAACAGCCTGAACGGCATCGGCGCCGGATAAGCGGGTCCCGTCGTGGCGCGCCGGCCGCCTCAGCCGCGCGCGGCGACCTTGCTCTCGATCACGTCAAAGAGCTGCGCCGCGAGATCGGGCCCGCCGAGCTTCTTGATCGCCCGCACGCCGGTCGGGGCGGTGACGTTGATCTCGGTCAGCTTGCCATGGATCACGTCGATGCCGACGAGCAGCAGGCCGCGCTCGCGCAGCGAAGGGCCGATCGCCTCGCAGATTTCGAGTTCCTTCGCCGAGAGGTCGGTCGGCCGCGCCGCGCCGCCGCGCACCATGTTGGCGCGCAGGTCGCCGACCGCCGGCACGCGGTTGACCGCACCCGCCGCCTCGCCATTGATCAGGATGATGCGCTTGTCGCCCTCCGAGATCTCCTTGATGTAGGCCTGCACCACCCAGGGCTCGCGGAAGAGATTGGCGAAGAGATCGTAGAGCGAGCCGAAATTCGGGTCGACCTTGCTGGTCTTGAACACGGTCGCGCCGCCATGGCCGTAGAGCGGCTTCATCACGATCTCGCCGAACTCGTCGCGGAAGGCCTCGATCTCGGCCTTGTCGCGGGTGATCAGCGTCGGCGGCATCAGCTCGGGGAAATGCGTGACGAAGATCTTCTCCGGCGCATTGCGGACATGGAAGGGGTCGTTGACCACCAGCGTCTTCGGGTGGATGCGCTCGAGCATATGCGTGGTCGAGACATAGGCCATGTCGAAGGGCGGATCCTGCCGCAGCAGCACGACGTCGAGCGTCGAGAGATCGGTGCGGACCTCGGCGCCGGCCGTGAAATGGTCCCCCTCGACGTCGCGCACCGTGACCGGGCGGATCGGCGCCGTGACCTTGCCGTCGCGCATCGACAGCTTGTCGGGCGTGTAGGTGAACAGCGTATGCCCGCGCGCCTGCGCCTCGAGCATCAGCGCGAAGCCGGTGTCACCGGCGACCCGCAGGCGCTCGATCGGGTCCATCTGGATGGCGACGCTGAGGGTCATGATGTGCGCTCCGGTTCTGGAGCGACCTTATGTGGCGCCAGGGGGGCGTCCCGCAAGTGCGTGGCGTGCGGGGGCGCGCCGCGGCAGGCGGCTAGCGGCGGCAGATTCCGGTCCGCATGACCTGCGGCGCGAGATGCGCGGCGAAGGCGGCGTGGCCCTCGGCGCTGAAATGCTGCCCGTCCGCGAGGCGATAGGCTCCCGCGAGGCGGCCGAGCCCGTCGAGCGTGATCATGGTGATGCCACGTGCACCGAGCTGGCGCTCGATCTCCGCGACATTGGCCGCGGTGTCGCCGCCTTCCCCGCGCCGGCCGTCATTGCCGCCGGGCTGGAGAATGACGACGCGGGTGTCCTTGCCGACCGCCCGCGGCAGCCGGGCCAGCATGCCGCGGGTGGTGTCGCCGGCCACTCCCGCATTGGCGACGCTGACCGCGCAACCCTGCGACCGCAACACTGCCTGGAGTTGAGCCGGGTAGGCCTGCCCGGGCGGGACGCCATCGGGCGTGCTGCCACGACCGCGGCCGATGGTGTTGCTGGCGCCCAGCGCCACGATTTGTGCGGCCTGCAGCGGCCCGGTCAGGGCCGCGAGGCAGGCGACGACGAAGCAGGCACGCGAAAACGGCCTCATGGCGACCTCGTGCGAAGCGGTCAGCGAGTGTTACGCCTGCGGCTCGACGCGCGCAAACGCCGCGCGAGCGCCGAGCCCGCCGCTCACAGCCCCAGTTCGGCCACCGCCGGCACATGGCGCGGCCAGCGCCAGGGGGCGAGGAAGACCGCATCGGCGCGCAGGTGATGCTCCATCGCCCAGGGATTCAGCGCCAGCCATTGCCGGATTCGCAACTCGACGAGCCGGTGTTTCTCCGGCGTGATCGCGATCAGGGCCTCGTCCATCGCCCCGCGCGCCTTGACCTCGACGAAGGCGATGGTGCGGCCGCGCTTCATGACCAGGTCGATCTCGCCGCCCTTGCCGCCGAAGCGCCGCGCCAGCGGACGATAGCCCTTCAGGCCGAGCCAGAGGATCGCGAGCCACTCCGCGCGCCGCCCCGTGACGCCGGAGCGGCGGGCGCGGCGGCTGCGGGCCTCGCCCGTCACGGCGTCTCGCGCGTCAGCTCCAGCGCGCGCGCATAGACCTTGCGCCGCGGCTGGCCGGTCTCGGCCGCGACCTGCGCGACCGCTTCCTTCAGCGAGAGCTCGGCGAGCGCGATCCGCAGGCGCTCGCCGATTGCGTCGCCGGCAGCCGCTTCCGTCTCGGCGCCGGGCGGGCCGATCACGACGACGATCTCGCCGCGCGCCTCTTCCTCGCCCTCGTAATGGGCCGCCAGCGTCGACAGGGGCCCGCGCCGCACGGTCTCGTAGAACTTGGTCAGTTCGCGCGCGACGGCGCCGGGGCGCTCGCCGAGGACGGCCGCCGCATCTGACAGCATCTCGGCCAGCCTACGCGGCGATTCGAAGAAGACGAGCGTTCCGGGAATGGCGGCGAGTTCGGTCAGCCGTCCGCGCCGCGCCGCCGCCTTGGGCGGCAGGAAGCCCTCGAAGAAGAAGCGGTCCGTCGGCAGCCCCGCCAGCACCAGCGCGGCCAGCACGGCGGAGGGGCCGGGAATGCCGGTGACCGGCAGGCCCTCCGCGACGACCTCCGCCACCAGCTTGTAGCCGGGGTCGGAGACCAGCGGCGTCCCCGCATCGGAGATCAAAGCGAGCTTGCCGCCCTCGCGCAGCTTCCCGAGAATCTTGGGCCGCATCTGCTCGGCATTGTGCTCGTGATAGGGGTAGAGCGGCGTCGAGATGCCGTAATGCGCCAGCAGCGTCTTCGAGGTCCGCGTGTCCTCCGCGAGGACCGCATCCGCCGCCGCCAGCGTCGCCAGTGCGCGAAACGAGATGTCGCGCAGATTGCCGATCGGCGTCGCGACGATGTGCAGGCCGGGCGCCAGCGCTTCCGCCTCCGCCCTGATCCCGAAGGCGGTGTAGCTGGGGGCGCGCGGCGCGGCGGGGGCGGGGGCATGGGTCGGCGTCGACATGGCGGCGAACCTGCCACAGCCGTCGCCGCTGCGCCATCCGCGTGGGCGACGGGCTCCGTCGCCTGCGGCTGCAACTCAGAGTTAACAACTTGAAAATACCCTGCCGCACTGGCAGGAGATTCCCCACGGTCGGGGGACTGTAACGCCGGACGGGCCTGCACCGATCCGGCACGAGATCTGGAGATCGCCCGTGTCGCGTCATCCGCTCAGGGAACCGGTCAGCCGCCGCAGCCTGTCATCGCTGGCGGCGCTCGCCTGCCTGTCTCTGGCGGCCTGCAGTGGCGGGCCGAGCGGGCTGCCGGGCTTCGACACCGCCACGCCGCAGGCGCAGCCGGCGCAGAGCACGGGCCAGACGATCGGCACGGGCAAGGTCAAGGTCGGGCTGATCCTGCCACTGACTGCGGAGGGCCAGGGCGCCGTCGTCGGCAATTCCCTGCGAAACGCCGCCGAGATGGCGCTGTCCGAGTTTCCCAACGCCGATCTGACGCTGCTGGTGAAGGACGACCGCGGCACACCCGAGGGCGCCCAGGCGGCCGCACAGGAAGCGATCGCCGAGGGCGCCGAGCTCCTCATCGGGCCGCTCTTCGCGCCCTCCGTCCAGGCGGCCGGACAGGTCGCGCGCGCCGCCAACCGCCCGGTCATCGCCTTCTCCAGCGACACCAATGTCGCCGGCCGCGGGGTCTACCTGCTCTCGTTCCCGCCCGAGAACGACGTCAACCGCGTCATCGGTTACGCCTCGCAGCAGGGGCGCAAATCCTTCGCCGCCCTGGTGCCGGACACCGCCTATGGCAAGGTCGTCGAGGCCGCCTTCCAGCAGGCGGTCGCGGGGCGCGGCGGCCGCGTCGTCGTGATCGAACGCTTCTCGCCGGATTCGAACGCCATGGCCGCCGCCGCGAAGCGCCTGATACCGGCGCTGCAGCAGGCCGATGCGCTCTTCGTGCCCGCCGCCGCCGACACCATGCCGGCGCTCGGCCTCGCCCTGCAGCAGGCGGGCTACGACCCCGCCAAGGTGAAGCCGCTCGGCACCGGCGTCTGGAACGACGCCAATGTCGCGCGCGTACCGGCGATCCAGGGCGGCTGGTTCGCCTCGCCCGACACGGCCGGCTTCAACGCCTTCGCCGGCCGCTACCAGACGCGTTTCAACAGCGCGCCGACGCGCACGGCGACGCTCGCCTATGACGCGGTCTCGCTGGCGGCGGCGCTGGCGCGCACGCAGGGGTCGCAGCGCTTCTCGGAGTCGGTGCTGACCAACGCCTCGGGCTTCGCCGGCGCGGACGGCGTCTTCCGCTTCCGCCCCGACGGGCAGAATGACCGCGGGCTCGCCGTGCTCGAACTGCGCAACGGCCAGATCGTCACCATCAACGCCGCCCCGCGCGATCTCGGACCGCGCACGCAGTAGGGGCCGCTTTACGCCGCCAGATCCGCCACCACCGCGTCCAGCACCAGCGCGCCCTCGGGCGTGCAGGCGAGCGTGCCGCCAGGCTTGCGGACGAGCAGCCGGTCGAGCACGAGGCTGGTCACGCGCCGCTCGTTCAGCGCGCGGCCCGACAGCGCCTTGAACACGGCCGGATCGATGCCCTCGACCAGCCGCAGCCCCATCAGCAGATATTCGTCGCCCTGCGCCTCGGCGTTGAGCCGCTCGTTCTCGACCAGCGCCTGGCCCTCCGCCTCGACGCGCTCGAGCCAGGCCTCGGGCCGCTTCTCGGTCGAATGCGCCATCCGCCCCTCGTCGGTGACCAGCCGCCCATGGGCGCCGGGCCCGATGCCGGCATATTCGCCATAGCGCCAGTAGACGAGGTTGTGCCGGCATTCCGCGCCGGGACGGGCGTGGTTGGAGATCTCGTAGACAGGCAAGCCATGCTTGGCTGTGATCTCCTGCGTGATCTCGTAGAGCGCAGCCCCCGCCTCATGGTCCGGCACGGCGAGCTTGCCGGCCTTGAACAGGCGCTCGAACATCGTGTCGGGCTCGATGGTGAGCTGGTAGAGCGAGAGATGCTCCGCGGCATGGCTGATCGCCAGCTCCAGCTCCGCCCGCCACAGATCCGGCGTCTGGTGCGGCGAGCGGGCATAGATCAGGTCGAAGGAGTAGCGCTCGAAGTATTTCCGCGCGATCGCGACCGCATCGAGCGCCTCTTGCGTCGAATGCATCCGCCCGAGCGCCTTGAGATCGGCATCGTTCAGCGCCTGCACGCCGAGCGAAACCCGGTTGACGCCGGCGGCCCGGAAATCGGCGAAACGGCCGGCCTCGACGCTGGTCGGGTTGGCCTCCAGCGAGACCTCGCAATGCGGGTCGATCGCCCAGGCCTCGCCGATGGCGTCGAGGATGGCACCGACGGTGCGGCCTTCCATCAGCGAGGGCGTGCCGCCGCCGAAGAAGATCGAGGTGACGGTCCGGCCCGGCGCCAGCGCGGCCCGATGGGCGATCTCGCGCCGGAAGGCCGCGACATAGCGGGCCTGGTCGGGCGGCTGCAGCCGGACATGGCTGTTGAAGTCGCAATAGGGGCATTTGGCCAGGCAGAACGGCCAGTGCACATAGACGGCGAAGCCCGCAGCCGCTGTGGGATGCAGGATCGGGGAGGTCGGTGCGAGGGCGGCCGCGCCGCTCACGCCGGAGCCCTGAGGCAGGCGGCCGCCAGCAGCTTGAAGGCTTTGGCCCGATGCGACAGCGCGTCATCCACGCCACTCTTCACGGTGCTCGTCATCTCCGCGAAGGTCACGTCGTAGCCGTCCGGCTGAAAGATCGGGTTGTAGCCGAAGCCGCCGCTGCCGCGCGGGGCATCGACGATGCGGCCATGGACGCGCCCCTCGAACAGCTCCTCATGGCCATCCGGCCAGGCGATCACCAGCGCCGAGACGAAATGCGCCTTGCGCTGGTCCGGTGCCGTCGCACCGCGCTTGGCCATCTCGGCCAGCACGCGCGCCATCGCCGGCTTGAAGTCCTTGCCCGGCCCGGCCCAGTTCGCCGAGAACAGCCCCGGCGCGCCGTCCAGCGCATCGACGCAGAGCCCGGAATCGTCCGACAGCGCCGGCAGGCCAGACGCCTTCGCAGCCGCATGAGCCTTGATCGCGGCGTTCTCGGAGAACATGTAGCCGGTCTCGTCGGGCTCCGGCAGGCCGAGTTCCCCGGCCGAGACCAGCTCGATCCCGAACGGCGCCATCAGCTCGCGCATCTCGACGAGCTTGCCCTTGTTGTGGGTCGCGATCACGACCTTGCCGGTGAGGAGGCGGTGTTCAAGCATCGTTCGTTGTCCTCCGGACCCTCGCTGTCATCCCGGGCTTGACCCGGGATCCATGCCGGAACGCTTCCGGTGAGGGTTCAGGCATGGATCCCGGATCTCCGCTTCGCTGCGTCCGGGATGACGACAGGTTCACAAGCGAAACCAAAGGGCCGTTCAGGCCACCGCCGCCTTCTGCAGCGCCACCAGCTTGCTTACCCCGCCCTTGGCGAGCCGCATCAGCGCCATCAGCTCCTCCTCGGAGAAGGGCGCGCCCTCGGCCGTGCCCTGAACCTCGACCAGGCCGCCCGAGCCGGTGATGACGAAGTTCGCGTCGGTCTGCGCGCCGGAATCCTCGACATAATCGAGGTCGAGCACCGGGTTGCCGGCGACGATGCCGCAGGAAATCGCCGCGACATGGTCCTTCAGCGGGTTGGAGCCCTTCAGCATGGAGCGTGCTTCCATCCACTTCAGCGCGTCGTGCAGCGCCACCCAGGCGCCCGTGATCGAGGCCGTGCGCGTGCCGCCATCGGCCTGGAGCACGTCGCAATCGACGACGATCTGGCGCTCGCCGATCGCGGTCAGGTCGACCACGGCGCGAAGCGAACGCCCGACCAGCCGCTGGATCTCCTGCGTGCGGCCGGACGGCTTGCCGGAGGTGACCTCGCGGCGATTGCGCTCATGCGTGGCGCGCGGCAGCATGGCGTATTCCGCGGTGACCCAGCCCTTGCCGGTGCCGCGCAGCCAGGGCGGGCCCTTCTCCTCGACGGTGGCCGCGCAGAGCACCTTGGTCTCGCCGAAGGAGACCATGCAGGAGCCTTCCGCATAGCGCACGACGCCGCGTTCGAGCGTGACCTTGCGCATTTCGTCTGCGGCGCGTTTCGAGGGTCGCATGGCGATATCCTGATTGTTCGGGGTTGGCGGCTTGTAGGCGGTCGCCGCGGGTGCGGCAAGGCGGACAGGGGTCGCACGCGTTTTCGCTTGATCGGGCGCCGGTCCGGATCAACAATAAGCCCATGTCGAGAAAGCCGTTTCGCCGCAGATGAGCGCTCACACGCCGCGTCCCGACACAGCCAGCGGGTTGATCGAGACCGATCAGCGCTCGCGCGAGATCTTCCGCCAGATCGTCGATGGTTTCCTGACCACGGGCGAGCCGGTCGGCTCGCGCAACATCGCCCGCCTGCTGCCGATGGCGCTGTCGCCGGCGACGGTGCGCAACGTCATGACCGATCTCGAACTGGCGGGGCTGATCTACGCCCCCCACACCTCGGCCGGGCGCCTGCCGACCGAGCGGGGCCTGCGCTTCTTCGTCGACGCGATGATGGAGGTCGGCAATCTGACCTCCGACGAGCGCACCCGCATCGAGGCGCAGATGAAGGCCGCTGCCACCGGCCGCACGCTCGATGGCACGCTGACCGAGGCCTCGGCCCTGCTCTCGGGCCTCTCGCGCGGGGCGGGCGTCGTCGTCACGACCAAGGCCAATGCCCGGCTGAAGCATATCGAGTTCGTCCGGCTCGATCCGACACGCGCGCTCGTCGTGCTGGTCGCCGATGACGGCACGGTCGAGAACCGGCTCCTGAGCCTGCCGGCCGGTCTCCCGGCCTCCGCGCTGACGGAGGCCGCCAACTTCCTCAACGCCCGCATCCTCGGCAAGACGCTGGGCGAGTTGCGCGCCGAGATCGCCCAGCATCGCGAGCAGATGGAGCGCGAGCTCGACTCGCTGACCGCGAGGCTGGTCGAGAGCGGCATCGCCACCTCCTCGGGCCCGAGTTCCGACCGCCACCTCATCGTGCGCGGCCAGGCCAATCTGCTGGAGGATCTCAAGGCGCAGGAGGATCTCGAGCGCATCCGCCTGCTCTTCGGCGATCTCGAAACCCAGACCGACGTCATCGACCTGCTGGCGCGGGCGGAAGCCGGCGACGGCGTGCGCATCTTCATCGGCTCGGAGAACAAGCTGTTCTCGATGTCCGGCTCCTCGATGGTGGCGGCCCCCTTCCGCGACTCCGAGCAGCGCATCGTCGGCGTCGTCGGCATCATCGGCCCGACCCGGCTGAACTACGCCCGCATCGTGCCGATGGTGGACTACACGGCCAAGGTGGTCGGGCGGTTGCTGGACGGGGCGCGGTGAGGCCGATCCGCTCTTGGTGCGGGTTCGCCCTGGGGATCATGATGACGTGCAGTCCCGCCCTGGCCGCTGGCGCCGCCCTGATCGAGGCTGCCGCCGCCGGGCGTGTCGACGAGGTCACGCGCCTGATCCAAATCGGCGCTCCACTCGACGCCCAGGATGCACAGGGCCGGTCGGCCTTGCTGCGCGCGGTCGCCGGCGATCATGTCTCCGTCGCGAAGACCCTGCTCGATGCCGGCGCGAGCCCCAACACGCAGGCCGCCAACCGCGACACGCCCTGGCTGCTCGCAGGAGCCTTGGGCCGGGCCGAGATCATCGCCGCGATGCTGCCGCGCCGGCCAGACCTCTCGATCCGCAACCGCTATGGCGGCAATGCGCTGATTCCTGCCTGCGAGCGGGCCCATGTCGACGCGGTCAAGCTCCTGCTGACCAGCGGCATCGACCTCGATCACGTCAACGATCTCGGCTGGACCTGCCTGCTGGAGATCGTGATCCTGGGCGATGGCGGCGCGCGCCACCAGCAGGTCGCGCGGCTGGTTCTCGACGCCGGCGCCAATCCCAGCCTCGCCGACAAGGACGGCGTGACACCGCTGGCTCATGCCCGCCAGCGCGGCCAGCAGGCGATCGCGCGCCTGATCGAACAGGCCGGCGGCCGCTGAAACCGCGCGATTTGGCATCGCCGCCGGATCGCGCTACCTGTGCGCCAACGCGGCCTGGCCGCCATCCGACACGCGATCCCTAAGGCTTCCGCCATGACCGACACGCTGCCCGACCGCCTCTCCTCCAACCCCAACAGCCCGTTTTACAACGAGGAACTGCTGGCGCGGGACATCGGCATCCGCTTCAAGGGCGTCGAGAAGACCAATGTCGAGGAATACTGCGTCAGCGAGGGCTGGGTGCGCCTCACAGCCGGCAACGCCAAGGACCGCTTCGGCAACCCGATGACGGTGAAGCTCAAGGGCGAGGTCGAGCCGTATTTTCGCCAGCCCACCGAGGGCTGAACCGCCTCAGCGCAGATCCTTGTAGAAAAACGTCGAGCCGCAGTCGCTTCCATCCGGCATCAGCGCGTAGCGCGGGACCGTGCCGAGTTCGGTCCAGCCGAGCTTGCCGTAGAGCCGGCGGGCCGCACCGTGCTCGTCGGTGTCGAGCACGAGCAAGTCGCGCTTCGCCTGTCGCGCCGCCGTCTCCGCCGCCTGCATCAGGGCTGCGCCGAGACCGCGCCTGCGTGCACTGGAATGCACCAGAACCTTGGCGATTTCGGCGCGATGCGGCTGGTTTGGCTTGCCGATGAGCTGCAATTGCGCCGTGCCGAGCACGTCTGCGCCCTGGCGTGCGGCGAACAGGATCGTGCGTCCCGCCGCCACATCGGCCGCGACGCCCGTCCAGAACGCGACGTAATCGGACGGCCCGTTCCAGTGCATGAAGCCGACCGAGGCCCCGCTCTCGACCGCATCAGCGAGGATCTCCGCCAGAGCCGGAATCGCGGCTCGTGCGGCCTCCGCATCGAGCGGCTCGACCGTGATCGCATCGTCCTGTGTCATGGGCTTTCAGTCCGTCTCAGAGATCGGCGGCGGTCAGCACCACCGCATAGCGTGCCGGGACCTCGCCCGGATTGTGGAAGGCGATTGGCCCGTCGAGCAGCATAGCGAGGCAGTCCCCCGCCGCCAGCCGATGCTCGCGTCCGCCGACGGAGAGGGTGAGCTCGCCCTCCAGCAGCCAGAGCTGCTGGTCGAGCCGGAAGCCGCCGCGCGGCGCGTCGAGCAGGACACGCGCGCGCGCCGGCATCTCGACCTCCACGATCTCGAGGCGGGAGCCCGTTCCAGCCGGCGAGACGCTGCGCCGGACATAGCCGCTGTCGGGGTCGGTCCAGACCGGCTGCTCGCCGCGCCTTGCCAGCGGGCCGCCTTGGGCCTCGTCGCGGAAAAGGGCGGAGAGCAACACGCCGAGCCCGGCGCAGAGCCGGTCCAGCAGGGCCGCCGTCGGGCTCGATTCGCCGCGTTCCACCCGCGAGATCATCGCGCGGCTGACGCCGGAGCGTGCCGCGAGCTGGTCGAGTGTCAGGCCTCGGGCCTGGCGCAGCCCCTTGATGCGGGTGCCGAGACGGCGGTCCAGGTCGATATCAACGAACGAATCCATGATAAAAGAATATTTCTATGATCTCAGAAATCAAGGGATTTCCAGCCGAACCGCCCCCTACGCGCTCGCACAGTCCGTCAACGCGGATTTCACCACGATTCCACCTTCCCGCCAGCGACCGGGCCGATCTTTCCAAAACATGAGGGAAACCGCGCTCATATGAAGGGAACGACGCCCAGAAGGGCGCTGGTCGAGGGAACGGCCATGAATCGAGGTCTGGAGTGGCTTGGAAAGGCCGTCGTCGGCTTCATCACCCGCGGCAGAGCAGAGCCGCGCGCCTGCGACGAGAAGGCCCTGGCGAGGCTGCGCTCGGCGCTGCGTCCCGGCGACGTGCTGCTGGTCGAGGGCGGCATGAAGGTCTCCTCGGCGATCAAATACCTGACGCAGTCGACCTGGTCTCACGCCGCGCTCTATGTCGGTGACACCGGTCAGTGCACGGATGACGGCGAGCCGCTCGTCCTGGCCGAGGTCGAGATGGATGTCGGTTGTGTGCTCTCGCCCTTGTCGAAATACGGCGCCTTCGGCACCCGCATCTGTCGTCCCCAGGCCCTGGACGGCGAGGGGGCGGCGATCGTCGTCGACTATGTCCTCGGCCGGCTCGGCACCCAGTACGACCTCAAGAACATCATCGACCTGATGCGCTGGCTGGTTCCCTTGCCCTGGGCGCCGAAATCCTGGCGCCGGCGCATGATCGCGCTCGGCTCGGGCGATCCGACGCGGGCGATCTGCTCGACCCTGATCGCCCAGGCCTTCGAGGCGGCGCGCTATCCCGTCCTGCCGACGATCGAATATGCCCGCGCCATGGACGAGGCGGATTTCGAGGAGATTCTGCACATCCGGCACCATTCGCTCTACATGCCGCGCGATTTCGACATTTCCCCCTATTTCGCCGTGGTGAAGCCGACGCTGGAGGCGGGCTTCGACTATCGCGCCCTGACCTGGGCGAAGGGCGAGCGCGTCGAGCCCCACCCGCCCCTGCCGGCGGGCAGCTCGCAATGGGCCGGGCAATCGTAACGCCACAGCGGCAAAACGCGCCGGCAGGCCGCGGCTTCATGCCCTTGGCGCAGTGCGGCAACGCTGCTATCTGCGCGAGATGAGCACGAAGTCCTTCGACAACATCCGCAACTTCTCGATCGTCGCCCATATCGACCATGGCAAGTCGACGCTGGCCGACCGGTTGATCCAGACCACCGGCACGGTGGCAGCGCGCGACATGAGCGAGCAGATGCTCGACTCGATGGATATCGAGAAAGAGCGCGGCATCACCATCAAGGCGCAGACCGTCCGGCTCGATTATCGCGCCCAGGACGGCAAGGATTACATCCTGAACCTGATGGACACGCCCGGCCATGTCGACTTCGCCTATGAGGTCTCGCGCTCGCTGGCGGCCTGCGAGGGCTCGCTCCTGGTCGTCGACGCCTCGCAGGGCGTCGAGGCGCAGACGCTGGCGAACGTCTACCAGGCGCTCGACGCCGGCCACGAGATCGTCACCGTCCTCAACAAGATCGACCTGCCCGCCGCCGAGCCCGAGCGCATCAAGCAGCAGATCGAGGACGTGATCGGCCTCGACGCCTCGGAAGCCGTCGCGATCTCGGCCAAGACCGGCATCAACATCGAGGGTGTTCTGGAGGCGATCGTCCAGAAGCTGCCGGCCCCCAAGGGTGACAGCGAGGCCCCGCTGAAATGCCTGCTGGTCGACAGCTGGTATGACGCCTATCTCGGCGTCGTCGTGCTCGTGCGCGTCATCGACGGCGTGCTGAAAAAGAACATGACCATCCGCATGATGCGCGCCAACGCCGCCTATGGCGTCGACCGCGTCGGCGTGTTCAAGCCCAAGATGCAGGAGGTCAAGGAACTCGGCCCCGGCGAGGTCGGCTTCTTCACTGCCTCGATCAAGGAGGTCGCCGACACCGCGGTCGGCGACACCATCACCGACGAGAAGCGCCAGACGCCCCAGGCCCTGCCGGGCTTCAAGCCGGTGCAGCCGGTGGTGTTCTGCGGCATCTTCCCGGTCGATGCGGCCGATTTCGAGACGCTGCGCGCCGCGATGAGCCGCCTGCGCCTGAACGACGCCAGCTTCTCCTACGAGATGGAGACCTCGGCCGCGCTCGGCTTCGGCTTCCGCTGCGGCTTCCTCGGGCTGCTGCATCTGGAGATCATCCAGGAGCGGCTGGAGCGCGAGTTCAACCTGAACCTGATCTCGACCGCGCCCTCGGTCGTCTACCATCTCAAGCTGCGCGACGGCACGGTGCTGGAACTGCACAACCCCGCCGACATGCCCGACGTGATGAAGATCGACACGATCGAAGAGCCCTGGATCAAGGCGACGATCTTCACCCCCGACGAGTATCTCGGGTCCGTGCTGAAGCTCTGCCAGGACCGCCGCGGCGTCCAGACCGACCTGTCCTATGTCGGGTCCCGCGCCAAGGTCGTCTACGACCTGCCGCTGAACGAGGTCGTGTTCGATTTCTACGACCGGCTGAAGTCGATCTCGAAGGGCTATGCCTCCTTCGACTACGCCATCACCGACTACCGCGAGGGCGACCTCGTGCGCATGTCGATCCTGGTCAATGCCGAGCCGGTCGATGCGCTCTCCATGCTGGTCCACCGCTCGCGGGCCGACGCCCGCGGCCGCGCGATGTGCGAGAAGCTGAAGGACCTGATCCCGCCGCACATGTTCCAGATCCCCGTCCAGGCGGCGATCGGCGGCAAGATCATCGCGCGCGAGACGATTCGCGCGCTGCGCAAGGACGTGACCGCCAAGTGCTACGGCGGCGACGCCACCCGCAAGCGCAAGCTTCTGGAGAAGCAGAAGGAAGGCAAGAAGAAGATGCGGCAGTTCGGCAAGGTCGAAATCCCGCAGGAAGCCTTCATCGCCGCGCTGAAGATGGACAGCTGAGCGGCTGATCGCCACGCAGCCAATGGGGCTGTTCCGTCATGGTCGGGCTTGTCCCGACCATCCACGCCTTCCTCGATACAGGCCGGTGTTCAAGACGTGGATGCTCGCCACGAGGGCGAGCATGACGGCGCGGGTCTGTTGTCCCGAACTCACCAGCCCAGCGCGCAGCCATCCTTGCGGTGGTCGGAGCCCGCCGAGAGCGCGCCCGTGACGGGATCGATCGCGATCGCCTGGCCGCCGCCGATCGCGGCGCCCGGCGCCGTGAAGACGAAGCCGCGGCGCTCCAGCTCGGCGCGCACGGCCGCAGGCACCGTCTTTTCCGCCTCGATCGCAACCTGCCCCGGGCGCGGGAAGATGCGCGGCAGCGAGATCGCGGTCTGCAGGTCCAGCCCGTAATCCAGCAGCTTGCTGACCAGATGGGCGTGGCCCATCGCCTGGTAGTGGCCGCCCATCACGCCGAAGGACAGGCAGACCTTGCCGTCGCGCAGCATCATGCCGGGGATGATCGTGTGCAGCGGGCGCTTGCGCGGCGCGATCGCGTTCGGGTGCCCGGCCTTCAGCACGAAGCCCTGGCCACGGTTCTGCAGCAGCACGCCGCTCTTCGGTGCAACCAGCGCCGCGCCGAAGGGGTGGAACACCGAGTTGATGAAGCTCACCGCCATCCCGTCGCCGTCGACCACGCTGATATAGACGGTGTCGGCATGCTCCACTTCGGTGGGCGCGAAGCTCGGCAGCTCCTTGATCGCCTGCTTCAGGTCGATCTGGCCGCGCAGCTGCGCCGCCAGCTCCTCCGAGAGCAGCCAGTCCAGCGGCACGGCGCTCTGGCTCGGATCGGCCAGCACGGCGTCGCGCACCGAATAGGCGAGCCTGGCCGCCTCGATTTCGATATGCAGCCGGTCGGCGGAGAGCGGGTCCTCGCCCGGCTCGAAGCCCGAGAGGATGTTGAGGATCATCAGCGCGATCACGCCCTGGCCGGCGGGCGGGCACTCGAACACGTCATGGCCGCGGAAGCGGGTGTGGATCGGCGTGACATAGCCGCCCTTGGCGTCGCGGAAATCCTCGAGGGTATGCAGGCCGCCGAGTTCGCGCAGCCGGTCGACCATGTCCTGCGCAATCTCGCCCTCGTAGAAGGCGCTCGGCCCCTTCTCGGCGATGGCCTGCAGCGTCGCGGCGAGCTCGCGCTGGTGGTGGATCTCGCCGGCGCGCGGCGCGCGACCCTCGGGCAGGAAGACGCGCGCCGTCGGCTCGTCCTTGGCCATCAGCGCGGCCTGCCCGGCCCAGTCGGCCGCGGCGCGCGGCGCCACCACATAGCCGTCTCGCGCCAGCGCGATCGCGGGCTGCAGGAGCTGCGCCAGCGGCAGGCGGCCATGGTCCTTGACCAGCGTCGCCCAGGCCTCGACCGAGCCCGGAATCGTCACCGCGTGGGGGGACTGGCGCGGAATCTCGCTGACGCCCTGCTCCCGATACCAGTCGAGCGTCGCCGCCGCCGGCGCCCGGCCCGAGCCGTCATAGGCGAGGACGGTGTCGCTCCCGCCCTTCGCCATCAGCACGAAGCAGTCGCCGCCGATGCCGGTCGAGCCCGGCTCGACCACGCATTGCACGGCACACGCCGCCACCGCCGCGTCGATCGCATTGCCGCCGGCCTGCAGGATGTTGATCGCGGTGAGCGTCGCGGTCGGGTGCGAGGTCGCGGCCATGCCGCGCCGGCCCATCACCACCGAACGGCCGGGGAGTTCGTAGTCGCGCTGGTTCGGCTGGCTCACGTCGTCGTCTCCCGAGGCTCGGCCGGCTTGCGCCGGCTCTCCCGATCGCACTCGCCCAGCCGGCCGGATTTGGCAAGCGCCCCCGGCGCGCTGCGGCCCTGCGATGGGTTCCACACGGGCCGGCGCGCTGATACGACCGGGAGATCGCGAAGAGATTCCGGCCTGCAGGAATCCGAAGCTGGGGAGACCGCCACCGTGCCGCTACCGACCACGCTCGCCGGGCGCCTGCGCCTGCCCGCCATCGCCTCGCCGATGTTTCTCGTCTCGGGCCCCGATCTCGTGGTCGAGACCTGCAAGGCCGGCATTCTCGGCACCTTCCCGGCGCTGAACCAGCGCACGAGCGAAGGCTACGAGGCCTGGCTGACGGAGATCGAGGGGCGTCTCGCCGACGTGCCGGACGCCGCGCCCTATGGCGTCAACCTCATCGTCCACCGCTCCAATCCGCGGCTGGAGGCGGATCTGGCGATCACCGCGAAGCACAAGGTGCCGCTGGTGATCACCTCGCTCGGCGCGGTCCCCGATCTGGTCAAGGCCGTGCATGGCTATGGCGGCCTCGTCTTCCACGACGTCATCAGCCTGCGCCATGCCCAGAAGGCGGCCGAGGCCGGCGTCGACGGCATCATCGCGGTCGCGGCCGGCGCCGGTGGCCATGCCGGCACAATGAGCCCCTTCGCGCTGGTCTCCGAGATTCGGCGTTTCTTTGCCGGCACGATCGTGCTGGCGGGCGCGATCTCGAACGGCGCCCAGATCGCAGCCGCCCAGCTCATGGGGGCCGATCTCGCCTATCTCGGCACGCGTTTCATCGCGACGACCGAGAGCATGGCGGACCCCGAATACAAGGCGATGCTGCTGCGCAGCCAGGCCTCCGACATCCTCTACACGCCGGCCATCAGCGGCGTGAACGCCAACTTCATGCGCGAGAGCATCCAGGCCGCGGGGCTCGATCCAGACAACCTCACCGGCCACGGCAAGCTCGATCTCGGCAACGAGGCCAAGGTTTGGAAGACGATCTGGTCGGCCGGCCAGGGCGTCGGCGCAATCGAGGACGTGCCGACGACGGCCGAACTCGGCGCGCGTCTGCTGGCGGAATACCGTCAGGCGCGGGCCTCGCTCGCGGGCTGAGCGCGCCGGCTGACCTTGCCGTCATTGCGAGCGCAGCGAAGCAATCCAGAGGACGTCGAGCGAGCCTTCTGGATTGCTTCGCTTCGCTCGCAATGACGATTTGACGCGCGAGTGCCGGGTCATCCCGGGCTTGCCCGGGATGACGGTGCTGGTTCGGAGCCAGCTGCCGCCCGATCAGCCCTTCAGCTTGGCGTTGCACTGGCTCCAGTAGCCGCCGCCCTTCTCGATCCACTTCAGCTCGCCATTGGCGTTGGCAGCCTTGTTGGCGTTGTACTGGTCGGCGCAGGTCTTGAGACGGGCCTTGCCGGCGGTGAGGTCGTTGTACTTGGTCGCCACCGCCTTCGGGAACACGGCGGGCTTGACCTTGGCCGTCGCGGCGGCGGGCTTGGGAGGCGTGGCGGCCGCGGGAGCGCTGGCGGGTGTCGCGGCCGGCTTGGCGGGCTCGCTCACGGCGGCGGCGGCCTCGGCCTCGTCGGCGTCATCGTCGGCGCATTGCGCCTTGCGGAATTCGTTCCACTTCTGGCCCTTCAGCGTGTTGGCCGTCTTCGCCGCCTGATACTTGGCGCTGCATTCCTTCATCGTCAGGGCCGCCGCGGGAGTGATCGGCAGGGCCGTCAGCGCCAGCAGGGCAGCGCCGGCAAGGATGGTAGTCCTCAACATGGTCGTCTCCATCGCAAGGGCTCGTCTGCCCCTGCGGCATGGCACTCCCATTCCGCACGGCTGGCAAGCGGCATTTTCAAGGCGAAGCGGGTGCCTGCCCGCCTTGGGAGATCAGGCCAGCGAGCGCAGGTCGAAGGCGGGGTCCGCTGCCTGCTCCGGCGTCGGCGAGACGCCCGCCGCGATCAGGCGCCGCCCCATCATGTGATCGGCGGGGCGGTTGATGCTCTCGATCGCGACGAGCCGCTCGCCATCATAGCGAAACAGCGAAAAGCGCCCCTCGGCCGGCGAGCCGCGCAGCACGGCTTGTCCCCCCGGAACGCCGAGGCCGACCATCTGGAGCTTGACGTTATACTGGTCCGACCAGAACCAGGGAACGGCCGCATAGGGCTCCGCCCGGCCGGCGATGGCGCAGCCGGTGGCGCGCCCCTGGTCGTTGGCGTTCTGCACTGAACTCAGACGCAGGCGCCGCCCCGCATGGACATTCGGGTGGCTGGTGCAATCGCCCGCCGCGAAGATCAGCGGGTCCGACGTCCGCCCGAAGGCGTCGACCGCGATCCCGTCATCGAGCGCGAGACCTGCCGCTGCGGCCAGCTCGACATTCGGCACGGCCCCGACTGCCGCCAGCACGAGGTCGCAGGGCAGGCGCGAACCGTCGGCGCAGACGACCGCCGTGACCTTGCCACCCTCGCCCTCGATGCGCTCGACGCGCGTGTCGAGGCGGATGGCGACGCCATGGCGCTCATGCACGCCCTGCATATAGGCGGAGATCTCCGGCGCGACGGCATGGCCGATCAGCCGCGGCCCGGCCTCGACCACCGTGACCTGCTTGTCCAGCGTGACGGCCGCCGATGCGACCTCGAGCCCGATGAAGCCGCCGCCGATGATCACGATTGCCTGCGCCGCGGCAAGGCGCGTGCTGAGCGCCTGCGCATCGTCGAGCGAACGCAGGGAGACGACGCCGTCGAGAGCGGCACCCTCACAACGCAGCAGCGCCGCCCGTGCGCCGGTCGCGAGTGCGAGCTGCCCGTAGCCGAGCACCGAGCCGTCCGCGAAGTGCACCTGTCGAGCCTCGCGGTCGAGCATCACTGCATGGCGGAGCGGCAGGAAGGAGATGCCGGCCTCGGCGAAGAAGGAGGCCGCCTTCAGCGGCAGATGGGCCCCGGCCTTGCCGAGCAGGAAGCCCTTCGACAGGGGCGGCCGCTGATAGGGCAACTCGGCCTCGTCGCCCGCTAGCGCGATGCGGCCGGCAAAGCCGGCCTCGCGGGCGGCCGCGGCAATGGCGAGCCCCGCATAGGAGGCGCCGATCACCAGAAGATCGAAGGCGTCGGCGGTCGGCGGGG
This sequence comes from Bosea sp. RAC05, assembly GCF_001713455.1. Taxonomy (NCBI): domain Bacteria; kingdom Pseudomonadati; phylum Pseudomonadota; class Alphaproteobacteria; order Hyphomicrobiales; family Alloboseaceae; genus Allobosea; species Allobosea sp. RAC05. Next base: position 632,270 of record NZ_CP016464.1, read on the forward strand.
TCGGGGAAGGGGTGGTCGGCATCGGGCGGACGTCCAGGCTCTCTGCTCCCGGACGGATCTCCGGGGCGCACCACGCCCGAAGGCGCGCCCCGTATCTAGGCGAGACCGCCGCCGCCGCCTATCCGAAAAGCAAAGGCGGCGGCTGCGGCCAATGCAGCGGAAGGGGCTTCAGAACGAGGTCGTCAGCCGCGTCAGCCACTCCGGCGAGGCCGCGACGAGGGCGGCTTCGAGGCTCTTGTCCCAGCCGGTGAGGATCAAGATGCCGACGGCGACCAGGAAGCCGCCCAGCGCCGTCTTGAAGCCCTGCCCCGCCGACATCATGCGGTTGCGCAGGCTCGTCAGCCGGGCCCGGGACAGCATGCCGAGCGCGATCAGCGGCAGGCCGGCCCCGACACCGAAGGCGAGCATGGTCAGCGCGACCGCGCCGAGATTCTCGCCCTGCGCGGCGAGAACCGACGCCGCCCCCAGCGTCGGCCCGACGCAGGGGCTCCAGACCGCGCCGAGCAGGAGCCCGACGCCGAACTGGCCGCGCAGGCCGTTCGGCGAGAAGCCGCCGAAGCGCTGCTCGGTCCAGTTGCTGAGCGGGCCGCCCGCCGCCGCAACCCGTGCATGCAGCACGGGCAGCATCAGCACGAGGCCGAGCAGCACGAGCATGATCGCCGCGGCCATCCGGAAGACGCCGGTGTCGAGCCCGATCGCGAAGCCGATCGTCGCCACGAAGAGACCGATCGCGGTGAAGGACAGCGCCAGCCCCGCCGCCAGCGCGACCGGCCCATGCTTGTGCTCCGAGACCGCCGTGCCGAGCACGATCGGCAGCAGCGGCAGGACGCAGGGCGACAGGATCGACAGGATCCCTGCAACGAGGGCGAAGCCGGCACTGGCCATGATGCGTCAGCCTCAGATCGCGCGGGCGAGGAGGGCTTCGATCGACGCCTTGTTGGTGTCGCCGACCGAGCGCCCCATTTCCGCACCGCCCTTGAAGACGATCAGCGTGCTCTGCTGCTGGGCCTTGAAGCCGCGCAGCGCGTCCTTCTGGCTGTCGAAGTCGACATTGAAGACGACGAGGTTCTTGAAGCGCGGCTGCTTGGCGAGTTCGGACAGGATCGGCGCCTGGGCCTTGCAGGTCGGGCACCAGGGCGCGGAGACGTCGATCAGCACCGACTTGCCGGCCTTCATCGCGGCGTCGAAGGCGGCCTGCGAGAAGGCCGATTTGTCGAGGGCGAAGGCCGGGAAACCCGACAGCATGACGACGGAGGCGGCGAGGGCTGTGAGTGCGTGACGACGGTTGAGCATGGGAACCTCTGCGGATGACAGGACGGCGGGACACTGAGGAGCCGACTTTCACCTCTTCGGCCCGCCGGGTGTGTCCGTTACGTCTTCACATCGAGTTGATGACGCGTCGCGGATGAGGCCCGGCCCGAGGACAGTCCGAGACCATGAGCCGCTCAGGCCTCCGCCTGAGCCCTGCCCCGCGCTGCGAAGTGCCCGTCTCCGGTCCTGGCCCCTAACCTGGCTGCGCTCTGGCCTGAGGCCGGTGGCACAGGGCAGGACCAGTGTCGTGGCGGCCGCTGCCACCAGGGCGGCGACATCACCCCTGGTCTGAGTCATCATGTCGGCGCTCCCCGTCGAAACCTCGGCGGTCGCCGCTGGGGGAGCGGAGCGGTCGCGGCCATGGGAGGCTGCGTGGAGATGGGAGCGTAACGAAACGCAGCCTTGCCCCGAAACGTGGTCACGGGCGGCGCCGGATCGTCAACGTCGCCCTACTCCATCCCGTCAATCCCCTGCATTCGATGATCGGGCCATGATGATGCAGCGATTCGATCTGATCCTCGCGGCCACCAACGCCGCTTTCACCGGCATGAGCGCGGCGACACATGCCGCCGCCGGGGCCTGGCCGCAGGCCCAAGTCCCGCACCGGCTGCTGGCGCTGGTCGCGCACGTCCATCGCTGGCGGCAGGGCTAGCCATGCTCGACCGCTTTCTGTTGCCCGTCGTCAAAAGCGTTCTGCAGCCGGTCGCCGCGGCCCTGGCGCGGCGCGGTGTCGGTGCGGACGGCCTGACGGTGACGGGCTTCGCCATCGGCCTGTGTGCCGTGCCGGCGCTGGCCCTGCAGTTCTACGGGGTCGCACTGATCGCGATCCTGGTCAGCCGGCTGTTCGATGCGTTGGACGGGGCGGTGGCGCGGCTCAACGGCCCGACCGAGCGCGGCGCCTTTCTCGACATCACGCTCGACTTTGCCTTCTATGGCTGCATTCCTCTGGGCTTCGCGCTGGCCGATCCGGCCCGGAATGCGCTGCCGGCGGCGGTGCTGCTTGCAGCCTTCATGGGTACGGGATCGAGCTTCCTCGCCTTCGCCGTCATCGCGGCCAAGCGCGGCCTGACCAGCGAGGTCTATCCGCAAAAGGGCATCTACTATCTCACCGGCCTGACCGAAGGCGCCGAGACGATCGCAGCCCTGGCCCTGATGTGCGTCGCCCCCGAGTCGTTTCCCCTCATCGCCTACGTCTTTGCCGCCGCCTGCCTCGTCACCACGCTGACGCGGCTGCGCCAGGGCTGGGTGGTCTTCGCGGCGCCGCCGGCCGCGACCGGCGACAGGCCCTTGCAGCCGCTGGCGCCGCGGGAGGATGCTTGAAGGGTCTCTGCCGGCGCGCTCGCCCGCACGCCGGCAGAACCGGTCAGTTCAGGAACTCCGGCGAGATCAGGCTCGGCAGGAACAGCGAGACGGTCGGCCACATGATGATCAGGGCGAGCACGATGAACATCGGCATCAGCATGATCATCGTGTCCTTGATGGCCGAGCGCATGCTGATGCCCGCGACCGAGCAGGCGATCATCAGGCACAGCCCATAGGGCGGCGTCACCAGCCCGAAGGCGAGGCTGACGATGCCGATCATGGCGAAATGCACCGGGTCCATCATCACCGTCTTGGCCAGCGGCGCGAGGATCGGCCCGACGATGATGATGGCGGGAATCGCATCGAGGAAACAGCCGACGAGCAGGAAGACGCCGGCGATGAAGAAGCCGGTCTCGTAGAAGCCCATGCCCCAGGCCGAGACGCCGGTCAGGATCGCCTGCGGCATCTTGTAATAGGCCATCAGCCAGCCGAAGGCCGACGCCGTGCCGACGCAGAACAGCGTCACGCCGGCGAGCTTGCCGGTGTCGAGCAGGGCCGCATAGAGCCCCTTCAGGTTCATCTCCCGATAGACGAGGAGCGACAGGAAGGCGGCATAGACCACGGCGATCGCCGCCGATTCGGTGGCGGTGAACCAGCCGAAGACCTTGCCGCCGATGATGATGCCGGGCGTCATCAGCGCCAGCGCGGCCCGCTCGACGGCCGAGAACACCTGCCTGACGGAGGAGCGCGGATAGGTCGGGTAGCCGCGCCGGACCGCATAGGCGTGGACCGTCGCCATCTGCGCCACGCCGATCAGCAGGCCGGGGATGACGCCGGCGAGGAAAAGCGCGCCGATCGAGGTCGTCAGGATCCCGCCCCAGACGATCATCAGGATCGAGGGCGGGATGATGACGGCGAGCACGGCCGAGACCGCGGTGATCGCGACCGAAAAGCTGTCGTCGTAGCCTTCCTTGCGCTGGGCCTCGATGAAGATCTTCGACTGGCTCGCGGCATCGGCCGTCGAGGAGCCGGAGATGCCGGCGAAGAAGAAGGACAGCACCACGTTGATCTGGGCCAGCCCGCCGGGAAAATGCCCGACGAGCGCCCGCGACAGGTTCATCAGCCGGTCGGTCACCCCGCCGACATTCATCAGATTGGCCGTCAGCAGGAAGAACGGCACGGCGAGCAGGATGAAGGAGTTGAACGCGTTGAACGTCTCGCTCATCAGCGTCATCGTATCGAGCCGGGGCTCGATGATCAGGATCGGCAGGCAGGCCAGGCCAAGCGCGAAAGCGACGGGAATCCGCAGGAACAGGCCGAGGAAGAAGCAGCCGAACAGGATGGAGGCAGCCTGGCCCGACGAGAGAACGCTGCCGGTCATGGGCTCAGGGTCTTTCCGAAGAGGACGCGAAGATCGTCGGTGAACTGTTCGCCGAGAAAGACGATCCAGCTCAGCCCGGCGATCGGCCAGGCGATGTGGATCAGCCAGAGCGGCAGTTCGGCCAGCTCGGAGGTCCGGTTCCAGGCGAAGCGCGTGAACTCGATGCCGCCGGTGACGAAGACGATGGCGATCGCGAGCACGCCGAGCTTGGCGACGATCCGCATGAAGGCATCGCCCCTGGCACCGAGCCGGGGCAGCAGGTCGACGTCGAAATGGGCGCTGTCACGCACACCCAGCATCGCGCCGATCATCACCGTCCAGATGAACAGGAAGCGGGCCAGTTCCTCGGTCCAGATATAGGACGGGATCAGGCTCGTGTAGCGCGAGATGATCTGCAGCATCACGGGCACCACCAGGATGCCGACGGAGACGACGACGACGGTCGACAGCAGTCGCGAATAGGCAGCCGTCATACGCCGCCACAGGCTGGGCCTGCCAGACAGAGAGGCATCCATGAAAGGGTTCCGCGTACGAAGGCAAAGCCCTGGGCGCAGGAGCGCCCAGGGTCGGCGGGATCGGGGCTGAGGGGTTCAGGCGCCGGCGATGGCGGTCTGGATGCCGCTGGCGTCGATTTCCTTCGCATAGGCCTGCATGATCGGCTCGGCGAGCTTCTGCATGGTCGGCCGGTCCTCGAACGGGATCCGCTTCAGGCGGCCCGCCGCCTCGAGCCTGGCGAGGATCTCGGAATCGCCGCTCGATTCGATCTTGCGCTCGTAATCGGCCGCTTCCTTGCCGGCCTGGATCACCGCGTCCTGAAGCTCCTTGGGCAGGGTCGCCATGGTCTTCATCGAGAAGCAGATCGGCCGGACCGAGACGGCGTGCTGCGTCATCAGGATGTTGGGCGCGACCTCGAAGAACTTCATCTGCTCGATGCCGGCCGCCTCGTTCTCGGCCGCCGAGATGACGTTGTTCTGGATGGCGTTGTAGATCTCGTTATAGGCGATCACCGTCGGCGACATGCCGATGGCCGCGAAGCTGCGCGACCAGATCGGCGCGCCCTGGACGCGGACCTTCAGGCCCTTGATCTCGGCGACGTTCTTCAGGGGCTTGTTGGCGAAGAGGTTGCGCACGCCGCCGCCGCCATAGCCGATCAGCCGGACGCCGGCCTTCTTCTCGATCTCGTCGGCGATCGGGTTGAGCAGACCCTTGTTCACCACCGCTTCCATATGGGGGAAGTCACGGAAGACGAAGGGCGCGTCGATGAAGGGCGCGGCCTTGGCGAAGGTCGACATATGGGCGGGCGAGACGATCGCGTAATCGACGTTCTTCCCCTGCGCCATATACTCGAAATACTGCTTCTCGAGCCCGAGCGAGGAATCCTTGTGCAGGGTGAAGTTCACCGGCTTGTTGTAGAGCGCCTTCACGCGCTCCTCGAACTTGAGGAGCCCCTGCGTGAACGGATGCGCGTCGCCGAACTGCACGGCGCCGACCAGCGTCGGCACGGCCTGGGCCCGGACGATGGCGGGGGCGGCGATGGTGGCGGCGACCGCGCCGATGCCCTTGAGCAAGACTCTGCGTTCCATGAAATTGTCCTCTCCCTGCACGCCCCTCTGATGGGAGCTGTCGGCAGTTTGTCAGACAAGATCCGATTTGGCCATCACCTTGAACGGCCGATCGAAAATGACTGAGAAGCCGCTGATATATCAATTGAAATGGGTGTTCGGCCTGCCTGGCGGGGCTTGGAGACGGTGGAAGCCGAGCGTACCGCGACTGGCTTCTCTTGCGCGAGTTGCGGCGGCGAAGCTTGCTGCCGCCGATCCCGCACTGGCGTTCGCAGAATAAAGCGGCATGATCAGCAGCGGTCGCGTCACATGTTGAAAGTCGGACCCGAGATGAACGGCGCCCCCGCTCGCGAGCCGGCTTTGTGGCGGCGCATCCTGCAGTGTCCGTTCACCCGTCTGATCCTGCTCGGCGGGCCGCTTGTCGTCATGATGGCCGTCAGCGACGACCTCATGAAGCATTTCAAGGCGGCGCCGTTGAAATCCATCGCGGCCGCAGCGGGTATGGCGGCCCTCGCGACCGCCTTCTATGCGGGATACGCGCGCTGGGTCGAACGCCGTCCGGTCGGCGAACTGTCCCTGTCGGGCGCGGGACGGGAATGGGTGACCGGGCTGCTGATCGGCGCGGGCCTCTACAGCGCCTGCGTCGTGATCCTGATCGCCCTCGGCATGTACCGCATCGAGGGCTTGAACCCCTGGGTGTTCGTGATCCCGGCTGTCGCGATGGCGCTGAAGTCGGGCGTCTTCGAGGAGTTGATCTTTCGAGGCGTGCTGTTCCGCTCCGTCGAGGACATCTTCGGCAGCTGGATTTCGCTGGCGGTCTCCGCCCTTGTGTTCGGCCTCGTGCATCTGGCGAATCCGGCGGGCACCATCCTGGGCGCGATCTACATCAGCATCGAGGCGGGCCTGCTGCTGGCCGCGGCCTATATGCTGACCCGTCGTCTCTGGCTCAGCATCGGCTTCCACATGGCGTGGAACTACACCCAGTCCGCGATTTTCTCGGGGATCGTCTCCGGGAACGCGCCCGAGCCGGGCCTGATCCGCTCCAACATCAAGGGGCCCGACCTGCTCACCGGCGGCAGTTTCGGCCTGGAATCGTCGCTGATCGCCTTTGCGCTCTGCACCGCGACGGGCGTGGTGATGCTGATCATGGCGCTCCGGCGCGGCAGGATCGTGCCGCCAATCTGGAAGCGCGGCGGCTGAGCCGCTCCGGGCGCATCAAACCGTCGACGGTCGCATTGGCAGCAGTGCTGAGGGCTGGCGGACAGGGCGGGATTCGAACCCGCGATACGGTTTCCCGTATACACACTTTCCAGGCGTGCGCCTTCAACCACTCGGCCACCTGTCCGGCGCGCTGCTTATGACCGCCGAGCCGGCTTCTTTCAAGGGCGATCTGTCGGTGATCCGCAGATCGGCCGAAATCGGCTTTGGGCTTGGTTGCAAAGCGGGAAGTGAAGGGGCACATCGGGGCGGTGATCGATGACCGGGTGAGCGGCGGCGCGCCTCTCGCCCGTCGCATCGAGGGAACGACCCGGCCCTGAACCGGGCGGCGGGTCGGTCGGGAGAACGGATGGTGCGGTTTCTGCTGCGGCTTGCCGGTTATCTGCTCGTGGCGGCCGGCTTCGTCTCGCTGGTGATCGACGGCGCCCGCTCGATCGCCAATTCCGGCCTCAACTACACGCCGCTCGACCTGGCGCTGTCGACGCTGGCGGGTGTGCGCGGCGAGGCCCTGAAGCCGCTGGTCGAGCGCAGCCTGCATCCCTGGCTGTGGGACCCCGTCCTGGTCCATCTCCTGCAGGTTCCCGCCGCGCTCCTCGCCTTCCTGTTCGGCTTCCTGCTGCTCAGGCTCGGAGCGCCGCGCGAAGCCGCCATCGGCATCGTCACGAGACGGTGAAGAACCGCGCGGCGCGTCGTGCCTGTCGGAACGCCGGACTCATCCCCATATCCTGCGCCGAAACCGTGATGGAGACCGCCATGTTCTTCCTGCGCAAGAAGACCGCCTTGCCCGAGGCCCATGAGGCCCTGCCCGGCCGCGACACGCCGATCCCGACCGCCGAGCGCCATTTCCTCAGCAAGCGCCCGCTCGCCGGCCCCTATCCGGAGGGGATGCAGGTCGCGATCTTCGGGCTGGGCTGCTTCTGGGGCGCCGAGCGCAAGTTCTGGCAGATGGGCGAGGGCATCTGGACGACCGCGGTCGGCTACATCGCGGGCTTCACCCCGAATCCGACCTATGAAGAGGTCTGCTCGGGCCGCACCGGCCACAACGAGGTGGTTCTGGTCGTCTTCGATCCGGCTGTGCTTCCCTATGAGGCGCTGCTCAAGACCTTCTGGGAGAGCCATGACCCGACCCAGGGCATGCGCCAGGGCAATGACGTCGGCACGCAGTACCGCTCCGGCATTTATGTGACGGATGCGCAGCAGCGCGCCGTCGCCGAGCGCTCGCGCGGCGACTACCAGCAGGCGCTGGCGGCGCGCGGCTACGGGCCGATCACCACCGAGATCCTCGACGCACCGACGTTCTATTTCGCCGAGGACTATCACCAGCAGTATCTCGCCAAGAACCCGGCCGGCTATTGCGGGCTGGGCGGCACCGGCGTGTCCTGCCCGATCGGCGTGGGCGTCGCGGCCGCCTGACGGCCCGGCTTGCCGGATCGGCAGGGAGCGTGGCAGATGCCGCCGCGAAGCGGTGAGGGGCGAAAGACGATGGCGGGACAGGGGATCGACGAGACGGACGCGGGTGAGCCGAGCAGCGGGGCCGCGTCGCGGGGCTTTGGCGCCGCGCTCTCCTTCAGCCGCTGGCTGCTGGCCCCCTTCTACCTGATGCTGGTCGTCGGTCTGGCCGGCCTTCTGCTCAAGGCGCTGCAGGAAGCCTGGCACTTCATCACCCATGTCTTCACCGCCACCGAGGCCGAGGTCATCCTCGCCGTGCTCGCGCTGATCGACCTCACCTTCACCGGTTCGCTGATCGTGATCGTGATCTTCTCGGGCTATGAGAACTTCGTCGCCAAGATCGATGCCGGCACCAGCCGCAACTGGCCGGAATGGATGTCGAAGATCGACTTCTCCGGGCTCAAGCTGAAGCTGATCTCGTCGATCGTCGCGATCTCCGCCATCCAGCTCCTCAAGGCCTTCATGAACGTGAAGGGCACCAGCGACCGCGACCTGATGTGGTATGTCGTGGTCCATATCGTCTTCGTGGTCTCCGGGCTGGTCATGGCCTGGACCGACCGGATCTCCGGCGAGGCGAGTGGCGGCAAGAAGGGCAAGGGGGCGCCGGCCGCGCCCTCGTCCTGACGCCCGCGTGTCGACGGCACAACCGTGCCTTAACTTTTCGGTTGATCGGCGCGGCAAAGCCCAAGACAGTGCCTCCCCTCACCGGGGAGTCCGACATGTCACTGCATCTTCGTTCGAAATTCGTCGTCGCCGGCCTTGCTCTGGGCGGCGCGGCCCTCGCCGCTGGCCTCGCTCTGGCCCAGGCGCCCGCCTTCTTCCGCATCGGCACGGGCGGCACGGCCGGGACCTATTATCCGATCGGGGGGCTGATCGCGAACGCGATCTCGGCACCGCCGCAGCTCGTTTCCACCGCGGTCGCCAGCAACGGCTCGGTCGCCAACGTCAACGCCATCGTCGGTGGCGCGGCCGAGTCCGGCTTCGCCCAGGCCGACGTGGCCTTCTGGGCCTATTCCGGCACCGGCGTCTTTGCCGGCAAGCCCAAGGTCGAGGAGCTGCGCTCGATCGCCAACCTCTATCCCGAGAGCGTCCACCTCGTTGTGCGCAAGGCCTCCAATGTGAAGAGCGTCGCCGACCTCAAGGGCAAGAAGGTCTCGCTCGACGAGCCCGGCTCCGGCACGCTGCTGAATGCCAAGGCGATCCTCGCCGCCTTCGGTGTCGGCGAGAAGGACATCACCCCCGAATATCTCAAGCCCAACCAGGCCGCCGAGAAGATGAAGGACGGCTCCGTCGATGCCTTCTTCTTCACCGGTGGTTTCCCGGCGGCGGCGATCTCGGAACTCGCCTCGACCGGCTCGGGCATCGACATCCTGCCGATCACCGGCGCGGCCGCCGAGAAGCTCGCCAAGGACTTCCCCTTCTTCGCCGTCGATGAGATTCCCGCTGGCACCTACAAGGATGTCGGCGCGGTCAAGACGGTGGCGGTCGGCGCCCATTGGGTGACGTCCTCCAAGATCTCGGCCGACACCGTCTATGCCGTCACCAAGGCGCTCTGGAGCGACAAGACCCGCGCGGCGCTCGATGCCGGCCATGCCAAGGGCAAGGCGATCCAGAAGGCGACAGCGCTCAACGGCCTCCTCGGCGTGCCGCTGCATCCCGGTGCCGAGCGCTTCTACAAGGAAGCCGGCCTGCTGAAGTAAGCAGGTCCCAACCGCTCACACCAAGCGCGCCGTCAGTCCGGACGAGCCGCGAAGCGGCGCCGATCCGGAATCCATCAAAGGCCAGCCCCTTTCGATGGATTCCGGGTCTCCGCTTTGCTCCGCCCGGACTGACGGCGCGGTTATGTCGACGTTCCCACAAGCGAACTGCCCATCATGACCAGCCAGCCTTCCGCCGCCGAACTCGCCAAGCTCGAGGAAGAACTTGATCCCGAGATGCAGTTCCGCAAGGTGCCGCACGGCACCGCGCTGATCGTCGGTGGGCTGCTGCTCGCGCTCTCGGCCTTCCATTACTACACCGCCGGCTTCGGGCTGCTGCGCGAGACGACGCATCGCGGCATTCACCTCGCCTTCGTTCTCGGGCTGATCTTCCTGGTCTTCTCGGCCCGCAAGAGCCAGGGCCGCACGGTTCACGCCTCGTCGCTGTGGAGCCCCGGCGGCGTGCCGCTCTATGACTGGGTCTTCGCGCTCGCCGTCGCGGTTTCCAGCCTCTATGTCCCCTGGATCTTCGAGGACATGGTCTTCCGGATCGGCAACCCCTCGACGCTCGACGTGGTGATGGGGTCGATCACGATCATCCTGATGATCGAGGCGACGCGCCGCGCCATCGGCTGGGGCCTGCCGCTGATCGCGCTCTTCGCGATGACCTATGCGATCTTCGGCAACTGGTTTCCCGGCATCTTCCTGCATCCGGGTGCGACCTGGTCGAACCTCGTCAACCACCTCTACCTGACCAGCCAGGGCGTCTATGGCGTCGCCCTCGGCGTCGTCGCCACTTACGTCTTCCACTTCGTGCTGTTTGGCGTGCTGGCGACCCGCATTGGTCTGGGGCGGCTCTTCCTCGGGGTCGCGGCGGCCGTCGCCGGGCGTTATGCCGGCGGACCGGCCAAGGTCTCGATCTTCGGCTCGGCGCTGTTTGGCATGATCTCGGGCTCCTCGGTCGCCAACACCGTGACCGTCGGCTCGCTGACCATCCCGATGATGATCCGCCTCGGCTATCGCCGCCACTTTGCGGCGGCCGTGGAATCGACCGCCGCGACCGGCGGCCAGATCACCCCGCCGATCATGGGGGCGGCCGCCTTCCTCATGGTCGAGTTCCTCAACCTGCCCTACGCCACCATCATCATCGCCGCGATCATCCCGGCCTTCATGCATTTTTACGGCGTGCTGATGCAGGTGCATTTCGAGGCGAAGCGCTCCGGCATGGGCGGCATGACCGATGCCGACGCGCCGAAGCTCTCGGAGGTCTTCGCCCGCGACTGGCCGACGATCGCGCCGCTCTTTGCCCTGATCATGGTGCTGTTCACCGGCTACACGCCCTATCTCGCCGCCTTCTGGGGCATCACCGGCTGCATGCTCGTCGGCCTCGCGCATCACCGCGCCGCCTCGGCGCTGGTCTTTGCGCTGGCGATCGGCCTGGCCGCGCCGACCGAGTTCCTGCGCGTGCCCGGCGTCAACCTCGCCTTCACGGCGGCCGCCTTCCTGGTCATGGCCCATGGCGTGCTGATGAAGTCGACGGAAGGCCGCAAGCGCGTCGACGACATGATCGACGCCTTCATCCTCGGCGCGAAATACGCCATCGGCGTCGGCGCGGCCGCCGCAACCGTCGGCATCATCGTCGGCGTGGTCACGCTGACCGGCGTCGGCTTCAAGATCTCCTGGATCGTGACCTCGCTCGCCGACCAGTGGGCGAGGGGCATCTCCGGGTTGATCCCGTTCTTCCCCTTCGACCTGAAGAGCGCGACGCTGTTCTTCACGCTGCTGCTGACGGGCCTGGTTTGCATCCTGCTCGGCTGCGGCGTGCCGACGACGGCCAACTACATCATCATGGTCACGGTCGCGGCGCCGGCGCTCGGCATGCTCGGGGTCAACCCGCTCGTGGCGCATTTCTTCGTGTTCTATTACGGCGTGCTGGCCGACATCACGCCGCCGGTGGCGATTGCCGCCTATGCCGGGGCGAGCATGGCCGGGGCCGACCCCTTCAAGACCGGCAACACCGCCTTCCGGCTCGCGCTCGGCAAGGTGCTGGTGCCCTTCGTCTTCGTGTTCTCGCCCTCGATGCTGATCATGGTGCCGGGCTTCACCTGGACCGAGCTCTTCGGCTCGACCGCCGCCTGCATCGCCAGCATCACCTTCCTCTCCGCGGCCTTCGCGGGCTGGTTCCTGGCACCCCTGGCGATGTGGGAGCGCCTCCTGATCGCGCTCGCCGCCCTGCCGATGATCCTGGCCACGCCGACCAGCGTGCTGGCCGGCCTCGTCATCGCCGCCCCCGTCCTGGTGCGGCAGGTGGTGGCGCGGAGGGCCGCCGCCGCACTGGCCTGAGTTCTTGATCTGTTCTTGCGCGGAGCGCCAAGCTCCGCTAGCCTCCTCGCGGGTCATGGGGTGGCGCTGATGGTGACGCGGGTCGCGACGGTGGCGTTCGAGGGCATCGAGGCGCGCGCCGTCGATGTCCAGGTCCAGGTCACGCCCGGCGGCGTCAATTTCATCCTGGTCGGCCTGCCCGACAAGGCGGTGGGCGAGAGCAAGGAGCGGGTGCGCGCCGCGCTGATCGCCTCGGGCCTGGCGCTGCCGGCCAAACGCATCACCGTCAATCTCGCCCCGGCCGACCTCCCCAAGGAGGGCAGCCATTACGATCTCCCGATCGCGCTCGCCGTGATGGCGGCGATCGGCGCGATCCCTGCCGATGCCCTGGCGGGTTACACCGTGCTCGGCGAACTCGCGCTCGACGGCTCGATCACGGCGGTCGCCGGCGTGCTGCCGGCCGCCATCGCCGCCTATGGCCGGGGGCAGGGCCTGATCTGCCCCTTTCCCTCGGGGCCCGAAGCCGCCTGGGCGGCCGCCGACATCGACATCCTGGCGCCGCGCTCGCTGATCCAGCTCGCCAACCATTTCAAGGGCACGCAGGTGATGGCGCGGCCGGAGCCCGCGGTCGCGCGCGCCTCCGGCCCGCTGCCGGACCTTGCCGACATCAAGGGCCAGGAGAGCGCCAAGCGCGTGCTCGAAATCGCCGCCGCCGGCGGTCACAACCTGCTGATGAACGGTCCTCCGGGAGCCGGGAAATCGATGCTGGCGAGCCGGCTGCCCTCGATCCTGCCCCCGCTCAGCCCGCGCGAACTGCTGGAGGTCTCGATGGTCCTGTCCGTCGCGGGCCATCTCGCCGACGGCGCGCTGACGGACCGGCGGCCTTTCCGGGCGCCGCATCATTCCGCCTCGATGGCGGCGCTCGTCGGCGGCGGGCTGCAGGCGAAGCCCGGCGAGGTCTCGCTCGCCCATCACGGCGTGCTCTTCCTCGACGAACTGCCGGAGTTCCAGGCGCAGGCGCTGGATGCGCTGCGCCAGCCGATGGAGACCGGCGACGTTTTGATCTCGCGCGCCAATCACCGCGTCGTCTATCCGGCGCGTTTCCAGCTCGTCGCCGCGATGAACCCCTGCCGCTGCGGCAAGGCGACGGAGCCCGGTTTCGCCTGCCGGCGCCAGCAGAACGAGCGCTGCATGGCGCAGTACCAGAGCCGCATCTCCGGCCCGATGCTGGATCGCATCGACATCGCCATCGACGTGCCGGCCGTGACCGCCGCCGACCTCATTCTGCCGGCGGCGAGCGAGGGCTCCTCGGAGGTCGCGGCCCGCGTGGCCGCGGCGCGGCGCCTTCAGACGGCCCGCTTCGAGGCGCTCGGGCTGAGCGGGATCAGCACCAATGCGGGCTGTCCGGTGCCGGTGCTCGACGAGATCGCCCGGCCCGACAATGCGGGGCTCGCCCTGCTGCGCGAGGCGGCTGACGCCATGCGCCTGACCGCACGGGCCTATCATCGCGTCCTCAAGGTCGCGCGCACCCTGGCCGACCTCGACGGGGACACGAAGGTCGGCCGGATTCATCTCGCCGAAGCCCTGTCCTATCGGGCGCGGGGCGACCAGGTCGCGCAGGCGGCCTGACCATCGGCCCGCGCAGGTCCCTGCGAAGGTTAACGAATTCCCCTCCGCGATCCCTCTGATTTGTCGTTGTTCCCAACGGTTCTTCAACGCGCCTTCGCTAGGGTGGTTGCCATGGGACCTCTCGCCATGACATGGGCCGCTCTCGCGGTGATCGTGCTCGCGCTGTTTGCGGGCGGCGCCACGCTGATGCTGCTGCGTCAGCGCGACCGGATCGTCCGTCAGGCGGCCGAACTGGCTGGAGACGTCGAGGCGCTGAACGACCGCCTCTGGGTTCTCGCCGACAGCGAGGAGCATTACCGCAGCCTGATCGAGGCGCAGGGCGACCTGATCGTCCGGCGCGACGGCGCCCGGGTCGTCTATGCCAATGCGGCCTATGCCGCCCTGCTCGGGCTCGACGAGACGCAGGTCGTCGGCTCGGTCGCACAGCCTCAGTGCATCGCCTGCCGGCCCGCCTTGGCGCTGGAGGGCGGAGCGCGCGTCTTCGACGAATGCGTGGCGACGCCGGAGGGCGAACGCTGGATCTCCTGGGTCGAGACGGTCGTGCCCGTCGCGCTCGGCCAGAGCGTGCTGCAGCGGGTCGGCCGCGACATCACCGCCCGAATCGCCGCCGAGCAGGAACTGGTCGAGGCCAGGGCCCGCGCCGAGAGCGCCAACGAGGCCAAGTCGCGCTTCCTCGCCACCGTCAGCCACGAATTCCGGACGCCGCTCAACGGCATCCTCGGCATGGCCGATCTGCTCGGCGACACCGGGCTCGACCCCGAGCAGGCGACCTATGTCCGCGCACTACGCACCTCCGGCGAGGCGTTGCTCGGGCTCGTCGACGACATTCTCGACTTCGCCAAGGTCGAGGCCGGCAAGCTCGACCTCGCGCAGGACCGCTTCGATCTCGGCCTGTTGCTGGAGACCGTCTCGGAACTGATGGCGCCACGCGCCCAGGCCAAGGGCATCGAGTTGGCGGCGCATCTGTCCCCGGACATGCCGACCCAATTTGTCGGCGACCGCGATCGCCTGCGCCAGGTCCTGCTCAATCTCGTCGGCAATGCGATCAAGTTCACCGATCGCGGCGGCGTCGGCATCCGGATCGCCCGCGAGGGCGACACGGTCGAGATCGAGGTCGCCGATACCGGTCCGGGCGTTCCCGAGGACCGCCGCCAGGCGATCTTCGAGGAATTCGAGCAGGCCGACGATTCCTCGGCGCGGCGTCACGAAGGCACCGGCCTGGGGCTCGCCATCGTGCGTCGCCTCGTCGGGCTGATGGAGGGCTCGGTCTGGGTCGAGAGCCGTGGCGGCGGAGGTTCGGTCTTTCGCGTCCGGCTGCCTCTGACGGTTGCCGCCGAATCGACACCGCCGGCCCTGCCGGAGTGGCACGGCAAGCACGTCCTCGTCGTCTCGGCGGCCCCGTTCGGCGCGGACTTCCTGCGCGAATCGATCGCGGCGGCCGGCGGCAGCGCCACGCAGGCGGTCGATACGGCGCAGGCGCAGGCCCTGCTGCGTTCGGACGCCGGCTATGACGCGGTCCTCATCGATCAGGACATCGGCCGGGATGGCGCCGTCGCCCTCGCTCATGCGGCCCGCCTGGCCGGGGTTCGCGAAAGCCTTATCATGCTCTCGCCGCTGGAGCGGCGCCAGTTCGGCTCGCCCCGCGAAGCCGGCTTCACCGGCTTCCTGGTCAAGCCCGTCCGGGCCCGCTCGCTCTATCAGCGCCTGTCGCCACGCCCGGCGAGTGTCGCGCCGGTCGAGACGCAAGGGGACATCCAGTCCTCGATCCTGCGCCCGCGCCTGACCGTGCTGGTCGCGGAGGACAACGAGATCAACGCCCTGCTGGCGACACGCACGCTGGAGCGTTTCGGCTGCGCGGCGATCTGGGCCCGCGACGGGCGCCGCGCCCTGGCCGCTGTCGCCGAAGGCTTTAACGGGACGGGACCCTCCTTCGATCTCGTCCTCCTCGATATCCGCATGCCGGAGCTCGACGGGCTCGCCGTGGCTCGCGCCGTCCGCGAGCTCGAACAGGCGCGCTCCCACCTCCCGCCGCTCCCCATGATCGCCGTCAGCGCCAATGTCGCGGAGGGGGACAGGGCAGCCGCGCTGGCCGCAGGCATGGATGATTGCCTGGCTAAGCCCCTCGACCGCGCCGCCCTGCAGCGCTGGCTCGATCGCGTCGCCGTGCCGCAGCCGATCGAGCGCTCGGCCTGACCGTTCGTCATCGGCATGCCGCAGTTCTGTCGCGAGATTGTCAGAACCATGGTGCATTTCTGCAATGTTGCAGAAACCTGCGACCTGGGAGACAAGGCGAGCGATGGCACCCGAGCTCCACGCGCAACAGGCTGAGCCGGCTCGCCATGGGCCCGCCGGCGGCCTGCTCTTCTCCCGTCTCTCCCCCCTTCGGCTCATCGGCAGCGAGAAAATTCGTCGCTTCGGGCGTCAGCCCGCGACGCCAGACCCGTTGGCGGGAAGTCTCGGCCGCAGCGGTTCCCTCGAGGTCAGGCTGGCCCGTGGGCCGGCCGAGATCTGGCGGGCCCAGCGCCTGCGCTACCGTGTGTTCTACCAGGAGATGTCGGCGCGGCCCGATGCCGTGTCCCGCATGTTCCGTCGCGATGCCGACCGTTTCGACGCGGCTTGCGACCATCTGCTGGTCATCGACCACGCCGCGCGCGGCCGCTTCGGCGGCGTGAAGCCGAAGATCGTCGGAACCTACAGGCTGATGCGGCAGGGCGCCGCCGAGCGGCTGGGTGGCTTCTACACCCAGGGCGAGTTCGATCTCTCCCCGCTGCTGGCGCGTCATCCGGGCAAGCGCTTCCTCGAGCTCGGCCGATCCTGCGTGCTCGAGCCCTACCGCAGCAAAAAGACCGTCGAGCTGCTCTGGCACGGCATCTGGGCCTATGTTCGCCACCACCGGATCGACGCGATGTTCGGCTGCGCGAGCTTCGATGGCACCGATCCGCAGGCCCTCGCCCTGCCGCTCAGCTTCCTGCACCATCACGCCCGCTCCGCCGGCGAATGGAGCGCGACGGCCCATGGCAAGCAGCGGGTCGAGATGGATCTTTTGCCGGCACAGATGGTCGATGCGAAGCTCGCGCTGAAGCAGATGCCCCCGCTGATCAAGGGCTATCTGCGGCTCGGCGCCCGCTTCGGCACGGGGGCCGTGGTCGACCGCCAGTTCGGCACCACAGACGTCCTGGTGATCCTCCCCGTCGCGGCGATCGACCAGCGCTACGTCGCCTATTATGGCGATGAAGGGCAGCGCTACGCGGCGTGAGCATGCGGCAGGGGCTCAGTCCCCGCCGGCCAGCAGCACCGGCAGCGCCTCGCGATAGGTCGGGTAGCGGAAGGCGTAGTTGAACTCGCGCTTCACCAGCGCATTCGAGACACGCTTGTTCTCGCCATAGAAGCTCGCCGCCATGGGGGAGAGCTTTGCCGGATCGAACGGCGTCTCGGGCGGTGGCGTCAGCCCCGCCAGCGTCGCGGCATGGACCACCACGTCCTGCGGCGGCGCCGGCTCGTCGTCGGTGACGTTGTAGACCGCGCCGGGACGCGGGGCCGCGATCGAGGCCATCAGCACGCCCGCGATGTCGTCGACATGGATGCGGTTGAACACCTGCCCGGGCTTGACCAGCCGCGTCGCGGTGCCGGTTCGCAGCTTCACGATCGGATTGCGGCCGGGCCCATAGATGCCCGAGAGCCGGAAGATCTGCACGGCCTTGCCGGTCCGCTCGCCCAGCGCCAGCCAGTCGCGCTCGATCTGCAGGCGCAGCTGCGAACGGAAGCTCGGCCGCGGCGCGGTCGCCTCGTCGATCCAGGCACCGCCATGGTCGCCATAGACGCCGATGGTCGAGAGATAGCCGATCCAGCGCAAGGCGGGCGCCGCTTCCAGGGCCGGACCGAGCCTTTGGAAGGCCGGATCGCCGCCCTCGCCCGGCTGCACCGAGACCAGCACGGCCTCGGCCTCGGCGACCGCCGCTGCCAGCGGCGCGGAGACCGCGAAGCCATCGAAGACGAGGGTGCGGATACCCTCGCCGCTCAGCCGCGCCGCCTTCTCCGCCGTGCGCACCGTGCCGGTCACCTCCCAGCCGCGCGCCAGCGCCGCGCGGGCGAAGAAGCCGGCGGAATAGCCGACGCCGAGGATCAGGAGCTTCATGAGGCGGCATCCGTAGCATGCGGGAGCGCCAGCCATTCGCGGCGCACCTCCTCGTCCTTTTCCATGGCGAGCGCCTTGCCGGCAAGTGAGCGGGCCTGCGGCGGATCGAGCCGGATCAGTGCCCAGGCGGCCATCGCCCGCACGAGCGGCGAGGGGTCGGCCAACAGTGCCAAGGCGCTCGCCGCGAGGTCTGGTCGGCCGCTGTTGCCGATCGCTATCAGGACATTGCGGATGAAGCGGTCGCGTCCGGTGCGCTTCACCGGCGTGCCGGCGAAGAGCGCACGAAACGCCGCGTCGTCGAGACCGGCGAGGTCGGCCAGCGGCAGCGCATCGAGCTCGTCGCGCAGCGAAAGCCTGGTTTCGCGCGCCGCCTGCGCGAACTTGTTCCAGGGGCAGACGGCGAGGCAGTCGTCGCAGCCGAAGACGCGGTTGCCGATGCCCGGCCGCAGGGCGGGATCGATATGGCCGGGATGCTCGATCGTCAGATAGGCGATGCAGCGGCGCGAATCGAGCTGGTAGGGCGCGGGGAAGGCGTCGGTCGGGCAGATGTCGAGGCAGCGCCGGCAGGATCCGCAATGGTCGGTCTCGGGCGCGTCCACGGGCAGCTCGGCGGTGGTGTAGATCGCGCCGAGGAACAGCCAGGAGCCGTGTTCGCGCGAGACCAGAACGGTGTGCTTGCCCTGCCAGCCGAGCCCTGCCGCCTGCGCCAACGGCTTTTCCATCACCGGCGCAGTGTCGACGAAGACCTTGACGTCGGCCCCGCCCTGGGCGGCGAGCAAGCCGGCGACGCTCTTGAGCTTGCCCTTGATCACGTCGTGATAATCGCGCCGGCGCGCATAGAGCGAGATGGCGGCCTGGTCGGGATGGTCGAGCACCGCCAGCGGATCGCCCTCGGGGGCATAGCTCATGCCCAGCATCACAACCGACCGGGCCTCGCTCCAGAGCCGGCGTGGTGCGGCGCGCTGGTCCGTGCGCTCCTCCATCCAGGCCATCTCGCCTTGGTGGCCCTGCTCCAGCCAGGCGGCGAGCCGGCCGGGCGCCTCGGGGATCGAGTCGGCGCCAGCCACGCGAGCGACGGAAAACCCTTCCGCCAGCGCGCGGGCGACGACCGCCTGCTTGAGGCGCTCGGGCTTCAGAAGTCGAGGTCGTCGTAATGAGCGCTCGGCGCCATGCCCGGCACCCGGTCGCTCAGCAGCGGCCGGAAGCTCGGCCTCGACTTGATCCTCGCATACCATGCGCGCGCCGCTTCATCCTCGTCCCAGGGCACGTCGCCGAGATAATCGACGCAGGAGAGATGCGCCGCGGCGGCGAGATCGGCATAGCTCAGCTCGGAGCCGGCCAGCCAGTTCCGCTTGGCCGTCAGCCAGGCGATGTAGCGCAAATGATAGCGCACATTGGCGCGCGCGGCGCGGATCGCGCCCATCTCGGGCGGGCCGCCGCCCTCCTCGCGCGCCATGAAGCGCTTCATCACCTTTTCCAGCACCAGCGGCGCGGTGATCTCGTCGTTGAACTTGATCGAGAACCAGTCCAGCAGGCGGCGCACCTCGACGCGCGGGCCCGGGCCTTCCGGCAGCAGCCGCCGTTCGGCCAGGGCCAGCCCCCGCGTCTCATCGAGATATTCGGCGATCGGGCCGGCGCCGGGCACGGTGAGGCCGGTGTCCTCGCGGAACACCGGCGTCGTGCCCGCGGGGTTCATCTCCAGGAAGTCGCGCCGCCGCTCCCAGACGCGCTCCTCGACCAGGTTCGCCTCGAGGCCGAACTCGCCGAGCACCAGGCGGATGAAGCGCGAATGCGGGCATAGCGGGTAATGATGAAGGGTCGCCATGGCACTCATGAAACAGGCAGGTGGGGCCGAAGCAGGGCCGCAAGACACAATCGCGTCCGCAGAGGCGCAGCGCGCCGCTATAAAGCCGCCCGGTGAGGCTCACAACCCGCTTGGCGGCATTGGCTGCGAAATGCCGCGTTCGGGTTGGGATTTTGGTAACCAATTCGCAAAGAGCTGAGCCTATCGATGCGGGGCAGGACGATTGCCCCGCATTGCCCGGGACCGACGAGGACGAGCCGCCATGGAAAACCTGTTCGAGGCGCTCATCCTCGGCATCGTCGAAGGGCTCACCGAGTTCCTGCCGGTCTCCTCTACCGGCCACCTGCTGCTGCTGGGCCATTTCCTCGGCTTCGAATCGAACGGGAAATCCTTCGAGGTCCTGGTCCAGCTCGGCGCCATCCTCGCCATCACGCTGGTCTATTTCCGCCGCCTGCTCGACATCGCGCTGCGTATCCCGAGCGACCCGGCCGCCCGGCGCTTCGTGCTCGGCGTGCTCGTCGCCTTCCTGCCGGCCGCGCTGATCGGCGCCCTGCTGCACGGCTTCATCAAGAGTGTGCTGTTCAACCCGGTCATCGTCTGCTGCACGCTGATCGCCGGCGGCCTGATCCTGCTCGTGGTCGATGATCTGGAGCTGGAGGAGAAGCATCAGGACGCCACCACCTTCCCGCTGGCGATGTATCTGAAGATCGGGCTGATCCAGTGTTTGGCGATGGTGCCCGGCGTCTCCCGCTCGGGCTCGACCATCGTCGGCGCCATGCTGCTCGGCGCCAGCAAGCGCGCCGCGGCGGAGTTCTCCTTCTTCCTGGCGATGCCGACCATGGCGGGCGCTTTCGCCTACGACCTGCTCAAGAACTACAAGACGCTGACGGTCGACGACGTCACGCTGATTGCGGTCGGGTTCGTCGCGGCCTTCGTCGCGGCCCTGGTCGTGGTGCGCAGCTTCCTCGACTTCGTCTCGAAGCGCGGCTTCGCCCCCTTCGCCTGGTGGCGGATCATCGTCGGGCTGTTCGGACTCGCCGGGCTCTGGATCCACGGCTGACGAACGTCGCACGGGAGGACTTGCGGCCGCTGCCCGCGTGCAGCACGCTGTCGGGATGGGACCTGGGCCGGCTGCTCCAGACGAGGCGCTCTACGATCTCTGCATCGGGCAACCGGGCCGGTTCGCGAAGCGCTCCAACGCGACACTCCGCTTGACCGACGAAGGCATCGACTATGCGCTCGAAGGTCGGTCTGGCTTGCGCCCTTATTCTGGGCTGAAGGCGGTCCGGATTCAGCTGTTCTCGCCGGCCCCGCACCTCTCCGCGCTGATCCAGCTCGACTTCATCAAAGGCTGGCCCCTGATCGTGCATTCCTCCACGCTCGACGGCCAGATTGCCAAGGGACGAGGCCGCACCTTCGTCGCCTTCGTCACGGATTTGCACCGCCGCCTCTCGCCGCAGGACAGGGCCCGCATCGTCTTTCGCCGCGGCTTTTCGCCGGTCAGGCACCTCGTGATCACGATCGGCGCCGTGGTGATCGCGGTTCCCGCTTTCGGGCTCCTGCTGCTGGCGCTCGTCGGACAGGTCCCGATCGGCCAGGCGATCTGGCCCGGCATCCCCGGCGCATTGCTGGCCGCCGGTTTCCTCAACCTCGCTTTCTGGTCACGGCCGGGCCGCTATGATCCCGAGCGCTTGCCGGATGGGCTCTGGCCTCGGAGCTAGCCGCGCGCGTCAGCCTGGATGCCCCGGCCCGTCATCCCGGCTCTGCTGCGGCGGCAGGCCGCGCGGCAGCGTCGCCGTTTCACGTTCGATCATGCGGTGGACGACCGGCGGATTCGGTCCCTTGTGCAGGGCCCGCACCCGGTCGGCGATCTCGGCGTCGGCCTGGGTGATGCGCTGGGCCTGGCGCACATACTCCACCCAGGTCGGGGTGTCGTAGCGCTCGACCCAGAGCTCCGGATCGGTCAGGTCGCGCAGCAATGTCCAGTGCCGCGCCCCGTCGCGGCGACGGATGCGGCGCCGCTCCGCCATCGCCTTGAGGAACTCGACGACGTCCTCCTCGCGGATCAGCCATTCGATCGTCACGATCACCGGCCCGCTGCGCGGCTCGATGCCGACAGCGACCTTCGGCTCGCGCCAGCGGCTGAGCGGATCGAGATTGAGCGCCTCGAGTGGCGGAAGCTGGTAGCGGAAGCCCAGCGCGGCCCCGGCCAGCAGCGCGAAGGCCGAGATGATGAGCGCCTGCTCCGCGCCGAAATGCACCACGGCCTGGCCCCAGACCCAGCTGCCCGCCGCCATGCCGCCGAAGGCCGCCATCTGGTAGATCGCCAGGGCGCGGCCCACGACCCAGCGTGGCGCCGAGAGCTGGACCGTGGCGTTGAAGGTGGACAGCGTCATCACCCAGCAGGCGCCTGCCACGGCCAGCGCCGGCATGGTCAGCCACATCGTCGTGCTGACGCCCAGCAGCGCAGCGGACGCCGCGTAGGCGGCGAAGGTCGCCCGCACCAGTGCCTCGGTGGTCAGCTTCCGCCGAAGCCTCGCGCTCAGGAAGGCCCCGACCACCGCGCCGGCTCCGAAGGCGCCGAGCAGGACGCCGAACACGATCGGGCCGCCCTTGACCAGGTCGCGCGCGATCAGCGGCAGCAGCGCGAGCGCCACGATGCCGCCGAAGCCGAAGGCGAAGGAGCGCAGGATGACGCTGCGGATATTGGGCGACATCGCGACATAGCGCACGCCGGCCCCCATCGCGATCAGCAGGGTCTCGCGCGGCAGCACGCGCTCCACCTTGGGGGGCCGCCAGCGCGCCAGCACCGTGATCAGCGCGACATAGCTGAAGGCGTTGAGGACGAAGGCGGCGACCGCGCCCGCCGCCGCGACGATGGCGCCGCCGATGGCCGGGCCGACGCTGCGCGCGATGTTGAAGGCGACGCTGTTCAGCGTCACCGCGGCCGGCACGTCGCGGCGTGGCACCATGTCCCCGACCGAGGATTGCCAGGCCGGGTTGTTCAGCGCCGTGCCGCAGCCGATCAGGAAGGTGAAGCCGAGCAGGAGCCAGGGGGTCATCAGCTCGAACCAGGCGAAGACCGCGAGCAGGATCGAGACGAGGAGCATGAAGCCCTGCGCCGTCAGCATGATGCGCCGGCGGTCGTAATTGTCGGAGATCGCGCCGGCGGCGAGCGAGAACAGCATCACCGGCAGGGTCGTCGAGGCCTGCACGAGGGCGACCATGTCCGGCGAATCGGCGATCGCCGTCATCATCCAGGAGGCGCCGACCATCTGGACGAGCCCGCCGAAATTCGAGGCGAGGCTGGCGAACCACACCGCCCGGAAGATCGGCTGGCGCAGTGGCACGAAGGGCGAATTGCGCCCCGGATCCGGGGCGACGCCCTCGGCCGCGAGCTCGGCGCGCGCTACGTCGGCTGTCGGCTGAGCTTGGGTATCGTCAGGCATCCCATAGGGTTAGAGCCTCGTCCCCGGCCTGCCAACCGCGATTGCGCGCGGGGCCGGCTTGCGTCAGGACACCGCGCCCGCCGGCGTGCCCGCCCGGCCGCGGCGCTCCGGCCGGTTGCCGCGGCGGCGGAAGGCCCCGCAGAGCGCGACGGCCAGCCCGGCGAGCGCGACCCAGTGGCCCGGCCGCAAGGCGGCGAGATCCTGATAGACCACGACATCGGCATTGGCCTGGAAGACGAGCCAGGCCGAGGCTCCCGTGGCGAAGGCATACCAGGCGGTCTCGCACAGCGCCGTCGCGAGCCCCGTCGCCAGGGCGGCCGCGACGAGAACCGGGGTCGTCGGCGCCACCTTGAGCCGGTCCAGTCCGCGATAGACGATCAGCAGGGCAAAGAGCCCGATCATCAGCGCCGGCTGCGTCACGTCGATCTTGGACTGCAGGGCGAAATGCAGCAGGGCGAGCAGCATGATCGGATGGACGAGATTGTGCAGCGTCTGCCAGCGCCGCGTGCCCAGCCGCCGGATCATGCCGTCGGTCGAGGTCGCCCCCAGCGCGACGAGCCCCGCCAGCGCGGTGATGCCGACGAGCAGATAGAAGCGCTTGACGATCTCGGAGACGATCAGGCCCCAGTCGAAGGCGAGATCGATGCAGTAGAGCGCCAGATGCGCGCTCGCATAGGCCAGCACCGAGAGCCCGAGCATCCGGCGCACGCCGATGAGCTTGCTCCAGTCGAGGATGCGCCGCAGCGGCGAGATCGCCAGCGTCACCAGCAGCAGACGCACCGACCAGGTGCCGGTGTCGTGGACCGCCCGCGTCCAGGGCTTCGAGCCGAGCTGCCCTGTCCAGGCCTCAAAAGCGAGGATCGCGGCCGGCACCAGCACCAGCAGGAAGACGCCCAGCCGCAGGCCCGACAGGCGCCCCTGCCGGTCCAGCCATGGCAACCATTGCGTCATCGTGCCCTCCAAATCGTGCAGCGGCTGCTTGCGATACGCGAGAGTTCGGGCATTTGTCTCACGCAGGCGCACACAAGCCCGTGAACGCCACACGCTCATGGAAGCCCATCATGCCCACCGTCGTCTTCGATGTCGGCAATGTCCTGATCCGCTGGGACCCGTTCCGGGTCTATCGCGAGATGATTCCCGATGACGAGAAGCGCACCTGGTTCCTGCAGAATGTCTGCACCGCCGCCTGGAATCTCGAGCAGGATCGCGGCCGCAGCTGGGAGGAGGGCGTCGCCCTGCTCGTCGCCAGCCATCCGGAATGGGAAGCCCAGATTCGGGCCTATGACGAGCGCTGGCACGAGGCCGTGCCCGGCCTGATCGAGGACAGCGTGTCCGTGCTGGAGGAGCTGAAGGGGCGCGGCGACAAGGTCTACGCCATCACCAATTTCTCGCGCGAGAAATGGGCCGAGTGCCTGGTCCGCTTCCCCTTCCTGCAGAGCTTCGACGGCGTCGTCGTCTCCGCGCATGAACGCGTCATCAAGCCCGACCCGGCGATCTACCGCATCCTGCTGGAGCGCTACGATCTCGCCCCCGCGGACTGCATCTTCGTCGACGACAGCGCCCGCAACATCGAGACCGCCCGCCAGCTCGGCATGAAGGGCGTCCATTTCGTCGAGCCGATCGACCTGCGGGCGGAGCTGTCCCGCCACGGCGTCGCCTTCTGAGGCTTCAGGCCGGGCGGTTGCCCGGCGCTGTCCTCGCGCGTCCGGCGAGCGCCCGCGTGGTCGCGAGGCACTCGTCGACGGCGTACCAGAGCCGCGGATTGAGCTCGATGTTGAACAGTACACCGTCGGGGAAGACGCAGCGCTCCATCACCGCCTCCCAGGGAATGGCGCCCCAGCCGACCGGCAGGTGGATGTCGCCATGGCCGAAGGCGAATTTCTCGCTCGGGAACACCGTCTCGAAGGCGTCGGGCCGCCCGAAGGAATCGTGCAGGTGCAGATGTCTGGCGAAGGGCGCCAGCGCCGCGACCTCCGCCAGATAGTCGCCGCCGACGGAGCCCAGCCGCAGGAAGGCATGGCTGAAATCGAGCGTCGCCCAGACATGGGCATGGCCGATGGCGGCGATCTCGCGCGCCAGCCGCGAGGGCAGCGACGCATGCAGCCGGCCGGGCTGGTAGTCGAACATCGTCTCGACGCAGAGCAGCACGCCGCAATCGCGCGCCACGTCGCCGGCGCGGGCGAGCCATTCGCGCTGGCGTCCATAGGCCGCCTCGATCACCTCGTCGGGCTGCAGCGGCATGACGCCGGAATGCATGACGTAATGGAGCGCGCCAAGCTCGCCCGCGATCTCCAGCGAGGCCCTCAGCACGTCAAAATGGCGCGGCAGCCGGACGGGATCGTCGAAGAGGTTGATCGCGAGCGGACCATGCACGCTGTAGCCGAGCGAGCGGCCGGCGCAGGCCTGCTTCAGGCGCTCGAGATGCGGCCGACGGATTCGCCCGCCGATGATGAGGTCCATCGCGCAGGTCGGCAGTTCGACCGTGTCGACGCCGAGCCGCTCGGCCTTGTCGAGCAGCGCGGGCAGGTCTGAGAGATCGCTGGCGGGTTGACCGGCCGTGATGCCGATTCCGCGAACGCCGGGGGCGGGCATGGCGTGCTCCGGGCTGGAGGGAAGCCGGCCGCGGGCCGGGCCGCCCGTGGTCAGCATGAATGGGCCGGCCGCACAAGAGCCCCGCCTGCACGCGGCCGGGGGCCGATGGCGGCTGCCACCGGCACGGCAACGCGCTAACCTGCCCGCAGCATGCCGAATCGGGAGGGAAGAGGCCGATGCCCAGCGAAACCCGCTACGACCAGATGACCTACAACCGCTGCGGCAAGAGCGGCCTCAAGCTTCCCGCCCTGTCGCTCGGTCTCTGGCACAATTTCGGCGAGACCACCGCGCCCGATCTCGGCCGACGGATCTGCCGCACCGCCTTCGATCTCGGCATCACCCATTTCGATCTCGCCAACAATTACGGGCCGCCGCCGGGCTCGGCCGAGACGGCGTTCGGGGAGATCCTGCGGCGCGATTTCGCCGGTCACCGCGACGAGCTGGTGATCTCGACCAAGGCCGGCTACCGCATGTGGCCGGGCCCCTATGGCGAATGGGGCAGCCGCAAATATCTGCTCTCCAGCCTCGACCAGAGCCTGAAGCGGATGAAGCTCGACTATGTCGACATCTTCTATTCGCACCGCTTCGATCCCGAGACGCCGCTCGAGGAGACGATGGGCGCGCTCGACTCGGCGGTGCGCCAGGGCAAGGCGCTCTATGTCGGGCTGTCCTCCTACAACGCCCGGCGCACGCGCGAGGCAGCCGCGATCCTGCGCAGCCTCGGCACGCCCTGCCTGATCCACCAGCCGAGCTATTCGATGATCAACCGCTGGATCGAGGAGGACGGCCTGCTCGACACGCTCGATCAGGAGGGCATCGGCTCGATCGTGTTCTCGCCCCTGGCCCAGGGCATGCTGACCTCGAAATATCTCGGTGGCGTGCCCGAGGGCAGCCGCGCCGCCAGGAAGGCGCCCTCCTTCCGCGACGGCTTCCTCTCCGACGACAATCTGAAGCGCATCGCGGCGCTGAACGAGATCGCCGCCGGCCGCGGCCAGAGCCTCGCCCAGATGGCGATCGCCTGGGTGCTGCGCGGCGGCCGCGTGACCTCGGCCCTGATCGGCGCGAGCCGCCCCGAGCAGGTCGAGGACTGCGTCGCAGCCCTGAAACGCCCCGACTTCACGGCCGAGGAACTGGCCCTCATCGACCGGCACGCCGGCGAGGGCGGGGTCAACATCTGGGCGGCGTCGGCGGAACGGTGAGGGTGGGCGAGCCGGCCTCGCTTCGGGGAGAACGAGGCCGCCGCCGCGCCGCCGGCAGCGCCGACGCGCGCCTTCAGGGCCGCTCCAGCTGGCCGGCGATGAAGGCGTCGAGGTTGCCGCCCTCGAACAGGAAGCCCCTCACCCCCGCGGCCGCGGCGGCCTGAATGTCGGTATCGCGATCGCCGACCAGGAACGACCGTTCCCGCTCCGTGGGGAAGTCCCGCATCGCCTTGAGCAGCATGCCCGGGCGCGGCTTGCGATCCTCGTGATCGGCCCGGTAGGCGGCGAGCGCCGCCTCCGGATGATGCGGCGAAAAATAGAAGGCGTCGATGCGGGCGCCGTTCTCGAGCATGATCCGGTTCATCTGCCCATGCAGCGAGCGCACATCGTCCTCGGTGTAGTAGCCGCGTCCGACCCCTGACTGGTTGGTGACCACCACGACCCGGTAGCCGAGCCGGTTCAGGCGGCGAACGGCCGCGAAGGCGCCCTCCACCCAGACGATCTGGTCGATCCGGAAGGCGTAGTCGACCTCCTCGTTGAGGACCCCGTCCCGATCGAAGAACGCCATCGGGGCCATGGCGTCCGCAGCCGGAGGCCTCGTCACTGTCACCGTCATCTGGCCCCACCTCACTGCGCCGCTGCCGCGCGGTCCCGTCCGCGACAAGCCGCGGATAACCGGCGGCCGCGGATTTGGCGAGTCGGCTGTGGAGAGCAGAGCCCGGCCGCTCCGGGTCAGGATCGTGCGATCGGCGCGATGGCGCGCAGGATCGATCGCGCGGGGCTAGGGCTGGACATCGTCCGTCGGGCGCTTGAGCGCCAGATCGTAGAGTCCTGCGGGATGGTAGCAGAAGAACGCCGCCGGCCATTTGTGGGTGCTGGCGAATTCGACGACCGCCCGGCACACGCCGTAGCGTCCGAGCCAGGGATCGATATGCGCGAAATCGTTGAAGACGAGATAGCCGCCGGGCTTGAGTTTCGGCGCGGCAGCCACGGCGTCCCGGAGGCACCCGTCATAGGAATGGTCGGCGTCGATATAGATCCAGTCGAAATACTGATCCGGAAACGTGGCGATGACGTCGTAGGTCAGCCCCTTGTGGCGGAAGATCGTCTCGCCTTCGAGGCCCAGCGTGATGAAATGAGAATCGTCGATGTCGATGAGATGGAGTTCCCGTGGCGAGTTGCGGAAGACGATTTCACGGCTGAAGTCGCCGCGGTAGACGCCCAGCTCGGCCACCCTGCCGTTGGGGGGAATCCGGTTGAGAATGTCCTGGCGCGAAGGAAGAAACTGGCAGTCCGCGAGTAATTCCGGCGGCAGCGAATGGATCGGCGCGACGGGCGTCAACGAGCGGCTGATCCTGTAGAGTGTCCGCACCCACTGTGGGGCGCCTATCCGAAGCTGCATTTCCAGCCGCTTCATCAAACCGGTCGCCATCCACGGTCGCCTTCCGCACTATTTCGAATCGTCACTGCCGATCAGCATATAGACGAACCGTTGCGGTTCGGCGTCATCCGTCTGCGGCCTGGGCCGCCGCCCATCCCGGGCCTGCCGCCCGTCGCGAGGGACTTGGGATGTCGCCGCGGGGAGCGGCCCGGCAGCCGCAGCCGGGGAACGGTCAGTGAGCTGCCAAGGTCCTCGGCTGCGACTCAGCCGTCCGAGGCGCCGGGCATCAGCGTGCCCTCAGCCTCGTCCGCATGCTGTTGCCGCCAGGCTTCGACGACCGCCAGCAGCATGTCGAACTCCAGCTGGTCGACCGTGCCTGGCGGTGCCGCGGCCATCTCCGACAGGCGCCGGACCGCCGCCAGATAGTCGTGATGCGGGTCGGTGGGTTCGGCGGTGTCGGACATGCTCAAGGCTCCCGAGAGCCGACGGGTTCCCGTCCGGGAGGCTCTCGCTCCATGAACCCGAGGGGAGCCGGCTTGTTCCGAAAGGCCTGCTTCAGCGTGGCCCTGCGGCGTCGGGGCGGATCAGGGGGCCGGCCGCGCGCCGCTCGTCTTTGGCCAGTCCGGTCAGGGGCTGATCATCACCCGATCATGCGATGGGCGCGCCGGCGGCTGACGAATGTCTTCATCAACCCTGTCAGGGAGGTGGGGCGCTCCCGCAACGTCAGCCAGCCGAGCGCCAGCAGGCGACCGGCCCGCCCGCCGATCGTCGTCGCGATGCGCAGCACGGTCCGTCCGATGACACCGCGCGCGCTGACCTGCATCAGGATCGCGGCGTTCATCGGCTCTGACGCGACGGCGATCCGCCCCACGCCGAAGCGCCAGCGCCGCGCAAACACGGCAGGGTACCAGGCCGGGAAGGCGGGGTCGGCGCGCATGTGAGCCAGAGCCGTCTCCAGCGTGGCGAGGCTGACGACGGGATCTCCCGCCTGCTGACGGGACAGGCCTTGGGAATTGATGCGCCAGACCATGCCCAGATGGGGCGCGAAGCAGCAGCCATGGAGCAGGGCGAGCCGCCGCATCGCATAGGCATCGGCAAAGGCACCGAACGTGCCGTCGAAGCCTCCGTTCTGGGTCATCAGGTCCCGGCGCACGACAGCGGTCCCCGTCAGGATCCAGTTGTCGATCCGGCGAAAGCGTTCCGCCACTGCCGCCGGGCTCAGGAAACAGGCCGAATAAGCCGGCCGGACGGGTGGCCGGAGGCTGGTCGCGCCGGTGTCGAGGTCCTGAACCGCGCCCTCGCAGCAGGCGAAGGCCGCCTGCGGATGGGCGGCCAGGATCCCGAACATGGCAGCAAAAAGCCCGGGGCACGTCACGTCGTCGGCGGCGCCGAAATAGACATAGGTGCCGCGTGATTCCAGCAGGCCGCGATTGAGCGCCGCGATCGCCCCCCCGTTGGCCGGCAACGCGATGACGCGAAGGGTCGGGAATTCGGCCGCGAGTTCAGCGAGCACGGAGAGGCTGTCGTCACGGGATGCGTCATCGACCACGACGATCTCGTCAGGCGCGGGCACCTGTGCGGCGAGTGCGCGGATCGCCTCCCCGATGACGGCGCCGTGATTGTAGTTGGGGATGATGGCGCTCAGGCGCAGCGGGCGCGGCGACGGCACAACGCGCGGAATCTCGGCCTCGCTGTTTAGATCTCGTGTCGTCACATCTGCCTCGGCCGGACAGCCTGATGAAATGGCCTGGTGATAAGGAGCCTGGTTGCGGCTGGCCGCTATCGAACGGCCGCGCTCACGATGCAGCACACAACCGAGAGGGGCCTGCGCGACGGATGTCGTGCACATAAACGCCAATTGCGGTGATGCCAAGGTCTTCCGGGCGCTCAGGCTTGGCCTGCGGCTTGCAACCGAGTCGCCGCTGAGTTAGGGCCTGCCGTCAGATGCGCGCTGTCGGCGGGCATGAATTCCAGTGCGCATATTCGGCGGGGCATGGCATTTGTCGGGTTGGCCCAAGATGATCGTGCGAACCTTTCGCAGAATTGTTGGGTTGATCGGTCAAGAATGCAACCGCCATCGGGCAGCGTCGTTGCGTGACGGGAGATCGGCAGGGATGCTTGCAGCCGGCTCAGATCGTAGCGCCGCTGCTGGGTTTCGAACGCAGGCTGTGAGATGACTGACAAGATCAAGATCAAGTTCCTCACGGCCATCTGGGGTGCGCGCTACATCGAGGAATTTGCAAGGGTATCGCTGCCCTCCTATCTCGCGCCCGGCAACCTGCCTATCGTGGCGGCCGAGAACGATCTCGAGGTTCTCATCCTGACGACCAGCGAGAGCCGCGCCACCTTCGACGAAATGCCGATTTTCGGCCGCCTGGCTGAGCTCTGCACGGTCCGCTACCTGCTCATCGACGACCTCATCACGTCCGGGAATTACGGGGTGACGCTGACGCTGGCTTACGCCCGCGGCATCCAGGACAGCGGCGAGGCGCAGACCGAGACGACGTTCGTTTTCATGAACTCCGACTTCGTGCTGGCCGACGGCTCGCTGCGGGGCATGGTCGACAAGTTGCGCGAGGGCCATCGCTGCGTGATGGCGCCGTCGCTGCGCGCGCGGGCCGAGATCACGCTTCCTTTGCTGGCGGACGCTGTTGACCCGGTCACCGAAACGCTCGTGATGTCGCCCCGCGACATGGTGCGGCTGACCTTCGATCATCTCCATCCCACGGTCATCGCCAAGACCGCGACGCAGAACTTCGTCACCTGCTCGACCCATAACCAGATCTACTGGCAGGTCGACCGGAACACGCTCCTGGCCCGCTACCACCTGATTTTCATGCTGGCGATCCGGCCCGAGGTCCCGATGCCCGCTGTCAACTCCTATTGCGACTACGGCTTTGTCCCGGAACTCGTGCCTTCCGGCGAGTTCACGATCATGGACGATTCGGACGATTTCTACATGCTGGAGCTCCAGCCCTCCTGGCAGGAAAAGCAGTTCGTCCATTGCTGGTCTTCGACGCCCGACAAGATTGCCTCCGAGCTGTCCGTCTGGACCACCCGCGAGCATCGCCGCTTTGCCGGCGTCGACATTGTCTTCCGGACCGGCGAGCTTCCCGCGAACCTGCCGGCGGCGCGCGAGAAGATGGGCGCCTTCGTGGCGGATGTTCACAAGCGCATGACGCCTGCCGTCACCCATGTCGATCACTTCTACTGGGTGATGGGGCTGCAGGCCTGGCGGTCTCTCAAGGGCGATAGTTATGGTGATCAAGCAGCCGGCCCGAGAGAACTAAAGGCCGTCCAGAACAGCGACCGTCCAGGCAGTGCCGTTCCGCCGGCTCGGCCGCGAACGACGCTGCGCCGACGGATGGTTCATTGGTACATCGGGTTGATATCGTGGGTCAGAGCTGTGGCCGGTACCAAGCCGAATGTCGCTGTCTGGCATCACAGCTGGCTGGATTGCCGCCTCGTCCTGAACTGGCTCAACGCGGTCGGGCGGCGCAGGCCGGCGCGGACCCTCTTGATCTGTGATCCCGACAGCACGCTGGCGAGTGCGCTCTCGGAGCAAGGTGGCTTTGAGGTGGAGCAGGGCATCCAGCGGTTCATCGATGGGTACCGTGAACTCGATCCGGCCGCGCGCGCCGAGGTCAAGGGCCGCTATGACAACGTTCTGCTGCACACCACACGGGCGAATGTCCGCAGCACGGCGGATGCATTGCAGATCGTCGCGAACTACGTCGCTCCCGGCGGCAGCATCGCCGTCTATATCGAGCATGTGAACGGCGAGGTCGATCCGAGCAATTTCTCGATTGAGCTCGCCCAATATGCCGAGGAGGTCCTGCCGCCGAGCTGGATCGGCTACGATATCGAGGCGCAATTTGTGGGCGGGACAGCCAAGCGCAGGCTGCGCCTGATGGAGCGCAGGCTGTTTCGCCATCTGACGCCCTCCTCGGTCTGGCGGCTTCCGGTGCTGGTTGCGGCGGTCGGGCTCTGGCCCGTCGTTGCGGCGATGACCGCGATCAACAATTTCAGGCACCGCGACATCGGTGGCGTCTGCCCCGAGTTCTGCAGCAGCGCCCTGCTGACTCTGCGGGCCAGCGATGGCGGGGCAGAAGGTGCCCGGCCGTCGGTTTGAAGCGGGACATGCGGGCGCCCGATCGCCGGTCGCGCACCGATGACGCTGCGTCGGAAGCTCCGGCCGATAGCATGGCCGCCGGGACTTCAATGTTGACAAAAGAAGAACGGGCGTGTTTTCGCATCCTCCCACGCATGGCGCCCGATCCGACCAGGTTGAGACTGAAATGACAGAGAGTTCGGCGTATCTGGTGGTGGGTGGCGACAGCTTCGTCGGCGGCAGCGTTGTCGAGGCGCTGCGGCGCCGCGGACACAGGGCGCTGGCGAGCACGCGCCGCCGGGAAACAGTCGACGCCGACCGCGTTTTCCTCGATTTCGAGACGCCTGAAGCGTTCCGCAGCCCAGCGGATGTGAAATACGCCTATCTGATCGCCGCAGCGACGAACTACGACCGCTGCGAGACCGACCCGATGGCGCGCGTCATCAATGTCGATCTCATCCCGCGGACGGTCGCGTCGCTGCTGGAGCAGGGGCTCCATGTCACGTTCATCTCGACCAACTCGGTCTTCGGGGGCGAGCGCCCCTGGCCGCATGAGGACGATCCCCACGCCCCGGGCATCGCCTATGCGCAGCAGAAATCGGATGGCGAGGCCGTCGTTCTGGCGGCTGCGGACCGGCTGGGTGCGCGCGACCGGCTCAACATCACGCGCCTGACCAAGATCATGAATGCGACCGTCTCCCCGGTTCCCGGCTGGGTCGCCGCCTGGAAGCGCGGCGAGGCGGTCGAGCCTTTCGAGGACCTCGTCTTCGCGCCGATCTCGGTGAATTTCGTCGGCGAGGCACTGGCGACGCTGGGTGAGAAGCGGCTGTCTGGCAATCTCCATCTCTCGGGCGCGGAGAATGTCAGCTATGTGGCGTTCGCCCATGCGCTGGCGGCCCGGCTCGGCGTGGACAAGGCGCTGATCAAGCCCACGACATCGCTCGCCAAGGGCATTCACATCGCCTTCAAGCCGCGTTTCAGCGGGCTGGGGATGACCAGGACCACGCAACTCAGCGGTGTCGAGCCGCAGCCGCTGGATCGCCTCATCGACGATCTGGTTGCGGATTTGCGCAGCTGACCGGAGACTTTCGTCCATGAGCGACTTCATCCACCGCGGCTCGTGCCGCCTCTGCGACTCGAAGAACCTCGAGCGCGTCGTGGATCTCGACCCAATCCCGCTCTCGGAGAACTACACCTCCGACTCGGCCTCGGCGAAGGCGCGCAAGCGCTATCCGGTCGATGTCTACATGTGCGCCGATTGCGGCCATGTGCAGCAACTCGACGTGATCAACTCCAAGGATCTCTGGGCCTCCTACACCTATTATTCGGGTGAGGCGAAAGGCATGCCGGAGCACTTCCAGCAGGTCGCAGACCGCATCCTCGCTAAGGCTGCGCCCGAGAAGGGCGCGCTGGTGATCGACATCGGCAGCAATGACGGTTCGCTGCTGAAGCCCTTCCAGAAGGTCGGCATGGCCGTGTTGGGCATCGACCCTGCGGAGGAAGCCGCGCAGCGCGCCAACGATGCCGGCGTCGAGACCGTCTGCTCGCTGATGACACGCGAGTTGGCCGAGAAGATCCGGGCCGAGCGCGGACCGGCTCAGGTGATCTGCGCGTTCAACGTGTTCGCCCATGCCGACGATCTCGGCGAGATGGCTGATTGCGTTCGCATCATGCTGGCCCCCGACGGGCTGTTCTTTTTTGAGGCGCAGTATCTCCTCGACATCATCGACGGCGTGTTGATCGCGACGATCTTCCACGAGCATATGAGCCACCATTCGGTGACGCCGCTGACGCGCTTCCTCGATGCGCACGGGCTCGAGCTGATCGCGGTCCAGCGCGCCCGCATCCAGCACGGATCGCTCATCGGCACCGTCCAGCTCAAGGGCGCGGGGCGTCCGGTCGAGGCGTCGGTCGGAGAGGTGCTGGCCCTCGAAGCGCAGCGCAACCTGACGCAACTCGACACGCTGCGTGAGTTTGGCCGCACGATCGCGACCCTGCGCAGCAAGACGGCCGCCCTCATCCAGGGCTTCAAGGCGCAGGGCAAGACGATTGCGGGCTATGGTGCGGCGCGCAGCGGGCCGACCTTGATCACCCAGCTCGGACTGTCCGGGGCGCTCGACTACATCGTCGACGACCATCCGCAGAAGGTCGGAAAATACGAGACCGGCGACGGCGTCTTCATCGTGCCGACGGCCGAGCTTCTGGCCCGGCAGCCCGACTACACCGTTATTCTGGCCTGGGTCCATTCGCAGAAGATCATCGATACCAATCAGGAATACCTGAAGCGGGGTGGGCATTTCATCGTGCTCTGCCCGGAAACGCGCGTCGTCGGCAAGGACGGGGACGTCAAGATCTGACGACAATCGCGCTCCCGACGCGGGGCGATAAGGGGTAACAAGCTATGGATACGCAGAAGACCAAGGAACCGCAGTATCAGGTCATCGTCGAAGCCGCGACCAAGCGCGGCGTCGAGACCTTTGGCCTGCGCAGCAGCGAGAGCTGGCACGAGGACCCCAAGCACCTCGTCTTCCGGCTGGCGCGCTATAAGTTCGTCGCCAAGATGTTCTCGGGCCGAAAGCACGTGCTCGAGGTCGGTTGCGGCGATGCCTTCGGCACCCGCATCGTCCAGGCCGAGGTCGGAAAGCTGACCGGCATCGATTTCGACCCCGTCTTCATCGACGACGTCAACGCGCGGATGGTGGATCGCTGGAAGTTCGACGCCAAGGTCCATGACATGCTCGACGGGCCGGTTCCCGGCGAGTTCGACGGCGTCTACGCGCTGGACGTGCTGGAGCACATCGACCCGGCTCAGGAGAAGCTGTTCCTGAAGAACTCCTTTGCGCCGCTCGGCCGCGATGGCGCCGGCATCATCGGCCTGCCCTCGCTCGAGAGCCAGCCCTATGCCTCTCCGCAGTCCAAGGCCGGTCACGTCAACTGCAAGTCGGCGCCTGAGCTGAAGAAGCTGATGCAGGAGTATTTCCACAACGTCTTCGTCTTCAGCATGAACGACGAGGTCGTCCATACAGGCTTCCACAAGATGGCGAACTATGTCTTCGCCATCGGCGCGGGCCGGCGCGACTGAGCCGGGCCGGCGTCGTCGCAGCGGTGGCACGACGCCGGGAGGACGGGCCGGCCGTCTGCGGACAGATCCATCATCGGCGGAGCCGGTGATGGATGAACCAATCCAGGGACCAAGAGATGGACGAGTTGCCGGCGCGTCTGCGGACGATATCTCCCGAGGTCCTGTATTCTGACGGCGGCTTCCTCGCCGTCGATGGGTCGATTGTCGAGATCCTGAAGCAACGTGCCGGGGTGGCGCCGCGTCGCCGCTGCAGGCTCTGCTTCCATGCTGACAGCAGCGACGCCCAGCAGGAGATGCTGATCGTCATGCACCGCGATTCCTACGTGCAGCCGCATTGCCATATCGGCAAGGTCGAGACGCTCTCGATCATCGAAGGGACAGCGGATGCCCTGCTGTTTTCAGCCGATGGCGCGCTGACCGGGACGGTGCCGATGTCGCCGGCCGCGCAAGGCGGCGCGTTCTTCTATCGAATGCCGGAAGGGCAGTATCACAGCCTGCGCTTCCGTTCCGAATGGCTCGTCTTCCTCGAAACCACGATCGGCCCCTTCGACCGCTCGACGACGCGGACGGGAAGCTGGTCCCCGCCGGAGACCGAACCGGCCGCTGGCCACGCCTTCCTCGCCGCCCTGCGCGGCTCTCTGGCCTGAGGCAAGGCCGTCTTGCTTCCCTCGCGGCTTGTGTGGGTGTAAGCCCCGTCCTGCTCACTTTGTAACGTCTGGAATCTGTGATGGCTTGTCTGGTTTGCGGCTCAGCATCCGTGGTGGAACGGCTCGATGTCGGGCATCATCCCGTTGCGACCTTCTACCTTGAGCGCCAGGATGCGCCGGAGCGGGATTTCCGCCTTGCGGTCGGTCAGTGCCGCGACTGCGGAACGATCCAGAGCACGCAGATCGTGCCCCATGACGCATTGATCCCGCCTTATGACTGGCTGTTCGCGCGCGAGCCGGAGGAACATCTCGACGAGGTCGTCGACCAGATCGCGGCGCTTCCCGGTCTCGGTCCCGACAGCGTCATTGGCGCGCTGACCTACAAGGACGACACCACCGTCGAGCGCTTTCGCCGCAAGGGCTTCACCAACACCTGGCGGGTGAAGCTCGACGAGGACCTGGGTGTCGAGAACCCGGCGGCCAATATCGAAACGGTGCAGAAGCTGACCAATCCGGTCACGATGGCTGAGATCGCGGCGCGCCGCGGCGCGGCCGATGTCCTCATCGTTCGGCACATTACCGAGCATGCCGAAAACCTGATCGCGTTCATCGAGGGACTGGCGGCGCTGGTGAAGCCCGGCGGCGTGCTGATGCTGGAGGTGCCCGACTGCACGGACAATCTCCGCCTGAAGGACTATTGCATGATCTGGGAGGAGCATTCGCTCTATCTCACTCCGGCGACCTTCGCCGCCTTGAGCTCGATCGGCGGCTTCGAGCCGATCCGCACCGACGTCTATCCGCGTCCCTTCGAGAATTCGCTGGTTCAACTGGCCCGCAAGACCGGGACGCCTGGAAAGGTCAGGATTTCCGCCGAGGCCAAGGCCCAGGTCGGGCTGCTCGAAGCCTATGCGGATGCGTACGAGCCGGCCAAGCGCGAACTGCGCGCCAAGCTCGAGCGCGTGCGTGCCGAGAAAGGGCCGATCGCCCTCTTCGGCGCAGGCCATCTCGCCTGCGCCTTCGCCAACTTCATGGCTGTCGCCGACCTGATCGACTTCGTCGCGGACGACACGCCTCAGAAGATCGACAAGTTCCTGCCGGGCGCGCGCCTGCCGATCCTGCCGTCGGCGGCCCTGGTCGAACGCAAGGTCGCCGTCTGCCTGCTGGCGCTGTCGATCAACAACGAGGACGCCGTGATCGGCCGCAACGCCGCCTTCACGCAGGCCGGTGGCGAATTCCGCTCGATCTTCCGGGCGAGCTCGCGGTCGATCTTCCACGACTAGGACGAGCCGGATCGGTTTTGAAGGCGGCTGCAGCCGTTGAGAAGGGGCCACCGGCCCGCAAGCGAAACACGACAACACTGGAGTGGGTCAATGGGAATTCGAATGGACGTCGTCCATATCATGGAGGGTTACGGCATCCTCGGCGCGGGTCGCAAGATCCTCGATTTTGGCAGCTCGAACCTCTATGGCGCGACCGCCGAGCAGATCATCGCCTTCGTGAAGCGGCACAATGCCAATCCGCGCGCCGATCTGGAAAGCTGGGCCGCGAGGCTCGCGGCTGGCTCCGGCACGGATGCCGGTGGCACGAACCTGAACGGCTCGTTCTTCGGCGAACTCATCGAGGAAGCCGGGATGGGGTACGATGCCATCGACATCGCCGACGGCTACAAGACGACGATCGTCGATCTGAACTCCATGCGCCTGCCCGACCACATGGTCGGCGCCTATGACAGCGTCATCAACTGCGGCACCAGCGAGCACATCCTCAACCAGATGAACACCTTCCTCGCCGTCCATGTGGCGACGAAGGCGGGCGGCCTGATCATGCATCAGGTGCCCAGCGTCGGCTATGTCGACCACGGCTACTTCTGCTATACCAGCCGCTTCTTCTTCGATCTCGCCGGCTACAACCAGTATGAGGTCGTCGACATGTGGTATGACGGCCCAGCGGCGCAGGAAAACGTCTTCGCCTCGGCGCGCCAGTACCAGAGCTACTTCCCGTCGCTCACCTCCCGGCTCGACAAGATCGGCAAGGTCGAGCGCGAGACGATGCAGGATCAGCTCAACATCCCGACGATCTCGATCGCGCTGGTCTACCGCAAACACCAGGACGTGCCGTTCATGGGCACGGTCGAGACGAGCACCAGCGTCGGCGCCGTTCCGACGGATGTTCTGGGCACCTACCAGCGCTGATCAGCGCGGCGTTGCATCCGCGGTCCCGGCCTTGTCGAGGACAGCGGATGCGCGCAGGCGCAGTTCGTCGCTGAGATCGGTGGGCTCCGTGCCAAGGATCAGCCGGATCCGGTCGATCAGGTCGTCGCGGGACGGGTCGCCTTGTAGGACAGTCATCAGCATCCGCACCTCGACATCGGCCGGGACGGGCTTGTCCTGGGCCACCAGAACCGCGACATAGCGCTGCCACATCTGCATGTCGTCGGGCGAGACCTGGAGCGCGTAACGCAGCCCCTGCTCCTCTAGGGCGAGCGGCGGCTTCTCTCCGCGCTTGGCCATGTCGGTCGCCAGTACGTAGGCGCGGTTCAGCCCCTCGGCATTGTCGGCGCTCGCCGACGCGATCACTGCCGCGCGATAGGACTCCACCACGTTCTGGGCGGGGCCGTCTGAGATGATGCGGCCGTGCTCAAGCATGATGCAGCGCGTGCACATCTCGGCAAGCAGCGCCTCTGAATGCGAGGCAATCACCAGGATCGAGGACTTGGCGATCAATTCCTGCATCTTCTGTGCGGCTTTCTGGGCAAACTGGGCATCGCCCGTCGCCAGTCCCTCGTCCAGCAGCAGAATCTCGGGCTCGACCGCGGTAACGATCGAGAAGCCCAGCCGGGTCATCATGCCCGCCGAATAGATCCGCACCGGCAGATCGATAAAGTCGCCGAGCTCGGCAAAATCGATGATCTCGTCCATCTTGGCGGCGATCTGCCGCCGGCCCAAGCCGAGATGGAGCCCGCAGGTCAGGATGTTTTCGCGTCCGGTCCCGTCGACATTGATTCCGGGCGTCGAGTTGAACAGCGTGGAAATGCTTCCCACCGTGGTGATCCGTCCGCGCGTAGGTGGGTAGGCCCCGGCCAGCAGACGCAACATCGTGGTCTTGCCGGCGCCGTTATGCCCCATCAAACCGAGCCGGTCGCCTTCACGCAGCTCGAAGGAGATGTCGCGCAACGCGGTCACCACGCCCCGCGCGATGTCGATCTCGCCACCGGTGCGCGACACGCCGCCCTTGTGGCTGCGCGAAAGGGAGATGGGCAGCTCGACCCATGCTTTTTCGACCGTCAAACGGGCCATGGGAGAGCGTCCTTCAATACCAGTAGGCGAGGCGGTCGCGGTAGCGGCCATAGGCCCAGACCGTCACGGCGGAGCCGACGACCAGGGTCCCGATGACCCAGACCCAGCTCACCAGATCGGGCGCGATGCCCAGCAGTGGATCGCGCACGATCCTGACGAGGTGATAGAACGGATTGTAGTCGGCGGCAAAGGCGAGGTTGGGCCCGAGCATCGTCTTCGGCCAGAACACCGGCGTCACGAACATGAGGATCTGCATGGCGCTGCTGATCGCGGGCCCCAGATCGCGCCGGCGCAGGCACAGCATGCCGACGAGCAGGCTCATCCAGATGCCGTTGGCGATGACCAGCAGCAGTGCCGGGATCGCCAGGAGGGCCGTCCAGCCGGGAGAATGCAGCGTCCCCACCATGATCAGGACATAGAGGACGAAGTGGTGGCCAAACAGCAGCAGGGCCCGCCAGACATGGGCGAAGGCGAAGGCGAGATACGGAAACCGCATCGATAGCGCCGTCGCCTGCCCGGCGATGATGATCGCCGTACCATCGGTGAT
Organism: Bosea sp. RAC05; assembly: GCF_001713455.1. Classification (NCBI taxonomy): domain Bacteria; kingdom Pseudomonadati; phylum Pseudomonadota; class Alphaproteobacteria; order Hyphomicrobiales; family Alloboseaceae; genus Allobosea; species Allobosea sp. RAC05. Next base: position 672,384 of record NZ_CP016464.1, read on the forward strand.
CAGAGAGGCGATCAGGCTCCAGGTGATGATGCTGGTGCCGACGAAGCGGAAGTATTCCCGGGGATCCTGATTGAGAATCGTGCTCCAGACCACGCCCATCGTGAGGACGAAGGCGGCGAGGCCCAGCGTATGCCAGAACGGGCCTAGCCGTGTCCGCCGGAAGCGCCAGACCACGTCGATCCAGCCGGCATGCAGCCAGACGGGCGCCAGACGCAACGTCTCGGCGAAGTCCTGCGCGGTGACGGCGAGAGGCCCGCCGGGCGTCGGCGAGATGACGGGCTTCCGGGCGGGGCGATCGGCTGTATCGGTCATGGCGAGCTTATAGGGCCATGGACAGGGGAAGTCATGCTGCAATGTCCATGGGGGAGGCTGCAATGCAGCCCCCACCTCGTGCCTTCGCCGCATTGCGGCCAACCGGGCGGCTCATGTTGACGTAGCGGCCGCGCGCGGGCGGCCGCTTCGTCGGCTCTTGATCACTCGAAGAAGATGAATTCGTGGTCGCCGGTGTAGCCGGTCTGCTTGAAGACGAAATCCCACTCTTCGGGCGTATGGAAGGCGCGGCAGGTCATCTGCCAGTACATCAGGTTCACCTTCTCGCGCTCGTTGCGATAGCCTTCGACGCAGATGTATTTGCCGCCGCGGCTGACGCGCTCGATCTCCTTGAACGCGGCCCAGAGTTCGTAGTTGTAGAGGTTGTGCAGGGTGTTGATCGAGACGACCAGGTCGAAATGGTTGTCCGGGAAGGGCAGCTTCGTGGCGTTCGCCACCTGGCAGAACGGCTTCACGCTCTCCATCGTATGCGCGACGCCATAGGCGGAGATGTCGATGCCGGCGACTTCGATGCCCGGGCAGGCTTCGGTGAAGTCATGCAGCAGGAACCCCTTTCCCGAGCCGACGTCGAGCACGCGCATGCCGGGCTTCAGCCCATAGGTCTGGACCATGGCATCGGCGACCTTGCGCCAGCGGCCGTCATACTTGTAGCCGCCATAACCGGTCTCCCGGCTGCCGTCCCAGTAGTCATAGTCCCACTTCAGGGCGAGGTCGGCGACCTCTGCCTTGTCGCGCTGCGTGACACGGGCGACGTAGTCGCGCGGCGTCGATTTGTGGATGAGGCCGACGAATTCGCGATATGCCATCAGTTGCGCTCCTTGGCGTGGTTCGGGTCTAGCGGAGGCCGATTTCAGCGAGTTTCGCGACGGCCTTGTCGAGTTGGGCGGCGCAACGCACATCGCGCGCGCCGGGATTGGCGAAGTCGCGGCGGGCCGCATCCATCGGCAGGAAATCGTTCAGGATGATGCAGGCCCACTTGATTCGGTACGCGTCGAGCAGCAGATCGCAGCGCAGCCGGAAGGCGGCGTCGAGTCCGAGGCCCTCAGCCAGGCTGTCGATGAAGGCGCCGCGGTGCCGGAGCGGGACAGGAATCTCCGGGCAGCAGAAGAAGTCGCAGACGAGCTTGGCCGGGTCGTCGCGCCCGGCATATTCGAAATCGATGAAGCTGACGCGGCCGGAGCCGTCGACAAGCGCGTTGTGGAAGCCGAAGTCCGAGGGGGAGATGCACTGGACTTCCGTGGGCAGGGTGGCCGCGTCGGAAGCCGCCGTGATCGTCTCGCGCACCTTCGCCCAGGCCGGCACGAGTCCGGCTCGCACCAGCGTCTCGGCGCGCTCGCGATGCGGTGCGTCGGGATCGAGCGTGGCGAGCCTTGCGACGCGACGGTCGACGGTCGCGACATGGTCTGCCAGCGAAAAGCAGGCCTCTGAGCCCGGCTGCAGCCTGTCGGGCTCGCGTGGCGCGCCATTCGCCGCGCAGATGAAGCGGGCGGCCTGGGCGATGTGGTCAGAGGTGATGTCCCCGGCATCGAGTTTCTCGCCGGGGACGAGTGCGTAGAGCGCGGTGTGGCTCGCACGCTCCTGCGCCAGCGGCTCCGGCACCGCGCGGACGCCACGGTCCCAGACATAGGCCAGGAAGCTCCATTCGGCGAAGAGTCGGTCGCGCGGGTCGCGCTGGTCGGCATGGTAGCTCTTCAGGATCAGGGCGGGGCCGCCGGCCGTCGCGACGGCGAAGACGCGATTGTTCTTCCCTCCAGCCAGCTGCCGCAGCGAAAGCGGGGCAGGACGCTCGGCCACCGCGCAGAGCCGTCCTGCAGCGGCGAGGAGTTCATCGGTGTCGAGCATGGCCTCAGGCGTTCAGCAGCGCGGTCTGGATCTGCGTCCAGCTCGCATGTCGCTCGAAGCGCCCGAGAGCCGCATGGTGCCCGTCGGGATCGAACAGGATGCCGCGCATGCCCGCGGGGAACCCGTTCATCGACAGGATCTCCGGAAGGTCGTCGACGAAGACATCGACACCCAGGGCAGCGGCACGCGCCACCTTCTCTTCCTTCGTCAGTTCGAAGAAGGCATTCCCGCTCCGGATCCCGTCCTCGCCGATGAAACCGCGCGCCTCCAGAAAGCCGCGGGCGGCCTGATGCATGTCATAGGCCGGCCCCATCATCGGGGTCCTGGTCTTGTGGCTGACGATGAAGAGATCATGGCCCGCCGCGTTGGCGGCTCTGAGGAACCCCTCGAAGCCGGCATAGGGCGAAACCAGGTCCATCCGGGCACCGTAGACATAGCCTTGCAGCTCGGTGAAGTCGTCCTTGCGGCCCGAACCGTTCAGATAGTCCCGAACGGCGTTCTTCGACGCGCCGAGATCGGCGGGGATCAGCCCCCGTTCGAGCGCCGCCTTGTGGAACACGCCGTCATAGCAGGCGATGGTGTTGTCGAAGTCGATGCCGATCCGCATGGCGGGGGGCTCCCGGTGGGACAGCCCCTAGAGGCTCATGTCGATGAGCGGCCGCCCGACCTTGCCATCGGCGAGATCGTCGAGCGCCTGGCTGGCCTGAGCCAGCGAATAGGGCGCCGAGAGCAGGCCCTTGACCGGGAAGCGACCGCCGCCGAGCAGGCGGCCATAGCGGCCGTAATCGCGATCGGGAACGCTGTCGCCACCCCAGGTGCCCATCAGGCTCTTGCCCTGGTTGAACACGCCCGGATTGAGCTTGAGTTCGGCGCCGTATTTCGCGTTGCCGATGACGACGGCGCGGCCGCCCTGCTGGCGCGTCGCGTTGATCGCCTGGTCCATCACCGCCGGGATGCCCGAGGCCTCGACGGCGACATCGACGCCCTGCGGCACGATCTTCTTGATCTCGGCAATCACGTCGACGCCGGTCGGATCGATGACATGGGTCGCGCCATAGGTCTTGGCGAGCGCGCGGCGGGTCGGGCTGGGATCGATGCCGATCACCGGCGAGGCCCCGCCCAGGGCAGCGGCGAGACAGGCGTTGAGCCCGATGCCGCCGGTGCCGAAGATCGCGATCGAGTCGCCGGGCTGCAGCTTGAGCACATTGTAGACGGCGCCCATGCCGGTCGGCGCGGCGCAGCCGAGCAGCACGGCGACATCCATCGGCAGGTTCTCGGGAACCAGCGTCAGGCGGTTCTCGCTGACGACGGCATGGCGCTGGAAGGTGGTGACGCCGCCGGCGTTCACCTTCCTGTCACCCCACATGTAGACCGCGCCGCCCGCCTCGATGCCCGAGCCCTTGATCCAGGACAGCACGACCTTGTCGCCGGCCTTGACCTTGGTGACAGCGGAGCCAGCCTCCAGAACCGTTCCGGTGCCCTCATGGCCGAGGCAATGGGGAACCCACTTGTCCTCGCCCTTGAGGCCGCGCGCCTCCATCACCTGCGTGCCGCAGGCGCCGGAATAAGCGATTTCGACCAGGACCTGGCCGGGCTTCAGCGCCGGGATCTCGATCTCGACGAGTTCGAGCGGCTGGCCGGTCTGGACGAGGAGGGCGGCGAGGGTTTTCATGGGATGTCCGTCAGGCGAGCTTGTGCAGGATGCGGTCGGCGATCTGGTGGCCGGTCAGTTCGAGCTGTTCGCGGGCGAACTCCTGCTCGCCGGACTTCTTGAAGAAGGCGTCGGGCGTGCCGAAGCGCAGGAACTTCTTCGGTGCGATGCCGGCATCGACGATCCACTCGGCGACCGCCGAGCCGAAGCCGCCGATCAGCGAGTGTTCCTCGATGGTCGCGACGAGCTTGTAGCGCGAGAACGCATCCTGGAGCCGCTTCTCGTCGAGCGGCTTGACGGTGTGGAAGCTCACCACCTCGGCCGAGACACCCTTCGCCTTCAGGGCATGCGCGGCCTCGACGACCTCAGGCAGCATGTTGCCGGTCGACAGCAGGCAGACATCGCTGCCCTGCTCGATGGTGATCGATTCGCCGATCTTGAAGTTCTCGAGCCGGCCCTTGTGGACCAGGGGCTCGCCCTTCTTGCCCATGCGGATATAGGCCGGCTTGTTCTGCTGCATGACGGCACGCAGCGCCGCGCGGACCTCCCAGGCGTCGCCGGGCGCGATCACGATCATGTTCGGAATGGCACGCAGGAAGGCGATGTCCTCGCAGGCGTGGTGCGTCGGCCCCAGCCCGGCATAGGCGAGGCCCGCTCCGACCGAAACGATCGTCACCGGGACATCGTGATAGGCGGCATCGGTGCGGATCTGCTCCAGGCAGCGCGTCGTGCAGAAGGGGGTGATCGTGTAGGTCACCGGCCGCATGCCCGACATGGCAAGCCCGGCGGCCACGCCGGTCATGTTCTGCTCGGCGACGCCGCAGTTGATGAAGCGCTCCGGATGCGCCGCCCGGAACTTGTCGAACAGCTTGTTGCCGATGTCGCCCGACAGCATGACGAGACGGGGGTCGTCATTGCCGAGGCTGGTCAGCTCGTCCGCGAATGCGTTTCTCATAGCAGGCCGAGCTCCTTATGCGCCTTGACGACCTCTTCGGCGGTCGGGGCACGGTAGTGCCAGTTGTTGTCGTCCTCCATGAAGGAGACGCCCTTGCCCTTGACCGTGTGGGCGATCAGGGCGACGGGCTTGCCCGAACCGTTCGGCAGCGTCTGCATCCGGCGCGCGAGTTCGCCGACGTCATGGCCGTCGATCTCATGGGCGTCCCAGCCGAAGGCGCGCCATTTCTCCGCGAGCGGGGCCAGCATCAGCGTCTCGTTAGAGCGCGCGGTCGCCTGCCACTTGTTGTAGTCGACGATGACGCAGAGGTTCTCCAGCTTCTGGGCGGACGCGAACATCGCGCCTTCCCAGACCGAGCCCTCGTTGTTCTCGCCGTCGGAGAGCAGGGCGTAGACCTTGTAGTTGCGCTTCTGGATGCGACCGGCCACCGCCATGCCGATGCCGATCGGCAGCCCGTGGCCGAGCGAGCCGGTCGCCGCCTCGACGCCGGGCAGCAGATTCGCCGGCGGGTGCTCGGCGAGGCGGCCATTGTCCTGATTGTAGGTCTTCAGCTCTTCGACCGGGAAATAGCCGCGGTTGGCGAGCGTCGCATAGAGCGCCATCGCCGCATGACCCTTCGAGAGGATGAAGCGGTCGCGATCTGGATCGGTGGGGTTCGCCGGATCGATGTTCAGCACGTGCCAGTAGGCGGCCGTCAGGACATCGAGACAGGACAGGGACGAGCCCAGATGGGCCGAGCTGGAGTCATGGCACATGGTGACCACGGTTCCGCGCAGTTGCGCCGCCCTGGCCTTCAGGGCGGCGACGTCGGGCTCTCGATATGCGGCGTTCATCAGTGTCTTACGCCTTATGGATGTATTTGGAGGGAAGAGACGGCAGGTCGGCCTCGAAGCGGCGCATCCAGTTGATCGTGTCGGCAATGCCGTCCGCGAGCGAGATCTTGTCCTGCCAGCCGAGTTCGGTCCGCAGCTTGATCGAATCCAGCGTGTACGCGGTGTCCTTGCCAGGGCGCTCGGGGCCGATCTCGACACAATCGTCGAAGTTCTTGCCGAGCGTCGACAGGATGGTCTCGACGCAGGTGCGGATCGAGACCAGCTCGTAGCCCGAGATGTGGTAGGTTTCGCCGGTCGCACCCTTGAGCGCGATCTTCAGCGTGGCGTCCGAGACGTCGCGCATATGGATGAAAACGCGGATCGACTTGCCGCCGCCGTCCAGCCTGAGCTTCTGGCCGGTCATCGCCGCATAGATCGTGCGCGGGATGATGCGGTAGAGCTGCTGGCCGGGGCCATAGACATTGGCGGCGCGGGTGAACAGAACGGGGAACTGGTACTGCTGGAAGTAGGTCCGCAGGCTCATGTCGCCGGCGGCGCGTGACACGGCATAGGGCGTCGACGGGTTGAAGGCGTGGTCTTCCTTCACCCAGCCTTCGGTCGAGCCATAGGCCTCCGGCGTGGTGACGTGGACATAGCGCTCCAGGCCGTCGTAGTTGCGCAGCAGATCGTGCAGCCGCACCGTCGAGACGACGTTCGTCATCATCCAGTGGTCGGGGTGGATCCAGCTCTCGCCGACCATCGACTGGGCGGCGAAATTGACGACATGCGTCGGCCGCTCCGCCTTCAGCAACGCCTCGAGCGCCGGAAGGTCCTTGTTGATGTCGATGCGCTTGAAGCGGACGGTGCCCGGGCGCTTCTTCCACTTGTAGGGCAGGAAGGCGCGGTGCGGCTCCTTCGAGCGGCTGGTCGCGATGACGTCATGGCCCTGCTCGGCCAGATAGTCACAGAAGAAGGCGCCCGAAAAGGAGTTCGAGCCGAGAACGAGAAACTTGACGCCTGACGCCATGTCGAGAGGATTTCCTACGCTGCCTTGACGTGATGCCGGTGCTTGTACAGCCACTGCACGATCATGTGGCCAAGAATCGTCTGCGTATCCTCGGCGATCTGCATGTCGTCGACGGGGAAGTGGATCGCCACATCCGCCATCTCCTTGGCCTTGCCGCCGCCGAAGCCGACGACGGCATAGGATTTGACCCCACGGCGCTTCGCTTCTTCGAGGGCTTTCAGGATGTTGGGGGAGTTTCCGCTGCCCGAGAAGGCCAGCAGGATGTCGCCCGGATTGGCCATCACCGCGAGCTGATAGGTGAAGACATGGTCGTAGCCTTCGTCATTGGCGAGACAGGCCAGGACCGCGGGGTTCTCGGTCAGGGCGTGAGCCCGGATGCCCGAGCCCAGCGTCTTCGACAGCGGATACATGAAGTCGTTGGCGAGATGATTCGCGTTGCCGGCGCTGCCGCCATTGCCGATCAGGAAAAGCTGACGCTTCTCCTGCCAGCAGCCGAACAGATCCTCCGCCAGCGCCTTCACGGGCGCCCAGTCGAAAGCCTGCAGGGTCTGCGCGAGGCGCGCCGAATAGTCCTTGAAGTGATCCGTCGGATCGCTCAGTTCCGCCATGTCGGCCTCCCGGGCCAGATCGTGATCGACGCGTCGCAAGGACGCGTCTTATTCGGCGGCCGCTTGTGCAGGCAGAACCGTCTTCATCATCCACTTGAGATTGTGGAAGCGATCTTCTTCCTTGAGCGCGCCCTGGCGATAGAGGCCGACGATCTCCTTGATCGCGTCGTCGACGGTCTTCTTGGGCCTGAAGCCGGTCGCGAGCAGCCGGTCGGAGTTGACGCGGTAGCTGCGCGGATCGTTGGACGGCTTCACCTCGATCTCGGCGCCGACATGCTCGGCCACCATCTTGGCGATGTCGAGGATCGAGATGTTCTCGAAGCCCGCATTGTACACGCCGGTGTGCTGCGGGTTCTCCATCAGGAAGATGTAGAGATCGGTGATGTCGTCCATATGGATGTTGGGGCGCGTCTGGTCGCCGCCGAGCACCGTGATCTTGCCCTTGGTCAGCGCCTGCATCGTCAGCAGGTTGACGGCGACGTCCAGGCGCATCCGCGGGGAGAAGCCGCACACCGTCGCCGGGCGGACGATCTGCACCGTCATGTCGTCCGCATAGGACAACAGGATGCGCTCACCGCACATCTTGGTCTTGTTGTACTCGGAGATCGGGAACAGCTCGAGATCCTCGGTCACCTGCGGCTCGTCGGAGACGCCGTAGACCGAGCCGGACGAGGCATAGATGAAGTGCTTGATGCCCTTGCGCTTGGCCCTGTCGGCGAGCTGCATGGTGGCGAGGCAGCTGATTTCCCAGGTCAGCTTCGGGTCGAGATCCGAGCAGGGATCGTTGGCGACGCTCGACAGGTGGATGATGACGTCGATGCCGTCGAGATTAACTTCTTCGCTGTTGCGAATGTCGCCCTTCACCACCTCGAGATTGGGGTGGGGACGCAGGAAATTGCCGAACCACTGGATGTCGAAGGCGCGGACGGTGTGCCCCTTTTCGAGCAGCTTCGGAACCAGCACTGTGCCCTTGTAGCCGCAAGCGCCGGTGACGAAAATGTTCATGGACCGTTTCCCCGCGAAGGGCCCGGCAGACGTCGTCTCCGGGCTGTTGGCGACTGTGGAGGGCGGCGACCCGAAGGCTCCCGCCGGGGCGCGCAGCCTCATAGCAGCATCAAAATGGCATGTCGATAGCATCGCCAGCCGCTGGCCACAGGGTCATCCCGCAGCGTCAACTGCCCGACTTGGGGCGGATTGGCAGGCTTTTCCGCATGAGGACGCCGTCAGACGACATTCTCCAGCCTGCGCCGGGCCAAGTGATTGCCGCCTATCGGTGATTGGTCTAAGGAAGCCGGCCTCGGCGCGATGTATTCGCTTGCGACTCAACGGACCTGATCTGCATGAACAAGATGACCGATCTCACGGACCTCGAGGAAGCGGCTGATGCCACCCGGGAAGCGCTGACCAGCGTCTCCGCCATCCGCACGCTCGCTGGCGACAGCAAGCGCATCGCGTTCGTGTCCGGCAACTTCAATGCGGTCCATCCCGGTCACCTGCGGCTGCTGCGCTTCGCGGCCGAAAACGCCGACATTCTCGTCGTCGGCATCAATTCCGACCGGACGCCGGGCGTCACTGTCCCGCAGGCCCTGCGCAAGGAAGGCATCGAGGCGATTTCCTTCGTCACCTATGCGGTCGCTCTGACCGGCGCCCCCGAGGAATTCGTCGCGGAACTGCAGCCCCATGTCGTGGTCAAGGGCAAGGAGTTCGCGGAGCGCGAGAACGCCGAGAAGCCGGTCGTCGAAGGCTATGGCGGCAAGCTCATCTTCTCGTCGGGCGAAGTTCGCTTCTCATCGATCAGCCTGCTGCAGCGCGATTATGCCGAACCGAATTTCCACACCATCAAGCTGCCGGCCGATTATCCGTTTCGCCATGGCTTCGACCATCAGGACCTCAGGGGCTGTCTCGACCGGTTCACCGGCCTGCGGGTCCTGGTCATCGGTGACCTGATCGTCGACAAATACATCAACTGCGATCCACTCGGGATGTCGCAGGAAGACCCGACCATCGTCGTCACACCGATCGAGCACAAGACCTTCGTCGGCGGTGCCGGCATCGTCGCGGCCCATGCGCAGGGGCTCGGCGCCGATGTGCGCTTCTTCACGGTGGTCGGCGACGACGAGGCGGCCCGGTACGCCGAGGAAGCGCTCGGTCGCTACAACGTCAAGGTCGAGTTCTTCCAGGACCGTTCCCGTCCGACCACGGTCAAGGAGCGCTATCGCGCCAATGGCAAGACGCTTCTGCGCGTCAACCACCTGCGCCAGCATGCGATCGAGGCAGAGCTTCAGGCCCGCATCCTCGACCGCGTCAAGGCCGTCGTGGCCGATATCGATCTGATCCTGTTCTCCGACTTCAATTACGGCATGCTGCCGCAGCCGCTCGTCGAGGCAATTTCGGCGCTGGCGGCGGGCCGCAAGGTGATGATGGGCGCCGATAGCCAGTCGTCTTCGCAACTCGCCGACATCTCGCGCTTCAAGGGCATGGACATCATCACGCCGACCGAACGCGAGGCGCGTCTGGCGCTGCGCGATTTCGAGTCGGGCCTCGTCATCGTGGCCGAGCGGCTGCGGCGCCTCGCGGGCGCGGGCAGCGTCATCGTCACGCTGGGGTCCGAGGGTTTGCTGATCCATGGCAGCAAGGACGGCATCGAGCGTTCGGACCGGTTGCCCGCCTTCAACACGGCGCCCAAGGACGCCGCCGGCGCGGGCGATTCGCTGTTCACCACGCTTGCTCTCGCCCGCTGTGCCGGCGTCGATATCTGGCGCGGCACCTATCTCGGCTCGGTGGCTGCGGCCTGCCAGGTCTCACGCGTCGGCAATACGCCGCTGACACGCCAGGACCTGATTCAGGAGTTCGAGCAGGCGACCGTAACCCGGATCTGAGCGGTAGCGGTATCACGGCGGGCCAGGACCTATCATGCGCGCATTGCTGCTGGCGGCGGGGATCGGAAGCCGTCTCCGCCCGATCACCGACACCATTCCCAAATGCCTGGTGCCCATCCACGGGCGGGCCCTGCTTGACTACTGGTTCGACCTGCTGACGCCGGCCGGCGTCGGCCCGGTGCTGATCAACACCCATTACCTGCCCGACGCCGTGCGCGGCCATGTCGCGCAGGCGCCCTATCGCGAGCAGGTCACCCTGGTGCACGAGGACGAGTTGCTCGGCACCGGCGGCACCATCCATGCCAATGCCGGCTTCTTCGGACGGGAGCCTTTTCTCGTCGCTCATGCCGACAACCTGACGCGCTTCGACATGCAGGGGTTGGAGGCGGTCCACAGGGCGCGTCCGCCCGGGTTCGCGATCACCATGCTCGCCTTCGAGACGGACGATCCACGGTCCTGCGGCATCCTCGAATTCGAGGAGCCCGCGGCGCCGGGCCGGGCCGGCATCGTCAAGGCTTTCCACGAGAAGGTCGAGAATCCGCCGGGCAACCTCGCCAACGCCGCGGTCTATATCCTCGAGCCCGAGGTGCTGGACTTCCTCGCAAGCCTCGGCAAGCCGGTCATCGACCTGTCGACCGAGGTGATTCCGCATTTTGTCGGGCGCATCCAGGCGGTCTCGCTGGCGACCTACCACCGCGACATCGGCAATGTCGAAAGCCTGCGCCGGGCACATGAGGAATTCGTGCCGTCACACGTCAAATCGAGTTCGGCTGCCGCTGATTCTGCCGGCTAAACCGTCCCTTCCACGCCGCCGCTGCGCAGTTCCGTCAGAAGGGCAGCGTAACGGGAGACCTCCTCGATATGGCCTGCATGATCCAAGCGCCTGTCGGCAAGTAGCCATTCGGCTAGCCATAGAGCCTCCTTCGGATAGAAGGACATCTCGGACATTATCCGCCTCAGGATGCCGAGCGCGATCTCCGGCTGGCTGCAGCGGCGGAAGATGTCGAGGCTCTCGACCAGATTCTCACCGGTCATCCTGCGCTCGGCGAGCAGGGCTAGGCGTGAGCGGGCGTCGAGCAGGTCGAGTTCGGCCGTCACCTTTTCGTAGAGTCCCTCAAGATAGTTTCGGTCGGCCTGCATGCGGATGAAAGCCGGGTTCCAGCGCAGCATCCGCGCCAGCCAATGCCGCGACGGATGCGGTGACCAGAGGTTAACGCTCTCGCTAAGTTGGTGCGTCGGCTGGCCAAAATAGTTCAGTGAATAAAAGAAACGAACATTTTGCCGATCAAGCCAATTCATATAAAAGAGAACCCAGTCCGGGCTCATTTCTTGCATGGATCCTGTATTGATAACGAGATCGATTGACAGCGAATTGAGCGCTTCAATATTCTCGGGTGGGCACAAAATGATCTTGCATCGGTCAATTACATCTTGCGACAGAGGCTGCGCGTCTGCGACGTAATGCACCTCTTCGGCACCGAAAGTGGCGCTAAGGAACACGTCCGAGAAGAACAACGATTCTGCGATATCGATGATGATGTAGGTTTCGGGGCGGGCGATCGCGTTCGTCAACCACGCACGTGCCGGCCCGCCATATCCGCCACCTATCTCGGTGATGACGCGCGGAGCTGGTGAGACGGCTGCCAAACATGACATGACGTTGCGCGCGAGATAGGGGGCGATGTTGCTGAGGCGGCGTCCCGCAATCACAAACTGTCCCGAGGGATCCGAAAGTGGCGAATCGTCGAACAGCTTCAGTTGCTCGATGTACTGCGGGAACTCGCAGGACAACTCGCGCATGCAGATCGGGAAGTCGCGCAACGCCGCAGCACGCGGCAGGCGGTGCTCAAAATTGATCTTGAACTGGGCATAGGCGGTCGCGGCGGCCGGGTCGGGCATGCAGGCGGCTGCCTCGTGCATCCGCCTCGCGAACTCGCCCCATCTCACACCATAGCTGGGCAGGTCCTCTCGTGCGGGCTGGGCGCGTAGTTGCATGAGCCGGGCGCGTGCTCGTGCCATGATGGGCCCAGGATCGACATCAGCAGCGAGGCCAGGCTGCGGCAAGGGCGGCGCGGTCGCGATCCCGTTCTCCAGCGCAACTTGGGTAAATCGCTCATAAATGTCTTGCCGATGTGGATAGGCCTTCAGGCAATGACGCAGGGCGCTCTCTTCGAGTTCGGGCGAGATAGCACGCTGCTGCTCCATCAGCAGGTTGCTGAGCCGAAACGCCAGGTCGTGCCGCGTTGCGTCCAGCGACAGGTAGTGTCGCAGGCTGGCCTCCTCGATATCCGGCGGGACCGGCCGTCCTTCTCCAACGAGCAGGGTACAAAGCTCGATGATCGCGGCGATATCGTTCTGATCGGCGGCAAGCCGATCCAACAGGATCTGCTCCTGAGACATGTGTTTGGCCTCGTTATGGCGCCTGACTCATCAGATCGATTATGTCTGATGGGGCGACTCTTGGGTGCAAAGGATGGTTCTCACGGCGCACCGCGCCTGCGTCATCGATGCGCCACCGGCCATCGGATCGTTCATCGGAGGCCGAGCGCTCGCGCAATCCGGGTCAGCGGCCCCGCCTCCGGCATGGGCTGTACCATGCCGAGCTTCATCATCATGCGGCATGAATAGTCGATGCGGATGAGAGGGGAGGTGATGCCGCGCTCGGCGACGAATTCGTCAACAGCCTTTCGAGCCCCGCCAAAATGGCCGTAATCGTCGAAGATCACGATACCACCAGGGACGACGCGATCATACATTTCGTGCAACACGTGCTTGTACGATGAGTACCAATCGGTATCTATCCGCAAGAGCGCTATACTCGAAGGCCCGATTTTGGGTATGGATTCTTCCACGAGCCCCGGAACGAAATGTAAGCGCCGATTGGGATATCGCGTCAGGCCCATGTTTCTCCGAACATCAGCTTCGTCGGCATAGGCCCAGTAGGTCTTCCCGTCAGCGAGCGTATGAGCGTTCCAGCCATCGATCGCGCGGTTGCCCATAACATCAATGTCGATCTCGGCGTCGGGTTTCGGCAGACCTGCGAAGGTGTCGAACAGCCAAAGCTCGCGATCAGTGGCGCCGCGCCGCACGAGCTCCAGCGCGGCGAGCATCATGCTTCCACCACGCCAGACGCCGCATTCGACAATATCACCGGGGATGCGAGCTGCTGCGACATAGCCGACGCTGGACCATAGCGCATGAAGCCGCTCAATCGTCGTCATAGTATAGGGCCGGACAAGCTCCAGTATTTGCTTGAATTCAGGTTCCATGTCAGCGAATTTCGCGTTGCGACCATATTCGTCCAGCATCGACTGGAAATCGGTCTCATGCTCCTGCGAAATCATCGAATCCCGGACCTCTGCGGTCAGCGCTTCGTCGATAGGCTGGCCGAGAAGTGTCATGACAGTTGCCAGACGGCGCTTGAGGTCGATGCGGGACGCATCCTCCTCAATGTAGAATTTCAATGCAGCCGCTTCGATCGTCAGCGGTATCGGCTTGTCGTTGCTGACGAGCTGGGCAAGCGCGGTCATCACCGTGTCACGGCCTGCAACACCGGCATCGACCTGTGCAAGTACGGCCTCGATATCGAGGCCTGGTCCGCTCACGATGGACGAATTCGTCATTGGTTTGAAACCCGGATAGCTCTGATCGGACGTAAAGCTAGCTCTTATAGGACCCCTGCCGGGATGCAACCCGCGCGCCGGAGTCTGCGGCGATCCAGTGGTGGGTAGAGGCGCCTCTGGATTTCCGCGCAACCAGTTTGGAGGGTCTTCAGCGCTTCCAGCGCGCACGGGCAAGGCGCTTGCCCGGCCCGGGTCCTCTGCGCATAACAGGATCGCCGACGGGGTTGCCATCCTTGTCTGATGGAGAGTCGCTGAACTGTGCTCATGACCTTTCACAACCTCCACAGCCACGGCTTCATCCGCCTCGCCTGCGCCGCCCCGCGGCTCAAGGTGGCCGATCCGGCGTTCAACCTGGCGCAGATGCTGCCGCTGCTGCGCCGGGCGGACGAGGGTGGCGCCTCGGTCGTGCTGTTCCCGGAGCTGGGTCTCAGCGCCTATGCGATCGACGATCTGCACATGCAGAGCGCGCTGCTCGATTCCGTGCGCGACGCGCTGGCCGCGCTGGTCGAGGAGAGCCGTCAGCTGCGGGCGGTCGCGGTGGTCGGCGCGCCCCTGCGGATCGAAGGGCGGCTCTTCAACTGCGCGATCGCCGTGCATCGCGGCCGCATCCTCGCCGTCGTCCCGAAGACCTATCTGCCCAACTACCGCGAATTCTACGAGCGCCGGCAGTTCGCCTCCGGCGAGCGCGCCGGCATCGCCTCCATCCAGCTCTGTGGCCAGGAGGTGCCTTTCGGCACCGACATCCTGCTGACGGCTTCCGACGTCCCCGATCTCACGCTCCATATGGAGATCTGCGAGGATGTCTGGATGCCGGTGCCGCCGAGCTCGTTTGCGGCGCTGGCGGGCGCGACGGTGCTGCTCAACCTCTCGGCCTCCAATGTCACCATCGGCAAGTCGGATTGGCGCCACGCGCTCTGCAAGGCGCATTCCGGGCGCTGCATCGCGGCCTACGCCTATTCCGCCGCCGGCACGGGGGAATCGACCACCGATCTCGCCTGGGACGGGCAGGCGATGATCTACGAGAACGGCGCGCTTCTGGCCGAAGCCGAGCGCTTCGCCGCCGAGCCGCAGCTGATCCTGGCCGATATCGACCTCGAGCGCCTGGCGCTCGACCGCATCCGCATGAACACCTTCGGCGACAATGCCGATGCGCTGCGCGACCGGCTTGCTTTCCGCCGCGTCGCCTTCGCGCTGGAGCCCGATCGCGAGAGCGATCTCGGCCTGCGCCGTGAGGTCGAGCGCTTTCCCTTTGTGCCATCAGGCGATGCCAGGCTGAACGAGCTCTGCTTCGAAGCCTACAACATCCAGTCGCATGGCCTGCGCCAGCGGCTGGCGAGCACCCGGGTCGACAAGATCGTCATCGGCGTCTCCGGCGGGCTCGACTCGACGCAGGCGCTGCTGGTCGCCGCCGACACGATGGATGCGCTCGGCCTGCCGCGCGAGAACATCCTCGCCTACACCCTGCCGGCCTTCGCCACGAGCGCGGGCACCAAGACCAATGCCTGGCGGCTGATGAAGGCGCTCGGCGTCACCGCCGCCGAGATCGACATGACCCCGGCCTGCCGGCAGATGCTGGTCGATATCGGCCACCCCTTTGCGGAGGGGCATCCGGTCTACGACATCACTTTTGAAAACGTGCAGGCGGGCGCGCGCACCTCGCTGCTGTTCCGCCTCGCCAACAAGCACAACGGCCTCGTGCTCGGCACGGGCGATCTGTCGGAGCTGGCGCTGGGCTGGTGCACCTATGGTGTCGGCGACCAGATGTCCCATTACAACGTCAATGGCTCGGTTTCGAAGACGCTGATCCAGCATCTCATCCGCTGGGTCGCCCGCACCGAGCGCTTCGGGGCGGAGGCGTCAGCGACGCTGGAGGCGATCCTCGCCACCGAGATCTCGCCCGAGCTGGTGCCGGGAGATGGCGAGGGGCCGAGCCAGAAGACCGAGGATTTCGTCGGTCCCTATGCGCTGCAGGATTTCAACCTGTTCTACACGACGCGCTACGGCTTCCGGCCGAGCAAGATCGCCTTCCTGTCGCATCACGCTTGGGCCGATGCCACGCGCGGCGACTGGCCGCCGCATATGGAGGCGGCCAAGCAGGTCGCCTACGACCTCCCGACCATCAAGAAATGGCTGACCGTCTTCGTGCGCCGCTTCTTCGAGACCAGCCAGTTCAAGCGCTCGGCCATGCCCAACGGGCCGAAGGTCTCGTCAGGCGGCTCGCTCTCGCCGCGCGGCGACTGGCGCGCGCCGAGCGACGCCTCGGGGGCGGCCTGGCTGGTGGATCTGGCGCGCATCCCGGATTGAGGGTCGGTCTCAGGAGCGCCCGCCATCCACCGACAGCACCTGCCCGGTGATCCAGCCGGCCTGCTCGCTCAGGAAGAACAGGCTCGCCGCGGCGATGTCGGCGGGCGTGCCGAGGCGGCGGGTGTGGATGCCCTCGACCAGGCGTTTCTGGCCTTCCGGCCCATAACTCTCCCATTGCCGTTCGGTCGCGGGGTTGGAGCGCACGAAGCCCGGCGCCACCGAATTCACCGTGATGCCATGCGGCCCGAACTCCCAGGCGAGCTGCTTGGTCAGCCCGACCAGCGCGTGCTTGGCGGATGAATAGGCCTGGATGCCGGTCAGGCTCGGCCGCAGGCCCGCTCCCGAGGAGATGGTGACGATCCGGCCGTGGCCTGAGGCCTTCATCGCGGGCGCCGCCGCCTGCGCCAGGAAGAAGGCGGAATCGACATTGGCCGCGAAGATCACCCGCCAGTCGGCCTCCGAGATCGCCTCGATCGGCCGGCCGACCTGCCCGCGCACACCGCCCGCCGCATGGACCAGAAGCTCCAGCCGGCCGCTCTGCGCGAGGATGTCGGCGACGAGCTTGGCCGCAGCCTCGGCTGAGCCGAGATCGACCGCATGGGGAATGGCGCCGATGGCCGCTGCCGTGGCCGCCACACCTTCGGCATCGATATCGGCGAGATGGACGGTGGCGCCGGCCTCGACCAGGGCGGTCGCGATCGCACGCCCGATGCCCTGGGCCGCGCCGGTGACGAGGGCTACGCGGTCGTCAAAACGGATTTGCATCGGTCGATCAGCACTTTCAGGGTCTCTGGGGATTGCGGCCGCCGGCCGTCCTCGATGTCGTGGATCAGGGTCACCAGCGTCTCGACCGCCGGCGTCGGCACGCCGGCTTCCCGCCCGAGCGCGGCGATGATGCCGATCTGCGGATCGACCTCGGTCTTGCGCTTGCGCACGGCGAGGTCGCGCCAGATGCCGGAATGGGTCTTGGCGGTCTTGGAGGTGTAGTCGGCGAGCCAGGCGATGGTCTCGATCTGCGGATATTCCGGCTGGCCCGGCGCAAACACCATCGGGTCGAACTCGCCGAAGCCGAGCGTCTTGACGCCGCGGGCGGCCGCCACCGCGGCGACCTCCTGGCCGAGCGCCAGCCAGACCACGAGGCGGTCGGGATCGGCGAAGTTCGCCGACATCGAGTCCTGCGTCAGCGCGGTGCCGAACAGCATCGCGCCATAGGAGAGCTTGCCCCAGAGATAGCCCCAGATGTTGGTCGTCAGGATCGATTTTTGCTCGAAGACGAGCAGCAGCTTGTGCATCTCGATCGCGCGCGGCGTGATCTGCCCGTCGATCTCGCCGACGACGACGGCCCCCTCGTTGCCGTAGAGGATCTCGCCGGGGCCGTGCCAATCGGCGCCAAAATTGACGAAGCAGCCCATCGTCCGCTCCGCCCCGACGACGGCCGCGATGGCGATTTCGTTGAGGCCGTTCTGCGCCGAGAGCACATAGCCGTCTGGAGCCAGGTGGGGGCTGAGCGCCGCGACCGCCGCGTCGGTCGCGCCGGCCTTCACGGCGAGCACGATGCGCTTGTAGGTCCCGGTCAGTTCGGCCGGCGTCACGGCGGGGATGACCTGCGTGAAGTTGTCGATCGGGCCGGTGATCGAGAGCCCCGTCGTGCGGCAGGCCTCGACATGCTCGGGCACGATGTCGACCAGCAGCACGGGGATGCCGGCGCGCGCCCAATAGGCACCGAGCGTGCCGCCGATCGCGCCTGCGCCCCAGATCAGGATCGGTTCGGTGGTCATGTGAGCAGCTCCTGAGCCCGTGAGCCCTCATCCTGAGGAGCGGCTGAAAGCCGCGTCTCGAAGGATGCTTCAGTGAACGCGCGAACCTCCTGGACCATCCTTCGAGACGCCGCTGCGCGGCTCCTCAGGATGAGGGCTGAGGGAGACGAGCGAACAGCCATCACGCCTGACCCGCGATCTCGACATCCGCATGCGTTGCGACATGGACGGTCCCGTCGGGCGTCACCCAGCCGCGATACATGCCCTGCGTGTTGTAGGGCGCGACGATGGTCCCGTCCGCGTCGATCGCCACCAGCCCGGCGCCGATCCTGTGGGCGGTGAGCTCGCCGAGCACGGCCGCGCTCGCCTCTTCGAGACCGAGAACCTTGTAGCCGATCAGCGAGGCCAGCTCGTGGCCGACGCAGTAGCGGATGAAATACTCGCCCTTGCCGGTGCCCGACACCGCGCAGCGCCCGTCGCGGGCATAGGTGCCGGCGCCGATGATCGGCGAATCGCCGACGCGGCCAACCGGCTTGTTGGTGTAGCCACCGGTCGAGGTCGCCGCCGCCAGATGCCCGGCCGCGTCCAGCGCGACCGCCCCGACGGTGCCATGCTTCTCGGCCTCGCTGGCATCGCCGGCCGTGCCGACGAGCTCGCGGATCTTCATCGAGGACAGGTTCTTGCGCCGCCGCTCCGTCGAGAAATGCCCGTTCTCGACGATGTCGAGCCCTTCATGGGCGGCAAAGGTGTCGGCCGACGGGCCGACCAGCAGCAGCGGGTCGCCGCGCAGCATCAGCGCCTTGGCGGCGCTGACGGGATTGCGGATGCGCTTGGCGGCTGCGACCGCGCCGGCCGCCAGGGTCGCCCCATCCATGATCGAGGCATCGAGCTCGTGCTCGCCCTCGGCGTTGAAGGCGGCGCCGTAGCCGGCGTTGAAATGGACTGAATCCTCCATCACCCGCACCGCTGCCTCGACGGCGTCGACGGCGCTGCCGCCCTTGGCGAGGATGGCCCAGCCGGCTCGCAGCGAGGCCGCGAGATCGGCCCGGGCTTCCGCCCATTCCGCCTCGCTCATTTCGGATTTCGGCAGCGTGCCGCAGCCGCCATGGATGGCGAGGGCGATCGGTTTGGTCATCAGGGTGTGGAACCTCGACGCAAACCCCTCCCCCTCGTGGGGAGGGGCAGAGGTGGGGGGCGAACGACCGGGTGAGCGGCCGAAAACAGGAGCATGGGACTATGGTCGGGCCTCGCGTATCAAGTGTGAGCGCTGCCTTTGCGCCCCCCACCCCTAACCCCTCCCCACAAGGGGGAGGGGAACGCGGCTGACGTCACTTCTTGGCGGGCTTGATGTCCATCGCCAGCGTGTCCTCGTCGACGCGCGGAGCGATCGTCACCTTGTCCTTCTGCATCGCCCAGGCCGAGCCGACCGCGACGATCGGCAGGCGCGGCCGGTCCTTGGCGACGATGGCATTGGCCTGCGCGAGCAGGTCATTGCGCTTGGCCTCGTCGAGCTCAACGGCGGCGTCCTGGATCAGCTTGTCGAGATCGGCGTTCTTGTAGCCGAGCACGTTGAAGGCGCCGAGCTTCCGGGCCGGATCGTTGGAGTGGACGACCGAGGACAGCGTGTAGTTCGCCTCGCCGGTCAGCGTGCCCCAGCCCGACATGGCGAGCGAAAACTCGCCGCGCGTCCGGGCCGGGAAGAACACGGCCGCCGTCTGGGCGTTGGCGGTGACGTCGAGCCCGATCCGCGCCAGCATCTGCGCCACCGAGGTGCCGACCTGGCGGTCGCCCGGCAGGCGGTCATTGGTGAAGGAGAACGAGGTCTTGAAGCCGTTGGGGTAGCCGGCCTCCTCGAGCAGCTTCTTGGCCCGGACGAGATCGACCTTCAGCGGCGGCAGGCTCTTGTTGAAGCCGGCGATGCTGGAGGTGACGAGCTGGTTGACCGGCGCGCCGAGGCCTTCCATCGCGATCTCGACGAGCGCCGGCCGGTCGATGGCGAGGTCGATCGCCTCGCGCACGCGGGGGTCCTGCAGCGGGTTCTTCGGCAGGGGCGAGCCGTCCTTGGCGGTGACCTGCGGGGACCTGTCCCGCATGTCGATTTCCATGTTGAAGACATAGACCGTGTCGATCGTCGCGACCGTGAGCTTCGGGTCGCGCTTCAGCGTCGCGATGTCGGAGGACGGCGCGCGCACGATGATGTCGACCTGGCCGGCCTTCAGCTGGGCGACGCGGGCGGCGTCATTGGGCAGCTCCTTGCGGACGACCTTGGCCCAGGGCTCCTTGGGGCCCCAATAGCCGTCGAACCGGTCGAGCACGAGCTGGTCCTTGGGGGTCCAGGAGACGAACTTGTAGGGGCCGGTGCCGATCGCGGCCTTGCCGGAGTTGAACGTCTCGTTGGCGTTGTCCTTGGTCAGCCCGGCGGCGGCCTTGGACGAGACGATGAACAGGCGGATGAAGTCGTTGGGCAGGTTCGGCGCCGGCCCGTCGGTGACGATGTGCACCGTCAGCGGGTCGATGATCTTCACCTCCTTGACGCGTCGCGTGTAGATCGTCGTCGGGTTCGGCCCGGAGACGACCGGGATGCGCTCGATCGAGAACTTGACGTCCTCGGCGGTGAAGTCCGAGCCGTCATGGAACTTCACGCCGGAGCGCAGCTTGAACTCCCAGGTATCGGGCGTGATCGCCTTCCAGCTCGTGGCGAGGCGCGGCTCGATCTGCAGCTTGTCGCCCGACCAGGTCAGCGTGTCGAAGATATGCTTCAGCGACTCGGCATGGGTGCCGGTCGCGGTGAAGTGCGGATCGATCGAATCCGGCCCGGCGCGCACGCCGATGGTCAGGTTCTGGGCGAGCGCGGCCGAGGAGACGGACGCTCCGAGGACCAGGGCGAGTGCGGCGACGCGGGCGATATGGATGGTCATGGTGCGGTTCCCTCTTTGTCGAGATCATGGGGCCAGGTCGGTGAGGCGATCACCAGCTTGTCCATCAGTTCGCAGAGCTGCCGCTGCTCGGCCTCGGTGAGAGCAGACAGCATCGCCGTCTGCTGTCCGATCATCAGCGGCATGGTTTCCTCGAAGATCGCGCGGCCGGGCGCGGTCAGGTAGAGGACGAAGCTGCGCAGGTCCTCCGGATCGGTCTCCCGGCGCAGCAGGCGTCGCTGCAGCAGCCGCTGGATCGAGCGGCTGAGCGTGTTCTTCGGCAGGCCAGAGGAGGCGACGATGTTCTTGGCGGCCACTCCGTTGCGCAGGCCGACGGCATAGAGCGCGACGAATTCGGGCCGCACCAGCCCGTAGCGGGTCTCGATCCAGCGATAGACCGGATCGTTGAAGCGGAAGGCGATGAAGTTCAGGCGGAAGGACAGCCAGCAGGGGTTGTCCCAGAGCTTGGTGACCGTCAGGGGGTCGAGCTCTTTCAGCGCCTTTTCGCGTGAGGCGCCGACACGGGAAACGGCCGTTGGCGCGCGACGCATGTCCAAGCTCTCCCCCGCCCCTTGATAGTTCCAAATGGAACTTGACGCTGTCGAGCGCGAGAGTCAAGGATGCAGCAAGCGAGGATGATGGAGCCTCGTCGCGCGGGCAATCCGATTCTGCCTTGCCCACCGAACGCTTCTCCTAGCAAGGATCAGACCGTGCGTGTTGCGCAGATGAACTGGATGCAGATTGAGGCGCAGGCCCAGCGGGATGACCGCTGTGTCCTGCCACTCGGCTGCGTCGAGCAGCATGCCTTCCTCAGCCTCGCGACTGATGCGATCCTCGCCGAGAAGGTCGCCCATGACGCCGCCGAGCCACTCGACATTCCGGTCTTCCCCGTCCTGGCCTATGGCATGACCCCGGCTTTCGCCGCCTATCCGGGCACGGTGTCGCTGCGCATGAGCACCTATGTCGCTGTGATGGAGGACATGCTCGAGGCGTTCTACCGCTCCGGCTTCCGCCGCATCGTGCTGGTCAACGGCCATGGCGGCAATGCACCGGTCATGACGCTGGCGACGGAATGGATGGGCAAGCGCACCGATGCCAGCGTCAGGCTGCACAACTGGTGGGCGGGACCGCGCTTCCAGGCGGCAGTGCAGGCGGTCGATCCGGCGGCGTCGCACGCCTCCTGGATGGAGAACTTCCCCTGGACGCGGCTCGAGGGCGTCGCCATGCCCGATACCGTCAAGCCACCCTTCAATCCCGCGCTCTATCAGGCCGCCAATCCCGCCCGCAAACGCGAGATCCTCGGCGACGGCAATTTCCACGGCCGCTACCAGCGCTCCGACAACGAGATGCTCAGCCTCTGGCAGGTCGGCGTCGAGGAAACGCGCGCGGCGATGGTGGAGGACTGGCCGTGAGGGCTCGGGGCACCGATCCACGGCAGGCGCCATGCTAGCCCACATCCTCGGCAGGCTGGGGCAGGCGCTCGTCGTCATGCTCGTGATGTCGGCGCTGGTCTTCGTCGGCGTCTATGCCATCGGCAACCCGATCGACGTGCTGATCGGGCCCGATGTCAGCCAGGACATCCGGCTCGACACGATCGCGCGCTACGGGCTCGATCAGCCGCTTTATGTCCAGTACTTCACCTTCCTGGGTCGCATCCTGCAGGGCGATTTCGGCCGCTCCTTCGTCTTCGGAATGCCGGTGCTGGATCTGATCCTATCGCGCCTGCCGGCGACGCTGGAGCTGACGCTGGCGGCGGTCGTCGGCGCGGCGCTGATCGGCATCCCCGCCGGCATCTATGCCGGCTACAGGCCCGACGGCCTCGCCGCCAAGGCGATCATGACGATCTCGATCCTCGGCTTCTCGGTGCCGACCTTCTGGATCGGCCTCGTGCTGATCATGGCCTTCGCGGTCGAGCTGCAATGGCTGCCGGCTGGCGGCCGCGGCGCGACGGTCTCCGTCTTCGGCGTCGAATGGAGCTTCCTCACCGCCAATGGCCTGAGCCATCTCCTGCTGCCGGCGTGCAATCTCGCCTTCTTCAAGCTCGCCTTGATGACGCGGCTGGCCCGCGCCGGCACCCGCGAGGCGATGCTGTCGGACACGGTGAAGTTCGCCCGCGCCGCCGGCCTCTCCGAATGGACCGTGCTGCGCCGCCATGTGCTTCGGCTGATCGCGATCCCGCTGGTGACCGTCTTCGGGCTCGAATTCGCCTCGACGCTGGCCTTTGCCGTCGTCACCGAGACGATCTTCTCCTGGCCCGGCATCGGCAAGCTGATCATCGACTCGATCACCTCGCTCGATCGGCCGGTGATGGTGGCCTATCTGATGCTCGTCTCCTTCGTCTTCATCATGATCAACTTCCTCGTCGATCTCGCCTATGTCGGGCTCGATCCGCGGCTGCGCCGGGCGGGCTCGCGATGAGACAGCCCGTGCCCCCGAGCGAAATCTCCCCGGCCGCCCGTTTCTGGGCCGAGTTCCAGGAGAGCAAGGTCGCGGTCGTCGCGCTCGCCGTCGTCGTGCTGATGCTCGGCGTCGCGATCTTCGCGCCGCTGGTCGCCCCGCAGAACCCCTACGACCTCGCCAATCTCGTCCTGATGGATGCCCGCCGGCCGCCCGGTTTCGTCGGCTCGTCCGGCTACACCCATATCCTCGGTACGGACGCCCAGGGCCGGGACCTGTTCTCGGCCATTCTCTATGGCTTGCGCATCTCGCTCCAGATGGGGCTGATCGCCGGCTCGCTGGCCTTCACCGTCGGCGTGACGCTCGGTGTCGGCGCGGCCTATCTCGGCGGCCGCTGGGAAGCCTTCATCATGCGCGTCGTCGATCTCCAGCTCGCCTTTCCGGCGATCCTGCTGGCGCTCGTCCTCTCGGCCCTGCTCGGCCAGGGCAAGATGCAGCTGATCGCGGCGCTGGCTGCCGCGCAATACGCCTATTTCGCCCGGACCGCCCATGGCGCGGCCTCGGCCGAGCGCGGCAAGGACTATGTCGAGGCGGTGCTCTCGACGCCGCTGCCGGCCTGGCGCGTCGTGCTCAAGCACATCTTCCCCAACTGCCTGCCGCCGCTGATCGTGGTCGCGACGGTGCAGGTGGCGAGCGCCATCGCGCTGGAGGCGACGCTCTCCTTCCTCGGCGTCGGGCTCCCCGTCACCGAGCCGTCATTGGGCATGCTGATCTCCAACGGCTTCCAGTACATGCTGTCTGGCCGCTACTGGATCTCGATCTATCCCGGCATCGCCCTGATCGTGCTGATCGTCGCCATCAACCTCGTCGGCGACCGCATCCGCGACCAGGTCAATCCGAGGCTGAAGCGATGAGCGGCGCTCTCCGTCATTGCGAGCGAAGCGAAGCAATCCAGCGGCCCGTCAGCTCGCCCTGGATTGCTTCGTCGGCTGCGCCTCCTCGCAATGACGAGCAGGCCGGCCCGGGCCCAAGGGCCATGTCATGACCGACACCCCACTCCTCGACGTCACCGACCTTGCCACCCATTTCCACGCCCGCGCCGGCGTGGTGAAGGCGGTCGACGGCGTTTCCTTCAGCCTCAAGCGCGGCGAGGTCATGGGCCTCGTCGGCGAATCCGGCTCGGGCAAGAGCATCACCGGCTTCTCGATCATCGGCCTGCTCGATCCGCCGGGCCGCATCGAGCGCGGCTCGGTGAAGCTCGAAGGCCGCGAGCTCGTCGGCCTGCCGCCCGATGAACTGCGCGCCATTCGCGGCAAGGCGATCTCGATGGTCTTCCAGGACCCGATGATGACGCTGAACCCGATGCTGACGATCGGCGACCAGATCGGCCTGGCGCTCGAGGCGCATGAGAGCGTCACGGGCACTGAGCGCCGGCAGCGCGCGATTGCGGCACTCGCCCAGGTCCGCATTCCCGACCCAGAGACCAAGGTCGATTTCTACCCGCACCAGTTCTCTGGCGGCATGCGCCAGCGCGTCGCCATCGCGATCGCGCTGCTGCACCGGCCGCGGCTGATCATCTGCGACGAGCCGACGACGGCGCTCGACGTCTCGATCCAGGCCGAGATCCTCGCCGAGATGAAGGAACTGGTCGCGCAGCTCGGCACCGCCCTGATCTGGATCAGCCACGACCTCGCCACCGTCGCCTCGATTGCCGACCATGTCTGCGTCATGCGCTACGGCAAGATCGTCGAGGCCGGGCCCGTGCTCCAGGTCCTGACCCGGCCGCAGCATCCCTACACGCAGGGCCTGCTCGACTCGCTGCCCTCGCGCGCCAGGCCCGGCGCGATGCTGGCGCGCGGCGCCGGCACCGACGCGGCCCCGCCGCCGCGCCTGCCGCGTCAGGCGGAATCGGGGCATCGCCGGGCCGATCTGCCCTATGTCGTGATCGAGGCGGTCGGCAAACGCTTCCAGCGTAAATCGGGCGTGCTGCGCCTGCTCGCGCAGAAGGTCGGGCTCGTCGGCCCGCTCCCGGCGGTGCAGGCGGTGGACCATGTCACGCTGTCGATCGCGCGCGGCGAGGCGCTGGGACTCGTCGGTGAGTCCGGCAGCGGCAAGTCGACGCTGGGGCGCATCGTTGCGGGCATCTATGCGCCCGACAGCGGTCATGTCCTGCTCGATGGCGAGCCGGTGATGAGCCCGGGCGAGCGCCCGCACAAGATCACCACCCGCATCCAGACGATCTTCCAGGACCCCTTCGCTTCGCTGAACCCGCGCATGCGCATCGGCGACAGCATCGCGGAAGGCCCGCTCGCCCACGGCCTCGTCGGCCGGGCCGAGGCCGGCACCTATGTCGCGCAATGGCTGGCCGCCGTCGGGCTCGACCCCGCCTTCGCCGGCCGTTACCCGCATCAGTTCTCCGGCGGCCAGCGCCAGCGCGTCGCGATCGCCCGCGCGCTCGCCATGCAGCCCGATGTCGTCGTCTGCGACGAGCCGGTCGCCTCGCTCGACGTCTCGATCCAGGCGCAGATCATCAATCTGCTGCTGCGGCTGCGGCAGGAGCTCGGCCTGACGCTGCTCTTCATCTCCCACGACCTCTCGGTCGTCCGCCATCTCTGCGACCGCGTCGCGATCATGCATCGAGGCAAGATCGTCGAGAGCGGCCCGGCCGGCGAGGTCTACGACAACCCGCGCGACGCCTACACCAAGCGCCTGCTGGCGGCGGTTCCCGTGCTGCCGGTGGCGTGAATTCTATCGTCATTGCGAGCGCAGCGAAGCAATCCAGAAGGGTCACAGCGGGACGCTGGATTGCTTCGCTGCGCTCGCAATGACGGCGAAGACAGCAAGGAGACCACCATGTCTGAACCCGAACTCCTCCCCTGGCAGTGGCCGGAAGAGACCTGGCGCGCCAAGGTCGATCGCGTCCGCGCTGGCCGCAACCTGAAGCCGGCGACCTGGAAGAACGGCGCGCGCTGCGCGGTCGCGCTGTCCTTCGATGTCGATCACGAGACCAATGAACTGCGCGACGGCGGCAAGTCGGTCGGGCGGCTGTCCTGGGGGCAATACGGCAACCGCGTCGGCATGCCCCGCATCCTCGACCTCATGAAGAAGCAGGACATCCAGGCGACCTTCTTCGTGCCGGCCGTCACCGCCTTGCTCTATCCTGACGAGCAGCGCCGGGTGATCGCCGAGGGCCACGAGATCGGCCTCCATGGCTGGATCCACGAGGTCAACACCGCCGTGCCGCCGGACGCCGAGCGCGAATTGCATCTGCGCTCCGCCGACACGCTGGAGAAGATCACCGGCGTCCGCCCGGTCGGCATGCGCACCCCCTCCTGGGACTTCTCGGAGGTGACGCTCTCGATCGAGCGCGAGCTCGGCCTGCTCTATGATTCCTCGCTCTTCGCCGATGACGACCCCTATGAGATCGTCGAGAAGGGCGAGCCGACCGGCATGGTCGAACTGCCGGTCGAATGGATCCGCGACGACGCGGTCTATTTCAACATGAACCGTTTCCAGGCGCTGCGGCCCTATACGGCGCCCGAGGCCGTGTTCGACATCTTCCGGCGCGAATTCGACCGCGCCTATGAGGAGGGTGGGCTGTTCCTCCTGACCATGCACCCGCATGTCATCACCTACCGCTCGCGCATCTGGATCCTCGAGAAGCTGATCTCCCACATCAAGGAGATGCCGGATGTCTGGTTCGCCAGCCATGCCGAGATCGCAGCCTTCGTGAAGGAGCAGGCCGGCATCTGAGTAAGGCATCGCCCCGGTTCGCACGGAACCGGGCCGGATTTCCGCCGTTTTTGGTTCAGGACGGGTTCAGCGCATCCGGCGCGTTCTCGCTTTCAGAACGAAAACGGAAACGGATTTCATGACGCGCACCAAGAACTGGCTTCTGGTCGGCACCATCCTCCCCGCCATCGCCCTGTCGCAGGCGGGGGGAATGGTCGCCGCAGCCGCCCCCGACCGCTTCCCTGAGTTCGCACAGGCTCAGCCCCCGGCCGACGACCAGCCGGGCCAGCCGCGCCGCGAGCGTGCGCCGGGCGTGCCGCGGGCCCCGGGCGGCCCTGCCGCTCCCAGGGCGGAAGGCCCCGCCGCGCCGCGCGGGTCTGGCGCGCCGCCGGCGGCGATCCAGCGGCCGAGCGCCCCGCAGGCGCCCACCGCCGCACCGCCGGCCGCACCCCGTGCCCCGGCACCGGCAGAGCCGCCGCCGCCGCGTGCCGCGCCCGAACCGCGCCGAGACCCGCCGATGCCGCGCCCGGTCCCCTCGATCACCGCGCCGCAGCCCGCCGCCCGTCCGCTTCCGCCGGTCGATGGCGCGCCGTCCGTCCGTCCGATACCGCCGCGTCCGCCCGCCGCTGCCCCCGAGCGCCAGCCCCCCGCGGAGCGCTTGGCTCCGACGCAGCGTCCGGCGCCGCCGGCTGCGGCTCCCACCGACCGCCGGCCCCCGGCTGCAATGCCTGCAACCCCGCCGGCGCCCAAGCCCGCACCGCAGAACCGCGCCGCCCCCTACCCGGCAGCGCCGGCACCCGCCATCGCGCCCACGGCTCCGACCCCGCCGGTCGTGCCGCTGCCCCGCACGGCGCCGGTCGCCCCGGCCCAGCCTCCGGCGGCTGCGCCCCAGGCCGCGCCACCTCCCACCGCTGCGCCGCCCGCAATCGCTCCGGCTCCGGCTCCAGCGCCTTCGACCCCTCCGGCTCCGGCTCCGCAGGCTGCTCCCGCCGCCCCGCCGGCGCCTCCGACCGCGCCACCTCCCGCGCGGCGTGACGGCCAGACCCAGGCCACCCCGCCGGCCGCGCCCGGCGTGCCGGGGCAGCCGGTCGATCCGCGCCAGGGCCGCCGCGGCGGCATCGGGCTTGGCGGCGCGGCCGCAATCGGGCTGGGCGCCGGCGTCCTCGGCGGCATCATGGCAACGCAAGGCGCCGAGCGGCTCGACGATGTCCGGGGTCGCCGCGAGGAGCGGCGGGAGGGTGATGTCACCATCATCCGCGAACCCGGCCGCACGATCATCCGTGACGACGACCGCACGATCATCCGCCGCGACGAGACGCAGCGCTTCCGCGACCTCGGGCTGGAGGCTCGCACCGAGCGCCGCGGTGACGAGAACCGCACCGTCTTCGAGCGCGCCGACGGCACGCGGATCGTCACCATCACCGATGAGGAGGGTCGCCTGATCCGGCGCGCCCGGCTCGATCGCGAGGGCAGGGAGGTCGTCATCATCGACAACACCCGCCGCGACCGGCCGCGCGATCGCTTCTCCGACGAGATCGTCGTGCTGGAGCGCCCGGCGCTGCGGATTCCGCGCGAGCGCTACATCGTCGATGCCGATCAGGCCGATGAAAACCTGATCTACGATACGATCGTCGCCCCGCCGCTCGGGCCGATTCCGCGCCGCTACACCCTCGACGAGGTCCGCTACTCGCCGGATCTGCGGGCGCAGATGCGCAGCGTCGATATCGACACGGTGACCTTCGCGACCGGGTCCTGGGACGTGGCGCCCGGCCAGGCGCAGCGGCTGTCGGTCATCGCCGACTCGATCCGCCGCGCGCTTCAGGCCTCTCCCAACGAGGTCTTCCTCGTCGAGGGGCACACCGACGCCGTCGGCTCGGACATCGACAATCTCTCGCTGTCGGACCGGCGCGCCCAGTCGGTCGCCGAGATCCTGACGAAGGATTTCGGCGTCCCGCCGGAGAACCTGACGACGCAGGGCTATGGCGAACAGTATCTCAAGGTCGCCACGCCGGAGGCCGAGCGCCTGAACCGCCGCGTCACGCTGCGGCGGATCACGCCGCTTCTGGCAGGGCAGGGCGGCTGACCGGGCCAGCCCTCACGCGCGATACGGAGGTCCGCCGCGAGGCGGCCTTCCTGAAGGGCACACCCCGCTTTCACGGCATCGCGTTCACGAAGGCTCAACGTCCCGCGCCTATCACCGGAGCAAGGGAGGATCCCCCATGAGTGACTCCATGGCCATCGCGCAGACCTTTGCCGCGACGCAGGCGACCGCCACGCAGCAGGCGCTGCAGACCATCATGCTGAGCCAGCAGGCTCAGGCTGATCAGAGCGTCGTCGCCCTGCTCCAGCAGAGCGCCGAGCAGATGCAGGCGGTTCTTCCCGCAGGACAGGGCCAGTCCGTCGACATCACCGCCTGAGCCGGTTGCGCATCGCCGCCCACCCGCCTAACCTCGATCCCGTTCCGAGGGGTGCCCGCAAGGGCTGAGACGGCTTCTCAAGCCGAACCCATCGAACCTGATCCGGGTCATACCGGCGGAGGGACTGGAACGCGGCGCATGCCCGCATTGCGACCGCATCACAGCGCTTGAACCGCTTTCGACGCCGGATCTCCTGACCTCAAAGGCGGAGATCCAAAATGCCTTCCCAGCCAACCAAAACCTTCGGCGCTCCGACCGGCGTCACCACCGGGCCGATCACCGGCTCGCGCAAGATCTATGTGCCGGCGCCACAGGATGATGCGATCCGCGTGCCCTTTCGCGAGGTGCAACTGAGCACCGATGCCGAGCCTCCGGTGCGCCTCTACGATCCCTCCGGCCCCTACACCGAGACCGACGTCGCCATCGATCTCAATGCGGGCCTGCCGCAGATCAGGCGCGCCTGGCTCGACCGGCGCGGCTTCGAGGCCATTGCGGGACGCGCCGTCACACCCGCCGACAACGGCCATGCCGCTCCCGCCCAGAGCGTGCCGTCCTGCCCGGCGCAGCGCCCGGTCCTGAGGGCGAAGCCCGGCCGGATGGCGACGCAATACGAGTTCGCGAAGGCCGGCATCGTCACCCCCGAGATGATCTATGTCGCCCACCGCGAAAATCTCGGCCGCGCCGCGATGCTGGAGGGCGCCTGCGAGCGCCATGCCGATGGCGAGAGCTTCGGCGCGAGCCTCCCCGACTTCGTCACGCCCGAATTCGTGCGTGAGGAGATCGCGCGCGGGCGGGCGATCATCCCCGCCAACATCAACCATCCCGAGCTGGAGCCGATGGCGATCGGCCGCAACTTCCTGGTCAAGATCAACGCCAATATCGGCAATTCGGCTGTGACCTCGGGCGCGGCCGAGGAGGTCGAGAAGCTGGTCTGGGCGATCAGGTGGGGCGCCGACACAGTGATGGACCTGTCGACCGGCCGCAACATCCACGCCATCCGCTCCTGGATCCTGCGCAATGCGCCGGTCCCGATCGGCACGGTGCCGATCTACCAGGCGCTGGAGAAGGTCGGCGGCGACCCGGTCAAGCTCGATTGGGAGGTCTTCAAGGACACGCTGATCGAGCAGGCCGAGCAGGGCGTCGACTACTTCACCATCCATGCCGGCGTGCGGCTGGCTTACGTGCCGCTGACGGCCAGCCGCGTCACGGGCATCGTCTCGCGCGGCGGCTCGATCATGGCGCGCTGGTGCCTGGCGCATCATCGCGAGAGCTTCCTCTACGAGCGTTTCGACGAGATCTGCGAGATCATGCGCGCCTATGACGTCTCGTTCTCGCTCGGCGACGGCTTACGTCCGGGCTCGATCGCCGACGCCAATGACCGCGCCCAGTTCGCCGAGTTGGAGACCCTTGGGGAACTCACCACCATCGCGTGGGAAAAAGGCTGCCAGGTGATGATCGAGGGCCCCGGTCATGTGCCGATGCACAAGATCAAGGAGAACATGGAGAAGCAGCTGCGCGAATGCGGGGAAGCCCCCTTCTACACGCTGGGACCGCTGACGACCGACATCGCGCCGGGCTATGACCATATCACCTCGGGGATCGGGGCGGCGATGATCGGCTGGTATGGCTGCGCCATGCTCTGCTACGTCACCCCCAAGGAGCATCTCGGCCTGCCCGACCGCGACGACGTCAAGACCGGCGTCATCACCTACAAGATCGCCGCGCACGCCGCCGATCTCGCCAAGGGCCATCCGGCGGCCAGGCTCCGGGACGACGCGCTCTCCCGCGCCCGCTTCGATTTCCGCTGGGAGGATCAGTTCAATCTGGGGCTCGATCCCGATACGGCGCGTGCCTATCACGACGAGACGCTGCCGAAGGACGCCCACAAGGTCGCGCATTTCTGCTCGATGTGCGGGCCGAAATTCTGCTCGATGAAGATCACGCAGGATCTGCGTGCCGAGGTTCTGGCGATGGACGATACGCAGCGTGCGGCGCTCGACCGGGCGGCGGGCATGGCCGGCAAGGCGCGGGAATTCCGCGACCGCGGTGCCAGCCTCTATCTGCCGGCGGAGTAGGACCCACGGTCCCCAAGCCGGCCGCCTGAGGGAAGGGGGTGCTCGCCGCCCCCTTCCGGAACGGCTGCGAATCCCGCACAATCGAAGGCGATGCGGCTCTCCCTCTTCAAGCGCAAGCCCGATCCGGAGCAGATCGAGGTCTCCCATGCCGGGGTTCTGTATCCCGTGCAGATCAAGCGGCGGGCGAGCGCGCGGCGGATGACGCTGCGCGTCTCGCAGGCCAGCGGCGAGATCACGCTGACCCTGCCGGAGCGGGCCGATTTCGCGGCGGGCCGGCTCTTCGCGGACAATCATGGCGGCTGGATCGCGGCCCGCCTCGCCAAGCGCCCTCAGCTCATTCCCTTCGAGCCGGGCCAGACGATCCCTGTCCGCGGCACGCCCCACCGCATCGTCCATTGGAGCAAGGCGCGCGGGCTGACCCGCGCCACGACCGACCAGGACGGCGCGCCGATCCTCGCGGTCGCCGGCGAGAGCGCCCATGTGCCGCGCCGGATCAAGGATTTCCTGCGCCGTGCCGCGCTGGAGGATCTCGAGGCGGCGGTCGCCCGCCACACCGCCGCGCTCGGGATCCCCGCCCGCCGGATCACCATCCGCGACACGACCAGTCGCTGGGGCTCCTGCTCCTCGCAGGGGCACCTCAATTTCTCCTGGCGGCTCATCCTGGCCCCGCCGCTGGTGCTGGACTACCTCGCCGCCCATGAGGTCGCCCATCTCAAGGAGATGAACCACTCGCACCGCTTCTGGGCGCTGACCCACAAGCTCTGCCCGCGCACGGAGGAGGCCGAGGCCTGGCTCAAGCGCCATGGCGCGGGGCTGCATGCCTATGGGTGAACTCGACAGCCCTTGGCGCGAAGCCTAGAGGAATGCGCCTTAATCCTCGGGCAAACCCGTCATCCTGGACAAGCGGCGAAGCCGCGCAGATCCGGGATTCATCATAGGGTCGTGACGGCGCCCCATGATGGATCCCGGCACTCCGCTTCGCTTCGGCCAGGATGACGAGGTGGTTTCGAGCCAGGACGAGCCGTGACCCGCATGACACTCCGCCCCGACACGCTGGCGATGACCGCCGTTCTCGCCATGCTGACGGCGCTGGGCCCGCTCTCGACCGACTTCTACCTGCCCTCGCTGCCCGACATCGTCCGCGTCATGGAGACCGACGTCGCCGGGGCGCAGGCGACGCTCTCGGCCTTCCTGTTCGGCTTCGCGGGCGGGCAGATTCTCTGGGGGCCGCTCTCCGACCGGCTCGGCCGCCGCCCGGTCCTGCTGACGGGGCTCGCCCTGTTCACGCTCGCGACTCTGGCCTGCGCGCTGGCGCCCTCGATCGAGGCGCTGACGGTGGCCCGCGCCGTCCAGGCGCTCGGTGCGTCGGGACCGATCGTGCTCGGCCGCGCCATGGTGCGCGATCTCTATGAAGGGCCGCGGGCCGGCCGCGAACTCGCCCGCATGGGCATGATCATGGGGCTGGTGCCGGCGGTCGCGCCCGTGCTGGGCGGCGTGCTCCAGCAGGCCTTCGGCTGGCGCTCGACCTTTGTCGCCTCGCTCGCCTTCGCGGCTGTTCTCGCCGCGGTGGTCGGCTTCCTCCTGCCGGAG
The DNA here is from genome assembly GCF_001713455.1 of Bosea sp. RAC05. Classification (NCBI taxonomy): domain Bacteria; kingdom Pseudomonadati; phylum Pseudomonadota; class Alphaproteobacteria; order Hyphomicrobiales; family Alloboseaceae; genus Allobosea; species Allobosea sp. RAC05. The sequence continues at coordinate 705,298 of NZ_CP016464.1, forward strand.
ACCCTGCGGACCCGCTCGCGCGAGCCCCTGTCGCTGCTCGCCATCATCCGCGGCTTCGGCACGCTGCTGCAGAACCGCGCCTATCGCGTCTATGTCGCGCTGACGGCGCTGGCCTATGGCGGGCTCTTCGCCTTCATCTCGGGCTCGTCCTTCGTGCTGATCGGCATCCACGGCCTGACGCCGGCGCAATACGGCCTGTCCTTCGGCTTCGGCGTGCTCGGCTTCATCCTCGGCACCATCCTGGCCCAGCGCCTGGTCGGGCGCCGCGGCATGGACGGCGTCATCGCGCTCGGCGTCGTCTGCCTGGCCGCCGGCGGGCTCGCCATGCTGCTCTGCGTGCTCACCGGCTTCGCCGGACCCTTCGGCGTCATCGTGCCGATGGCGCTCTATGCCTGCGGCGTCGGGCTGACCATGCCGCAGGCCCAGGCCTCGGCGATGATGCCCTTTCCGGACCGGGCGGGCGCCGCCTCCTCCTTCACCGGGCTCTGCCAGATGCTGTTTTCGGCCTGCGTCGGGCTGCTCGTCGGCCACGCGCTGAAGAGCGGCGCGCTGCCGCTGCCGCTGGTGATGTCGGCGATCGGCGTCGCCGCGCTGGTGCTGTTCAGGGCGAGTGCGGCGATCCGCGCCGCCAAGGCCTGACGGCTCAGCCGCCGAAGAGCCGCTCCAGGAAGTTCTTCTCCCGCGGCGCCGGCGGCACCCAGGCGCGGTCGCTGTCGGTGGTCTGCGTAGTGGGCGCACGCGTGCTGGCGACCGGCGCCCCGCCGTCGAAGATCGAGCGCGGCGTGCCCTGCCAGAGGCCACCGGGCAATGGGGTCGGCTGCAGCCCGGCATGGGCCGCCTTCATGTATTTGCCCCAGATCTCGGCGGGAAGCCCGCTGCCGGCGACGCGCTTCATCGCGCTGTTGTCGTCATTGCCGAGCCAGACCGAGGTTACGAGCCTCGCCGTGTAGCCGACGAACCAGGCGTCGCGGAAATCCTGCGTGGTGCCGGACTTGCCGCCCACCTCCCAGCCGGGGATGTTGGCCTTGGCGCCTGTGCCGCTGACCATCACCTGATGCAGCATGGCGTTCATCATCGACAGGGTCTGGGGCTGGATCACCGGGCCGAAGCTCGTCGCCGCCCGCGCATAGATCACCTTGCCGGCGGAGGACTTCACCTCCCGGATGACATAGGGCAGCACGCTCTGGCCGCCATTGGCGAAGGTCGCATAGGCCGCCGTCAGCTCGACCGGCGTTACCTCCGAGGTGCCAAGCGCCAGCGAGAGATTGGGCTGCATCGCCGAATTGATGCCGAGGCGCTGGGCGGTCCGGATGACCTCGCGCGGCGTCACCTCGTTGATCAGCCGCGCGGCGATCGTGTTCAGCGAATGCGCCAGCGCGGTCTGGAGCGTGACCGGGCCGCGATAGCTGCGCGAATAGTTCTCCGGCTCCCAGCCCTTGAAGGAGACCGGGCTGTCGTCGCGGATCGTGTCGGGCGTCAGGCCCTTTTCCAGCGCCGCGAGATAGACGAAGGGCTTGAAGGCCGAGCCCGGCTGGCGCTTGGCCGCGGTGGCGCGATTGAACTGGCTCTTGGTGTAGTCGCGCCCGCCGATCAGGGCGCGGATGCCGCCGTCGCTCGCCATCGAGACGACGGCGCCCTGGCTCACGCCCTGCTTGGCGCCCTGCGCCGCCAGCGCCTCGACCAGGATCGTCTCGGCCGAGGCCTGCAGCTTGGTGTCGATCGTCGTCAGCACGGTGACATCGCCCTCGACCGCGCCGATGAAGTCGTCGAGCACGTCCATCACATAGTCGGCGGCATAGTTCACCGAGCCCGCGCCGATGCGCTCGGCGGCTTCAGCCGGGGCGACGAGGGCCGTCTTGGCGGCGTTCTGCGAGATCAGCCCCTGGTCGGCCATCGCGGCGATGACGAGCTGGGCGCGCTTCTCGGCGGCTTCCGGGTTGCGGTTGGGGGCCAGACGCGAGGGCGCCTGCACGAGGCCCGCCAGCATCGCGGCCTCCGCGATCGTCACCGAACGCGCCGATTTGTTGAAATAGCGCTGCGCCGCGGCCTCGACGCCATAGGCGCCCGAGCCGAAATAGACGCGGTTGAGGTAGAGTTCGAGGATCTGGTCCTTGCTGTAGGTCCGCTCCAGCCAGAGCGCCAGGATCGCCTCCTGGATCTTGCGCGCGGCCGTGCGCTCCTGCGTCAGGAACAGGTTCTTGGCGAGCTGCTGGGTCAGCGTCGAGCCGCCCTGCACCCCGCCGGCGCGGCGCAGATTGTTGACCAGAGCGCGGCCAAGACCGATCGGGTCGATGCCGAAATGATCGTAGAAGCGCCGGTCCTCGATCGCCACGAAAGCCTTGGGCAGATAGGGCGGCACCTCGCCGATGGTGATGGTGCGCCCGCCGGTCTCGCCGCGATTGGCCAGCAGCGAGCCGTCTGCGGCCAGGATCGCGATGTTGGGCGGCCGCTTCGGCACGGTGAGCTGGTTGATCGGCGGCAGCTGCGCCGCGTGATAGGCGACGAGCCCGCCCAGCCCGATCGCGCACCAGAGTCCGAGCACCAGCGTCCAGTAGAACAGTCCACCGAGGAAGGAGCGGCCGCGGCGTCCGCGCCGCCGGCCGCCACCGCCGCCGCTGCGCTTGTCGCGTCGCGGCGGCTGGCGCGCCTCGTGGCGCGGCGGGGCGCGGTGGCCGCGGGAGGGGCGATCGTCGTCGGAGAGGCGCATGTCGAAATCGTCGCGGCTTTCGCCCCGTCCTGTCCCGAAGGAGGGCTCGCGCCGCTCGGCCCGTTTCGTCCGGTCGTTCATCCTGCCCTGTCACGCCGAAGGCCGCCGGAGGTCACGGCCGGCCGGATGCCCACACAAGAGTTAAACATGGCGCTTTTAAGGGGTGGTTAAGCCTGCAGAGCCTTCCAGTCAGGGTTTGCGTCGCGGGAACGTGAAGATATTGCGCGGATGCAAGACCCACCTGGCGACCGCGGCGCCTTGCGGACCCTGCGACAATCCGTCATCACCGCTCGAAAAATCGACGGGAATGGAAATGCCCGGGCAATCCACCGAGCTGCGGACGGCCCGTCCCACCTGAGATCCCGTACTGGAAAGAGAAACCCATGCCTTCCCTCGATTCCGTCAAGCGCTTCGACCCCTACTTCCTTGCATTGCTGCGGATATTCACCGCGCTCAGCTTCATCTCCCACGGCACGCAGAAGCTCCTCGCCTTCCCGGCTGCGCCCTCCTGGGGCATGCCGGCCGCCTTCTCGCTGCCCTGGATCGCGGGCGTGCTGGAGATCGTCGGCGGCGCGCTGGTTCTCGTCGGCTTCCTCACCCGTCCGGCCGCCTTCGTGCTGTCGGGCCTGATGGCCGTGGCCTACTGGATGGCCCATGGCTCGAAGGGCTTCTATCCGATCCTGAACGGCGGCGAGGCTGCCATGCTGTTCTGCTTCATCTTCCTCTACCTCTTCGCCGCCGGCCCGGGCGCCTTCAGCGTCGACGGCCTGCGTCGCCGCGCCTGACAGGCCGAGCGGGGCATGGCCCCATGAGAAAGGCCCGCCATCCGGAAGGATGGCGGGCCTTTTGTCTTTGCAGTGGAACGCAGATCAGACCGCGCCGGCGATCCAGCGCGAGAGGTCGCTCTTGGGCGCGGCGCCGACCTTCTGGGAGGCCAGCTTGCCGTCCTTGAACAGCATCAGGGTCGGGATCGAGCGGATGCCGAACTGGGCGGGGATCGCCTGGTTCTCGTCGACATTCATCTTCACGATCTTGACCTTGCCGTCCATTTCGCCGGCGATCTCCTCGAGTGCCGGGCCGATCATGCGGCAGGGGCCGCACCACTCGGCCCAGAAATCGACGACGACCGGCTCGGTCGACTTGAGGACGTCCGCCTCGAAGCTCGCATCGGTGACTTTGCTCGTAGCCATGGGCGTTTCGCCTTTTCAGAGAGGGGTGGCGGGAGCGCCGCCTTCGTTGGGCAAGCTAGGAACGCGCCCCCGCGGGGTCAAGGCGCTGCCGCTGCGGGGGCGGCCCTGTCCACGGGTCATGGCGCAGCATCAGGTGCCGCCCGAGACGAGGCTCGCCCCGACATTGATGGCGAGCGCCAGGATGCTGGTGTTGAAGACGAAGGCCAGGATCGAGTGCACCAGAACGAGCCCGCGCGCAGCCCGCGTCGTCACGGCGACGTCGGAGGTCTGCGAGGTGCAGCCGATCGTGTAGGCGAAATACAGGAAATCGACGTAATCCGGGTCGCGCTCGCCCGGAAAGTCGAGGCAGGGCCCGTCCTCGCCGGCGTAGTAGGTACCGGCATAGTGCAGCGTGAAGAAGGCGTGCAGCAGGGTCCAGGAGCACAGGATCGTGATGCCGCCGAGCGCCAGATGGAGCCCGCGCTCGCCCGGTGGCAGGCCGCCGAGGCCCGACAGTTGCATGCCGATCGCCGCGATGCTGGCGGTGGCGGCGAGGCAGGCGATGACGAGGATCGCGAGCCCGCCCTCGTCCTGCCGGGCGGCGCGGGCGCGAATCTCGGGGACGCTCTCGTTCAGCATCGTTGCCGCGATCATGGCGAGGTAGAGCACAGCCCCCGCATCCCAGGCGACCAGCAGCCGCGTCGTCCAGCTCCAGCCCGACGGCAGCGCCAGCGCGAGCCCGGCCATGGCCGCGAGCGCCAGAAACAGGCGCGGGCGGACGCGCAGGGGGCGCGGGACCAGTCTCATGCCGCGTTCATCCCCGCTGCACCGAGCTGGGCGAGCAGCGTGTCGAGCACGGCGGCCTCAGGCTCCAGCCGCGTCAGCGTCGCCGTGTAGACCAGCAGCGCGCGCACCCGCCGGCCGGGATAGATCTGCCCGACCAGCGCCCGGTAGACGGCGAGCTGCGCCAGCGTGGTCGGCGCGATGGCCTTAAGGTCGCGCGGTGGCCGTGCGGTCGTCTTGAAATCGGCGATGATGACCTCCTCGGGCAGGATGGCGAGGCGGTCGATCTGTCCCGAGACCGGCCGCCTCTCGCCCGCCCCCCAGGCGAGCAGGCCCGTGATCGGCACCTCGGCGAGCGAGCCCGGCCCGAACAGGGCGGCGAGCGCCGGGTCGGCCAGCAGCGCCAGCGCCTCCGTGACGATCGCCTCGCGCCGCGGCTGCGGCAGCGCGGCGCCGCGCGAGGTGGCGAGCGCAGACGCCACCGCCTCGCGTCGTTCAGGCGCAATCTCCGGCAGCATCTGCAGCAGGAGATGGGCGAAGCGCCCGGCCGCGGCGGCCTCCGCCAGGAAGGGGCCGTCGACCGGTCGGTCGGGAGCATCGGCGGCAGTGAGCGCGCTGGAGGGCTTCAGCGGTGGCGCGGGCTCGGCCTCCCGCGGCGGCGGGCGCGACAGCCAGTCGGGCGCGGGCTCGGGCGTCGTCGGCTGGGACGAGGCCTCCACGGCCACCGGCTGGGGTCGCGAGGTCATGAAGCGGCGGATCGCAGCGTCGCCCTCGCCGATCTCGATGAGTCCCGGATCGGAGGCGGCGAGCCCGGCCTCGACCATGGCATACCAGCTTCCGGCCGGGGCCTCGCCCTTGGCCTGCGCGCCGCAGACGATCAGCCGGTTCTCCGCCCGCGTCATCGCGACATAGAGCAGCCGGTGATGCTCCTCGACCATCTGCTCGACGACGCGGGCCTTGGCCTGGGCCGTCGCCTGCGCATCCTCTGCGCTGGCGGGTGGCCAGATCGGTACCGCCTGCCGCCGTGGCGGCTCGACCGCCAGGATCTTCGGCAGCCGCTTGGCGCCGGGCGGCGGGGCGAGATCGGCGAGGATGACGATCCCCGCCTCCAGCCCCTTGGCACCATGAACCGTCATGACGCGGACCTCGCCGCGGCTGGAGGAGAGGTCGCGCTTCACATCGGTCGCAGCGCCGCAGACATGGTCGAGGAAGCCGGTGAGCGAGGGGCCGTAGCGCCGCTCATGGTCGAGCGCCGCAGACAGGAAGGCGTCGAGCGCGTCGCCGGCCTCGGCCCCCAGACGCGCCAAGGCGAGATTGCGACCGCCGCCCGGCCCGAGCAGCCCGGCGAAGAAGCGGAACGGCCCGCAGCGTCCGGCCTCGGCCGCGAGCTCCGCCAGCCGGGCCTCGACGGCCGCATAACGCGGCTCGCTCGCCGCCGCCGCGCGGAGCGCCGCCCGCAGCGAGCCGCTGCGCTCCGGTGCGAGGCGCAGGAGGTCGTCGTCGTCGAGCCCGATCAGCGGCGTCTTCAGCGCGGTGGCGAGCGTCAGGTCGTCCTCCGGCAACAGCAGCGTCCGCCCGAGCACGACGAGGTCCTCGACCGCCGGATGCGTGGCGAGGGTGAGCCGGTCGCGCCCGGTGACGGGCACGCCGGCATCCTTCAGCGCCTTGACGATCGTCTCGAACAGCGCGCCGCGCTGCCGCAGCAGGATCATCACGTCGCCGGGTGCGAAGGGCTGGCCGAGATCGTCGACGCCCCGGCGCGTCCAGCCGGCGAGCGTCGTGGCGATGCGCTGGGCGAGCTTGGCCGTCCCGCTGCGCCGTTCGGGCGCATCCACGGGCGTCGTCCAGGCATCGGGCGGCTCGCCGGAGTCGTTCGCGCAGAGCGGCCAGAGATCGACGCAGCCGGGATCGCTGCGGCGCACCGTGTCATGGATTTCCGGCCGCTCCGAGCCGTCGAAGACGAGGCCGCGCGCATGCTCCGGCAGGGCGAAGACGGCGTCGACCGCCTGCATGATGTCGGGCGCCGAGCGGAAGGAGGTGTTGAGGCTGATCGCCTCGAAACGCTGCTCGGCCTCCCTGATGCGCTGCCCGAGCTGCCGTCGTTGCGTGTTGAAGGCGGCGGGCGCGGCGCCCTGGAAGCCATAGATCGACTGCTTCTCGTCGCCCACCACGAAGACGGTGCGCGGGCGCGGGCCGGCCTCGCGTCCCCCGGCGCTGAACTCGTCGGCGAGCTGGCGCAGGATCGCCCATTGCGCGTCGCTGGTGTCCTGCGCCTCGTCGAGCAGGATGTGGTCGATGCCGGCGTCGAGCTTGTAGAGCACCCAGGCCGCTTCGACCCGCGTGAGCAGCGAGCGCGTCCTGGCGATCAGGTCGTCATAGTCGAGCAGCGAGCGCTCGCTCTTCTGGCGCTGATAGGAGGCGAGCATCCGCGTCACCAGCAGCGCCAGCGCATGGCTGCGGTCGCGGATCGCGATCGCGTTGAGGCGGTCGATGGCGCCGCAGAGCCGCGCAGCCAGATCCTCGAGCGTCGCGGCGAGGGGCCCCTCGAAGGCGGATTTGCCGCGGCCGCTGATGTTGCTGTTGACGCTCCCGGCCTCGGTCAGAAAACCCTTCCGGCAGAAGGACACCGGATCGCCGTCATCGGCCCCCGCGAGCAGGGCACGCAACGTTGCTGCGAAACCCTGCCGTGTGGGGCTGCCCGCCTCCAGCGCCGCGATCAGCGCCGCGAGATCGGACATCGCGACGAGGTCCTGCCGGAAATCCTGCCGCACCGTCTCGGCCGTCAGCTCCGGCGCGATCCCGAGCACGGCGGCGATGCCTTCCCGCATCTCGCCGGCATCGCGGGCGCGGCCCTCCGCATCGTTGAACAGGGTGCGCTGGCGCAGTGCTTCCTGCATCATCGCATCGAACGTGTCCTGCGCCGCCTGGCGGGCGAGCAGGTCGAGCGCCTGCGCCTCCGCGCGCTCAGGATCGGCCGCCACCGCCCGCAACAACTCGCGCCGGGCCTCGCGCAGCATCTCAGCCTGGGCGAGGTCGTCGGCGACCTCGAAGCGCGGCGGCACATTCGCCTCGAAGGGCGCCGATTGCAGCACCCGCGTGCAGAAGGCGTGGATCGTCTCGATCTTCAGCCCGCCGGGCGTCTCCAGCGCCTGCGCGAACAGGCGCCGCGCCGCGGCGAGGCTGTCGCGCGAGGGCGGCTTCCCGGTCAGCCGGCTCAGCACCGCGTCCAGCTCGGCCTCCGGAAGCGTCGCCCAGGCGCTCAGCGCCGCGAAGACGCGGTTGGCCATATTGGCGGCGGCGGCCTTGGTGTAGGTGATGCAGAGCAGGCGCCCGGGCGCGACGCCGTCGAGCAGCAGCCGCAGCACGCGGTTGACCAGTACATAGGTCTTGCCTGAGCCGGCATTGGCCGAGACCCAGGCGCTGAGCCGCGGATCGGCTGCCAGTGCCTGGTTTTGCTGGGTGAGGGGCGGGACGATCCAGCCGGGCTTCATGCCCCGTCCCCCTCGTCGCCCTCGGAGGCGGAGGCCCATTCCTTGACCCGCGCGAGATGGTCATAGGGCGAGGCGAACTTGATGTAGTCGGGCGCGCGGCGGGAGATGAAGGCTTCGCGGCCGCTGCGCAGCGCCTCGACGTGGGCCAGCAGGCGTTCGAGATGTCGGCTCGCCACATCCCCCAGGCTCTCGCCGTCGAACTCCAGCGGCTTGTCCTTGGCCCAGGCTTTCGGGTCGTGATGCAGCTTCATGTAGAGCACGGCCTCGACCGGGGTGGGGCCGACCGCGCCCTCGAAGCCTGACCGCGCCGCCAGCTCGGCCTCCAGCGTCAATTGCGGCGCGAAGCCCTTCTCGACCTGCGCCTTGCTGGGCGGCGCGCCGGTCTTGAAATCGATGATGCGCAAGGTCGGCGTCCGCGTGATCTCGACCCGGTCCGCCTTGCCGCTGAGCCGCAGCGTCTGCCCGTCGGAGAGCGGGAAGCGCGATCCCGTGTAGACCTCGACGGCCACGCGGGCGAGCGCGCTGCGCCGCCGCTGCTCCCAGTCGATGAAATGCCCGGCCGTCAGCAGGAAGCGCGGCCACCAGAAGGCCCGCACCTCCGGCGCATCGGCGAAGCGCCGGAACGCCTCTTCGCCGATCGCGATCAGCCGGCCATGGGCGTCGGCCGGCAACTGCTCCGGATAGGTCGCGGCGAAGGTCTCGACGATCTCGTGCAGCAGGCTGCCGCGGTCCTGCGCGCTCGGGTCCTCCACCAGCCCGTCGAGCGCGTCGAGCTTCAGGATCTTGCGGGCATGGATCTGGTAGGGGTCGCGATAGAGCGTCTCGACATCGGTGACGCTGAGCGAAAGCGGCTGCAGCGCGCGCGGCGGCTTCGGCGCGGGCCGTCCGACGGGTCGCACCGGCGCCGGGGCCGAGAGCCGCCCCGCCAGCGCCGTCAGCCGCTTCCCCTGCGCCAGCGCCTCGCCCCAGACGGGCGCTGGCGTCACCGCCTGCAGCCGCTGCCAGAAGCGCGAGGCGATCGTCTCGGACTCCCCGGCCTTGCGAGCCCGCGTCAGCGTCACGCAGGGAGCCGCCAGCGCCATGGAAAAGTCATGCGCGGTCTGGCCGACGCGGCGCTCCGGCGGCGACAGGCCGAGTTCGGCGCGCATCGGCCGGTTGATGAAGGCGTCCGTCGTGGTCTGCGGCGGCCAGACGGTCTCGTTCAGCCCGCCGAGGACGACATGGTCGGCCTCGAGCAGGCGCGCCTCGAGCAGGCCCCAGATCCGGACACGCGGATGGCCGCCGCCGCCGCGCTTGACGACGCGCTCGGCCAGCAGCCCGTCCAGGATCGCGACGACATCGGCGGGCCGGCCGCCCTCGGGCATGTCGGGCTGCGCGGCGGCGAGATCGTCGAAGAGCCCGGCCAGAGCCTCGCCATCGGCGTCGCGGAAGGCGCAGGCCTGCCCGTCCTCGTCCCGGCTGACAGCCTCGACGGTGGCGCGGGCCGCGGCCGTCATGACCGCCAGCGAGGGCGCCTGCAGGAACAGCGCCTCCAGCAGCGGCGAGAAGGCGGTGCCGAGCGCCGCCAGCACTTTGGCCGCCGCAGCAGCATCCGCGTCACCCAGGCGCTTGCGCGGACCCGGCGCATGGCGGACTTCGCGCAATTCGTTCCAGCGTTCGAGCTGTTCGTTGAGGCCCGCCAGTCCTCGGCCTACGCTCTCGCCCCGCCACAGCCCGATTTCCAGCGCCGAGGCGCCGCGTGCCGTCTCCTCGCGCGGCAGCCCGAGCCGGCAGAGCGGGTGGGCCAGCAGCGGCACGAGGCTTCCCGGCGTCATCTGCCCCAGGGCCGCCTCCAGCACGAGCCGCAGCAGCGAGCCCGCCGGCCAGCGCGCCAGCGGCAGGCCGGCCGAATCATCGACCGTGATGTCCCAGCGCCGGAGTTCCACCGTGACCCGCTCGGCGAGGCCGCGATCGGGCGTGATCAGCGCCGCCTGCCGGCCGGGCGTCTCCAGCGTCTCGCGCAGCGCGACCGCCACCGCCAGCGCCTCCTCGCGCTCGTCGGCCGCCTCGACGAGGCGCAGGTCGCGGAAAGCGAGTTCCGCTTCGTCGGCGGGAAGGCGCTCGCGCAGATCGGCCCAGCTCTGCGTCACCGAAGCCGGCAGCATCGCCTCGCGCAGCAGACGCGAGCGGGCGCCATGCGCGGCATCGGGCTCGGCGAGCGCGCGCACATCAGCCCGCGTCGCCTGCAGCGTGTCGAGCAGGTGATGCAGCGCCGCCTGCGGATGCGAGGGGGCAGGCTCCTCCGCGATCGCCCGCCAGGCCTCGTCGGGCAGGTCGAGGTCGAGCCCCGGCAGCACCACCGCGCCATTGGGCAGCCGCGCGATCGCCGCGAGCAGCCTTGCCGTGGCCGGGACCGTGCCGGTCGAGCCGGCCGCGATGATCGGCCCCGTCACGGCGCCCGAGAGCAGCCGCTCGCGCTCGGCGGCGAGCATGCGGTTGCGGAAGGTGGCCGGGTCGCAGGCGCCGCGCTCGCTCAGGATGGTCGGCCAGGCGCCGCCGAGGATCGACAGGAACTCGGCATTGAGCTGCCAGATCTTGTCGAAGCGGGCCGCGTCGAGCCGTCCGAGCCGCTCGACGGCGACATCCTCCGTCTGCATCTGGTCGAGCAGCGCGGCGAGGTCGCCGGCCAGCCCATAGGCCTCGGCCAGGGTCGCTGGCACCAGCGAGGGCTCCGACGGGTCGAGCCGCAGATGGCTGCGATTGGCGCTGCGTCCCCAGGCGTCGACGAGTCGGGTCAGGATCATCCGCCGCGCCAGCGGGTCGATCGGCGCGATGCGATCCTCGGCCAGCGCCCCGGCTCCGATCAGTGCCGTCTCGGCCTCGTCGACATCGCCCAGCGGCAGGATTCGCGGCAGCAGCAGCGGCGCGCCGCCGAGCTTGTCGGAGAGGCAGGCGGCGAAGGCACGCGCCGCCCGTCGCGTCGGCAGATAGAGCGTCACCCGCGCCAGCGCGGCGGGGTCCTCAGGGTCGTGGACGCGCCCGAACCGGCCCTCCAGCATCGCCTGGGCCAGCACCTCCAGGAAGGGTGCCCCGGCGGGGATCGTGAAGAGGTTCAGTTCAGCCATCGGCTCGCGCGGGCGCGGCCTGGGCCGCCGCGAAGGCGGCTTCGGCCGGCGCGATCGCCTCGGGCGTGCCGACATGCAGCCATTGCCCGTCGAGCACGAGCCCGTGCAGCCGGCCCGCCGCAATGGCGCGGTCGAACAGCAGGTTCAGCGAGAACGGCCCCTCGGGCGTGTCCGCGAACAGCTCGGGCTTCATGATGGCGACACCGGCATAGACGAAGGGTGCGCGCTCCGCGCTGCCGCGCCGTGTCAGCAGCCCGTCCTCAGCCTTGAAGAAATCGCCGCGCTCGTCGAAGCCGACGCTGCCCTCGCGCCGCGCCAGCAGCAGCAGCATGTCCATCCGCGCGGCGTCCCAGCCCCGCGCCATGGCCTGCATCGCCGAGCCGCCCGCCTCGCTCCAGAGCGAATCCGAATTCACGTGGAAGAAGGGTTCGCTGCCGAGCAGCGGCAGCGCCTTCTTCACCCCGCCGCCGGTCTCCAGCAGCAGCGCGCGCTCGTCCGAGATCGTCACGCGCGGGGCGCTGCGGCCGGCCAGATGCGCCTCGATGAGCCCCGCCAGATGATGGACGTTGACGACCGCATCCTCGACGCCGGCCTGCGCCAGCCGGTCGAGCGCATGGTCCAGCATCGGCTTGCCGCCGATGCTGACGAGCGGCTTGGGAATCGTGTCGGTGATCGGCCGCATCCGCTTGCCGAGCCCCGCCGCCAGCACCATGGCGCGGCGGATCGGTTGGAAATGGGCCTGCGTCACGCGAATCTCCAGAGCAGGTACGGTCTGGCGATCCATAGCGCGTCATGGTCGGGCTTGTCCCGACCATCCACGTCTTCCGTCGTCGAGCCCGGTGTTCGAGACGTGGATGCTCGCCACAAGGGCGAGCATGACGGCGAGGGCGTCCGCTCACCCCACCTCGAACAGCTTCGGCAGATGCGCCTGGTACCAGCCCTTGAGCTCGGCCAGCGCCGGGTGCTCGAGGTTGCGGCGCAGATAGGCTTCGATGCGCGGCAGATGCTTGAGATAGGCCGGCTTGCCGTCGCGCTTGTCGAGCCTCGCGAAGATGCCGGCGATCTTGGTGTTGCGCTGCGTGCCGAGGATCGCATAGGCGCGGGCAAAGCCGGCGAGGTCGAAATCGGGATCGTGCGCCCGCCGCGCCTGGCCATAGGCCGCCAGCAGCCGCAACTCCAGCGCGGCGGGCACGTCGATGCGCGCATCCTGCCCGAGCGAGGCGAGGTCGTAGGCCGGGTGGCCGATCACCGCGTCCTGGAAGTCGATCAGCCCGAGCTTGGCATGGCCTTCCCGGCCCGGCAGCCAGATCAGGTTGGGCGAGTGGAAGTCGCGCAGCGTCCAGGTGCCCGGCGCCTCCAGGATCTCGTCGAAGAGCCGGTTCCAGATCCGCGCGAACTCGGCCTGCGCCACCGCCGGCAGGGTCATGCCCGCAATGTGCGGCGCGTACCATTCGAGGATCAGCTCGGTCTCGATCGCCAGCGCCCCGCGGTCGTAATCCGGCAGCACATGGTCGCGCCCCTCGGCCACGGGCAGGATCGTCGGCAGGGTGTGACGGTGAAGGTCCGCCAGCAGCCGGGCCGCCGCCTCATAGCGCTCCGGGATCGGTCCCTGCGCATCGATGACACCCTCGCTGCCGAGATCCTCGATCAGCAGCAGCCCGGTCGACAGATCCTGCGCGTAGATTTCCGGCGCCGAATAGCCGAGCGAATGCAGCCCGCGATCCATCGCGACGAAGGCGTCGACGTTCTCGGCGAGATGCGCGATCGCGCTGTAGGGCTTGCCCAGCCGGATCGCCGGCCCGTCCGGGCGCGGCGGCGAGATCATCAGCACGGCGCTGCTGCCGTCGGGCCGCGTCAGCCGCTCATAGGCGCGGCTGGAGGCATCGCCTTGCATGTAGTCGCGGCGGGCATCGTCCCAGCCGGCCTCGTCGATCAGCCGGCGCGTCGCAATCGCGATGGCGAGACGCTGGCGCCAGAGCACGCCGCCGGAGAGATCGGCGATGCGGCCGGTTTCCGGATTGTCCGGATCGACGTCGAGCACGATATCGAGCCGGCGCCCGCCCGGCAGGCGCGCCCCGGCGCGATCGGGCCATTCCACCAGCAGGATCAGCCGGTCGAGCTCCTCGACCAGGCCGATGTCGTCGAGCTCCTCGGGCGAGCGGACGCGGTAGAGATCGGCATGGAGCACGGTCCCGCGCGGGGTCTCGTAGCTCTGGACGAGGGTGAAGGTCGGGCTCGGCGCCTCCAGCTTCGGGTCCTCGGCGAGTTCGCGCAGGATCGCCCGCGCCAGCATCGACTTGCCGGCCCCGAGATGGCCCGACAGGGCGACGATGTCGCCCGGCTTCAGGATGGCGGCGAGATCGGCGGCCAGGCGCAGCGTCGCCGCCTCGTCGTCCAGCTGCAGGCGGTGCGTGCCGGCCCGGGAAACCTCGTCCGTCATTCGGCGGCATCCGACAGCGGCAGCCCCGCCGCGGGGAAGACCGCCGTCACGCGCGTGCCGCGGCCCGGCGCCGAGTCGAGCTCGACGCGGCCGCCATGCAGCTCGACGATCGAGCGGACGATCGAGAGGCCCAGGCCGACGCCGCGATGGCTGGAGCCGAGCGAGTGGCTCTCGAACCGGTCGAACACCTTCTCCTTCACCTCGGCGGGGATCCCGCGGCCCTGGTCGGCGACGGTGATGCGGATATGGCCCTCGCTGCGCGCCGCGCTGACGGTGATCGTCTGCCCGGGCGAGGAGAAGCCGATCGCGTTGGAGATCAGGTTGAACAGCACCTGCCGCAGGCGCTTGCCGTCGGCGCGCAGGGGCCCGGCCTCGGGCGCGATCACGACCTTCAGCTCCAGCTTGCTGTCGGTGAGGCGGTCATGCAGCCCCGTCGCCGCCTGCGAGATCGTGTCGGCGACGTCGACCTCCTCGAGGTCGAGCTGCAGGGCGCCGTTGTCGATCGTGGCGAGGTCGAGAATGTCGTTGATGATGGCGAGCAGCGCGCCCGACGAGCGCACGATATGGGAGGTGTAGTCGCGCTGCTTGTCGTTGAGGGCGCCGACGGCCTCGGTGCCGAGCAGCTGCGCGAAGCCGATGATGTTGGTCAGCGGCGAGCGCAGCTCGTAGGAGACGTGGTGGACGAAGTCCTCGCGCAGGCGCGAGACCTTCTCCAGCGCCTCGTTCTTTTCGGTCAGCGCCCGCTCGACATTCACGCTGGCGGTGACGTCGGCGAAGGAGATCAGCGTCGCCCCGTCCGGCAGCGGCGCCGCGGCGCAGTCCAGCACCGTGCCGTCGCGCCGTTCCATCCGGCAGACATAGTCCTCGCGCGCATCGCGCACGCCGGTGACGGCGCTCTGCAATTCGCCCCAGATCTCGTCCTGCGGGAAGAGCGGGCGGCACAGCCGCACCACCTCGTCGATATGCGGGGCGGCGGCGGCGAGGTCGGCCTTGATTCGCCAGGATTGGGCGAAGGCCGGGTTGGAGAGCTTCAGCCGCCCGTCCGAGCCGAACACGGCGACGCCCTCGCGCAGCGAATCCAGCGTCTCGCGCTGGGTGCGCGACAGGGCGTTGAAGCGCGATTCCAGCGTGAAGCGCTCGGTCACGTCGTCGAGCAGATAGGTCACGCCGCCCTGGGGGTTGGGGCTGGCGACGACGTGGATCGTCCGCCCGTCGGGCAGGTACCACCAGTCCTCGTTCGCCCGCGTGGCGGTGTAGGCGGCCTGCACGCCGGCCTTCCAGCTGCGATAGTCGCCCAGTTCCGGCAGGCGCCGTTCCGAGCGCAGCCGGTCGAGGATCTCGCCGTCGCTGGGATGGCCGTCGAGGAAAGCCGGATCGAGCGACCACAGGCTCTCGAAGCCGGCATTGCGGTAGACCAGCCGCTGCGAGGCGTCGAACACCGCCACCGCCGTCTTGAGCCGGTCGAGCGTCCGGACATGCGCGTCCATCTGGCGCTGCAGATCGGTCCGGACCGCCTCCAGCTCGCTCATGTCGGTGGCGAAACCGGCAAAGCCCGTCGGCGTGGCCATTTCCAGGATGTCGAGGGTTCGCCGCTGTCCCGCGATCACGGCCGGAGCGCGGGCTGTGAAGGTCCGCCCCTCGCGCCTCGCCTTGGCGGCGGCCTCGCGCTCGCTGCGGTCGAGCAGCTCGACCCCGCCCTTGACGGCCTCGCTGCCGTCGGCGACCTCGACGGCGCGTGCATAGGCGGCGTTGCACCAGCTGAGCCGGCCTTCGGGATTGCGGGTCCAGGCCGGCTGCGGCAAGCCGCCGAGCAGCCCGGCCAGGGCCTGGTGCTCGGTTCCGAGCCGCTCCAGATCGTTCTGCAGCGCCATCACCCGGGCGCGCTCGCCCGTGACCTCGCGAAAGCGGATGACGGCGCGCCCTGCGACCGGCCGGCCCTCGATGTCGATGAAGGGGCCGGTTTTGCTCCGCAGCGTCATGCCGAAGGACTCGCCCCGGTCCTTCAGCGCATCGGTGGCGAGTTCGAGCTTCTTGGCATCCGCCGGGGGAGCCCAGGAGCCATAGGCGAGCGCCAGCGTGGCGCCGGGTGCGCCGAGGAAGCCGCTGTCGCCTTCGAAGACGGGTTCGGTATGGCGGCCCGCCCAGCTCACCACGACCTGGGGGTCGCTCGCGAGCAGGGCCGTCAGCCGGTCGTGCTGGCCGCGCGTCGCCTCCAGCTCGCCGGCCAGCGCCGTCTCGCGGCGATGCCAGCGCGCCCGCTCGCGGACATAGACCAGCGAGGTCGTCGCGGCGAAGACCGTGAGCCCCGCGAGCACCACCGACAGCGCGCCGGTGCTGAAGACCTCCTGTTTCAGGGGAGCCAGCCAGCCGCCCTGGGCGAAGGCGGATGAGGGAAGCTGGCTGGCCGCGAGCCCCGGCAGAAGCACATGTCGGCCCCAGCCGCCGCGGCTCCGTTCCTGTCGGCTCGACCTGGTCATCCTGCGTCCGTCTTCTCTGTGGGCGGCACCGTGCCGCCTCCGCTGTCAGGCCCGAGCGGGCGTCGAACGGCAGCGAGCCGTCCCCTGAGCCGCCTCGAAAGGCCCCCGACGCACGCCTGCCACCACACCGATACTTGCGTGTCGACCCGGCCCGCGCAGCGCGCTGGAAGCCGAATCAGCCCCACTCTAATCACCCGTGGAGTCCGGCAGGAAGTGCTTAATGGACGGTAAATCGGGCGGTTTCCGGCCGCGGCTGGGCGGAGCGGGGCGGCCGTCAAGCTGTAGGGGGCGCGGACTGTCAGCGACTCTATTAGTAGCGGCTGATGCGGAAAGGACTCAGGCCATGGACCAAAGAAAAAGGCCCGGCGCGAACGCCGGGCCTCCTGCCGTCCGGATGGTGCCGGATGTCAGTAGCGGTACAGCTCGGGCTTGAACGGGCCGGTCTGCGCGACGCCGATATACTTCGCCTGCTGGTCGTTCAGGACGGTCAGCTTGGCGCCGACCTTGGCGAGGTGCAGCGCGGCGACCTTCTCGTCCAGGTGCTTGGGCAGCGTGTAGACCTTGTTCTCGTACTTGGCGTGGTGGTTCCAGAGCTCGACCTGGGCCAGCGTCTGGTTCGAGAACGAGCAGGACATCACGAAGGACGGGTGGCCGGTGGCGTTGCCGAGATTCACCAGGCGGCCTTCCGACAGCAGGATGATGCGCTTGCCGTTGGGGAACTCGATCTCGTCGACCTGCGGCTTGACGTTGTCCCACTTGAAGTTCTTCAGCCCGGCGACCTGGATCTCCGAGTCGAAGTGGCCGATGTTGCAGACGATGGCGCGGTGCTTCATGTCGCGCATGTGGTCGACGGTGATGACGTCGAGGTTGCCGGTCGCGGTGACGAAGATGTCGGCGCGCGGAGCGGCGTCCTCCATGGTCACGACCTCGTAGCCCTCCATCGCCGCCTGCAGGGCGCAGATCGGGTCGATCTCGGTGACGAGCACGCGGCAGCCGGCCTGGCGCAGCGAGGCGGCCGAGCCCTTGCCGACGTCGCCATAACCGGCGACGACCGCGACCTTGCCGGACATCATGACGTCCGTGCCGCGGCGGATGGCGTCGACGAGCGACTCGCGGCAGCCATAGAGGTTGTCGAACTTCGACTTCGTGACGGAGTCGTTGACGTTGATCGCCGGGAAGGGCAGGCGGCCTGCCTTGGCGAGCTCATAGAGGCGATGTACGCCAGTGGTGGTCTCCTCCGAGACGCCCTTGATCGCGTCGCGGGTCTTGGTGAACCAGCCCGGATTGGCCTTCAGCTCGCGCTTGATCAGAGCGAAGAAGATCGTCTCTTCCTCGTTGCTCGGCTTGTCGAGGAAGGCGGTCTTGCCGGCCTCGGCCTCGGCGCCGAGGATGATCAGCATGGTCAGGTCGCCGCCGTCGTCGAGGATCATGTTCGGCGTACCGCCGTCACCCCAGGTCGCGGTCTTCAGCACGTACTCCCAGTACTCCTCCAGCGTCTCGCCCTTGATGGCGAAGACGGGGGTGCCGGTCGCGGCGATCGCGGCGGCGGCGTGGTCCTGGGTCGAGAAGATGTTGCAGGACGACCAGCGCACATCGGCGCCGAGTTCCTTCAGCGTCTCGATCAGCACGGCGGTCTGGATGGTCATGTGCAGGCAGCCGGCGACGCGGGCGCCCTTGAGCGGGAACTTGCCCTTGTGCTCCTCACGGATGGCCATCAGGCCCGGCATCTCGTCCTGGGCCATGTTGATTTCCTTGCGGCCATATTCCGCGAGGCTGATGTCCTTGACGATGTAATCGGTCTTCGACACGGGGCGTGCTCCAGCTGGTCTTCGAATGATGGGCGGGTCCATAGCAGCGCCCACGCCCAAAGGCAATCAAAGATATAAAGATGTCTTTATGTGATCGGTCGAAAGGGAGCGGTCTGTCGCTTTCATGACGTTTCGTCATGTTTCGCGCGGCCAAAGCGCGCCCCGATGGAGCGTGCTTGGAGGGAATTGACCTGAGTGTGCCTCGGCGGCGCGCCGCAGCCGACGAGCCGGCCCGGACTTACTCGCCCTCGCCGAAGCGGTCCGCCACGAGGGTCTCCAGCGCCTTCAGCGCCTCGTTCGCCTCGCGGCCCTTCGCCACCACCGTGATCGTCGAGCCGATGCCGGCGCCGAGCGTCAGGATGCCCATGATCGAGGTCGCGCCGACCGTCTCGCCGCAGCGGGTGACGGTGATGTCGGCGTCGAAGGCGGAGGCGCATTGCACGAATTTCGCCGTGGCGCGGGCGTGCAGCCCCTTCTTGTTGACGATCTGGAACTCGCCATAGAGCGCGCCTGCGGGAATCTCGACCTCAGGGCAATCGCAATCCTCGATCTCCTGCCTGTCGTCCACGAGGGCGCCCTCTATTTGCCGGCCAGCACGCGGCTGGCGACGGTGATGTATTTGCGGCCGGCATCCTGCGCGCTGGTCACGGCCTCGTCGAGGGTCTTGTCCTCGCGCACGCTGGCGAGCTTGATCAGCATCGGCAGGTTGACGCCGGCGACGACGTCGATGCGGCCGGGCTCCATCACCGAGATGGCGAGGTTGGAGGGCGTCCCGCCGAACATGTCGGTCAGGACGATCACGCCCTTGCCGGTCTCGACCTGCTCGACCGCCGCGATGATGTCGCGGCGACGGCCTTCCATGTCGTCATCGGGGGCGATGGCGATGGTGGCGAGGTTCTGTTGGGGGCCGACGACGTGTTCGAGCGCGGCACGGAACTCCGTGGCCAGATGCCCATGCGTCACGAGGACCAGTCCGATCATTCAATATGGCACCGGAGAGCGCTTTCGGCGCCCGGACAAGGTGGCGGTTTATGCGGCAGGTGCGAAGGATAGGCAAGCGGTCCGCTTGGAACTCGTCAAATTTTCGACATCAGCCGCCATCGCCGAACAGCTGCAGGGCCGCGAGGATCAGGCGCTCGTCCCCGGCGCGGCCCGCGACCGTCAGCCGCGGCAGGTCGATGCCCTCGAGCCTGTCCACCAGATCCTCCGGCTCGGGCATGCGCGCCGGCTCGCTGCCGGCCACGTCGACGATCAGCCTCACGACCACGGCGGGCTGATGCGGCTCGGGCGTCAGGCCCAGCCCGCGGCGCTCGATCAGGCCCTCGAGCGGTGCGACCGGCCGCGCCAGCAGGCGCGAGCCGCGCGCGCTCAGCGCGGTCCGGTCGTCGGCGACCAGCCGCGCGAAGCGGCCCTCCCGGCGCGCAGCGTCGATCAGGGCCAGCCCGAGGCTCGACTTGCCGGCGCCCGACGCGCCGCGGATCAGGACCCCGGCCTCGCCGATCGCGACCGTGGTCGCGTGAATGCGCGTGTCCTGCATGCCGGCCTCAGTTCGCCTGCGGCAGGGCGGGCAGGGAGACGGTGAAGCGGGCGCCCAGGCGGGGCTGCACGCCGTCGGCCCCGGCCGGGCCGAGGCGGTTCTCCGCCCGGATCGTGCCGCGATGCGCCTCGACGATCTGGCGCGAGATCGACAGGCCGAGCCCGGAATTCTGGCCGAACCCCTCGTTCGGGCGGTCGGTGTAGAAGCGCTCGAAGATCCGCTCCAGCGCATGCGGCTCGATGCCGGGCCCGCCATCCTCGACCGTGACGAGCACCTCGTCGCCGACCCGCGAGAGCATGACGCGCACCGGCCGGTCCGGTGGCGAGAACGACCGGGCGTTGTCGATCAGGTTGACGATCACCTGGCCCAGTCGCGAGTCATGGCCGAGCACGATGAAGCCGTCGCGCCCGCCCGGGCGCTGGCCACGCCGCTCGGAGACGAGTTCGATCATCGGTTGGCCCTCGCGGCGGGTCTCGTTCTGGGCCGAGACCACGGTCTCGAGGATCTGGCCGAGATCGACCGGCCCGGCATCGTTGCGGGCGAGTTCGGCATCGAGCCGCGAGGCGTCGGAGATGTCGGAGATCAGCCGGTCGAGGCGGCGCACATCGTGCTGGATCACCGCCAGGAGCCGGCCTCGCGACTCCTCCGACTTCGCCCGCGGCAGGGTCTCGACCGCGCTGCGCAGGGAGGTCAGCGGGTTCTTGAGCTCGTGCGCGACGTCGGCCGCGAAGCTCTCGATCGCCTCGATGCGGCTGTAGAGCGCTTTCGTCATGTCGCGCAGCGAGCCGGAGAGATGGCCGATCTCGTCATGGCGGCCGCTGAAATCGGGGATCTGCTCGCGCGATTTCACGCCGCGGCGCACGCGCTGTGCGGCGTCGGCGAGCTTGCGGATCGGCTCCGCGATGGTGCCCGCCAGCAGGACCGAGAGCAGGATCATCACCGCCGCCGAAATCGCGAAGACCTGGAAGATCGCGTAGCGCTCGGAGACGATCACGGCGTCGATGTCGCCGCCCTGGGTCGAGAGCAGCAGCACGCCCTTGACCGTCCGGAAACGCTGGACCGGCACCGCGACCGAGACGATCGTCTGCCCGCGCGTGTTGACGCGCACGACGCTGGCCGGCGAGCCGTTCAGCGCCCGGGCGACCTCGGGATAGGACCGGCCGTTGGCGTTCTCGAAATCGTCATAGGCGGGCACGTCGGCGCGCCCGAGCCGGTTGCGGAACAGGTTCCAGGTCCGCTCCATCAGCGGCGCCTCGTCCGGCTGGCCGACGCGCGGCAGGTCGAGCCGCAGCACGTCGCCGCGCGAATAGAGGCTGCGCGAATCCAGCGTCAGCAGCCCGTCCCGGTCGTAGATGCGCGCCCGTGTCTTGGTCGGCGTGACCAGCCGGCGCAGCAGCGGCGCGACCTTTTCGGGATTGATCGAGAAATCGAGCGGATCCTCGGCGATCCCGGCGCTCTCGCCGGCCTGCAGCTGGAGCAGCCTGTCGGGATCGATGGTGATCGCGTCGGTCTCGACGGTGGCGGACGCCGCGATCGCACCCGCGATGATCTCGCCCTGGGTGAGCAGGCTCTGGACGCGCGACTCGATCAGGCTCTCGCGGAACTGGTTGAGATAGAGAAACCCGACCAACAGCGCGACCAGCCCGCCGAGATTGAGCACGACGATGCGCCGGGTCAGGCTGGAGGCGGCGCCAGACGAAATCGCCCGCAGGCTGCGCCGCGCGAAGGCGGCCAGCCGCCGCTGCAGCGCCGGTCGCCCTGCACTGCCGCCGACCTCCGCCCTGCGCTCCTCGTCGATCGTCGCCATGGCTCTGGAACGCTGCTGTCCTGCCGTCCGGTCCGGCGGCGTCTTGCGTCACGCGGCCTCCGGACGAGGCCGCCTGCTCGAACGCCCTCGGCTCAGCTTTCCTTGAACCGGTAGCCGACGCCGTACAAGGTCTCGATCATGTCGAAATCGGCATCGACCTGGTTGAACTTCTTGCGCAGCCGCTTGATGTGGCTGTCGATGGTGCGGTCGTCGACATAGACCTCGTCGTCATAGGCGGCATCCATCAGCGCGTTGCGGCTCTTCACCACGCCGGGGCGCTGTGCCAGTGACTGCAGGATCAGGAACTCCGTGACGGTCAGCGTCACCGGCTCGCCCTTCCAGGTGCAGGTGTGGCGCTCGGGGTCCATGCGCAGCAGGCCGCGCTCCAGCGCCTTGGCGTCCTCGCCGCGCGGGGCGGCGGCCGGATCCTTGGCACCGGCGCGCCGCAGGATCGCCTTGACGCGCTCGACCAGCAGGCGCTGCGAGAACGGCTTCCGGATGAAGTCGTCGGCGCCCATCTTCAGCCCGAAGAGCTCGTCGATTTCCTCGTCCTTGGACGTCAGGAAGATCACCGGCAGGTCGGACTTCTGGCGCAGCCGCCGCAGCAGCTCCATTCCGTCCATGCGCGGCATCTTGATGTCGAAGATCGCGAGGTCGGGCGGGTTCTGCTTCAGGCCGTCCAGCGCCGAGGCGCCGTCGGTGTAGGTCATGATGCGGTAGCCCTCGGCTTCGAGCGCGATCGAAACCGAGGTCAGGATGTTGCGGTCGTCATCGACCAGCGCAATGGTTGGCATAAGCTCTTTGTCTCTTGGCCGTGTTGCAATGACTGAGGTCCACTCCCGCGAGAGAGCGGCTAAACCGTGGCCGCAATCTAGCGATGGCAGGGCGGTTTGCCTATGTCCCCGTCACAGAAAGACCCGACAGGACCATTCGTTCCATGACCACGTCTCCTGCCGCGCCGCAAAAGCGCGGGGATCCGATCCGCCCGACCGACGATGGGGCGCGCGCGCTGGCGAAGACCTTGCTGCGCAGTGCGCGGTCCGGATCGCTCGCGACGCTGGGGCGGGACGGCCACCCCTCCGCGAGCCTCGTCAGCCTTGCGACCGACAGCGACGGCACGCCGCTGATCCTGGTCTCGGCGCTGTCATCCCACACCGGCAATCTCGAGGCCGATCCGCGCTGTTCGCTGCTGCTGGCGCCGGGAGGCAAGGGTGACCCGCTCGCCCATGCGCGGATCACGCTGAAGCTGCAGGCGCGGAAGGTGGCGCGCGAGGGCGAGGAGGGCGCGCGGGTCCGGCGCCGGTTCCTGGCCCGCCAGCCCAAGGCGGCGCTCTATGCCGATTTCGGCGATTTCTCCTTCTTCGCGCTTTCCGTCGCCGGCGCCAGCCTCAATGGCGGCTTCGGCCGCGCCTATGACCTGACCGCGGGCGACCTGCTCAGCGATGCAGCGGCTGCGAGCGCCGTCGCCGCCATGGAGGAGGGCGCGGTCGAACATATGAACGCCGACCATGCCGACGCGATCCGCGCCTATGCCACCGGGCTGCTGAAGGCTGAGGACGGCGAGTGGGAGCTCACCGGGCTCGACCCCGACGGGGCCGATCTCGCCCGCGGCGACAGGGTGCTGAGGCTGCCCTTCCCGGCCCCCGTCACGGACGCTGCGGGCCTGAGGAGGATGCTGGTCGAACTGGCGGCGCAGGCCCGAGCCTCCGGCTAGCCCCCTGATTTACCAAACTGATTCGTTTTAATCGATTTAAATCGGAATGTTCGGCCGGAGGGGTTTTCGTTCTCTTGAGCCGGGTCCAACATGGCCTTAAGGGACCCTCATCGTTCGATGACGAGGTCGCCCGCTTGGCCCCGGCTCGAGCCATTCTTGCAGATCGGGCGGTCGCCATCAGGCGGTGCCTCGGGAGGTTCTTCTGTGAAAACCATCGGTCAGCTCAATGCCGCCCAGGGGGCGGAGACGTTCGGCTTTCGCAACCTGAAGAGCGTCTACTGGAACCTCGAAGCCGCCCGGCTCTATGAAGAATCGCTGGCCCGGGGCGAATCCCAGCTCTCGCGCCACGGCGCCATCACCGCCGACACCGGCACCCATACCGGCCGCTCGCCCAAGGACAAGTTCACGGTCCGCGACGCGCTCACCGACAAGACCGTTTGGTGGGACAACAACAACGCGATGAGCCCGGAGCATTTCGAGACCCTGCTCGCCGACTTCATCGCCCATGCGCAGGGCAAGGACCTCTTCGCGCAGGACCTCTATGGCGGCGCCGATCCGGTCCACCGCGTCAAGGCCCGGGTCTACACCGAGATGGCCTGGCACTCGCTCTTCATCCGCAACCTGCTGATCCGGCCGGCGCGCGAGGAACTCGCCGACTACGTGCCGGAGATGACGATCGTCGATCTGCCGAGCTTCAAGGCCGACCCGGCCCGTCATGGCTGCCGCAGCGAGACCGTCATCGCCATCGACTTCACCCGCAAGATCGTCCTGATCGGCGGCTCGGCCTATGCCGGCGAGATGAAGAAGTCGGTCTTCACCTATCTCAACTTCGTCCTGCCGACGAAGGGCGTGGTGCCGATGCACTGCTCGGCCAATGTCGGCTCCAACAACGACTCCGCCATCTTCTTCGGCCTGTCGGGCACTGGCAAGACCACGCTCTCGGCCGATCCCGACCGCACGCTGATCGGCGACGACGAGCATGGCTGGTCGAAGGACGGCATCTTCAATTTCGAGGGCGGCTGCTACGCCAAGACGATCAAGCTCTCGGCCGAGGCCGAGCCGCAGATCCACGCCGCTTCGCTGCGCTTCGGTACGGTGCTCGAGAACATCGTCATGGACGAGATCACCCGCGAGGTCGATTTCGACGACGGCAGCAAGACCGAGAACACCCGCTCGGCCTATCCGCTCGACTTCATCCCCAACGCCTCGCGTACCGGCCGCGCCGGCGTGCCGAAGAACATCGTCATGCTGACGGCGGACGCCTTCGGGGTGATGCCGCCGATCGCCAAGCTCACCCCGGCCGAGGCGATGTACCACTTCCTCTCCGGCTACACCGCCAAGGTCGCCGGCACGGAGCGCGGCCTGGTCGGTGTGGAGCCGGAGTTCTCGACCTGCTTCGGCTCGCCCTTCCTGCCGCGGCACCCGTCGGAATACGCCAATCTCCTGCGCGACTTCATCGCCAAGCACCATGTCGATTGCTGGCTGGTCAACACCGGCTGGACCGGCGGTCAGTACGGCACCGGCCGGCGCATGCCGATCCGCGTTACCCGCCGCCTGCTCACGGCGGCGCTCGACGGCTCGCTCAACCGCGCCGATTTCCGCCGCGATCCCTATTTCGGCTTCGCGGTGCCGACCTCGGTGCCCGGCGTCGAGCCGCACATCCTCTACCCGGTCAAGACCTGGGCTGATAAGGCGGCCTTCGCCGAGACGGCCAAGAACCTGATCGGCATGTTCGCCAAGAACTTCGAGAAGTTCGAGGCCCATGTCGACGACGCGGTGAAGGCGGCGGCGCCCGTCAATTCGCTGGCGGCGTGAGCTTAACGCTTGATCTTGGCAGGCATAGGCTCTTCCCTTCCCCCTCGTGGGGAAGGGATAGGGATGGGGGGCGTGCCGCCTGGTGAGCGTGGTCCGATGCTGCTGCTGGGATGCCGTGTCGCCCGCGCGTGATAAGGGCGAGCCTGCCTTTCCGCCCCCCACCCCTGACCCCTCCCCACCAGGGGGAGGGGAATGCGCGCGACCGCATCGAATGGGAGCGTTGCAATGGCCATCCTGATCATCCTCTTCCGCCTCCTCGCCACGCTCGCCATCCTCGGGGCCACCACCTGGGCCGCGGGCCTGCTGATCTTCCGCCTGCCGGAAACGACCGGCACGGTCGCCGCGATCGGCTTCGGCATCGCCGGGCTCGCCGGTGCCATCGGCCTGTGGAGCGGCGCGGCCCGCCTGCCGCTCTCCTTCGCGGTCCTTTTCCTCGGCCTGCTCGGCTGGTGGAACGGGCTGGTCCCCTCGCATGACCGGGCCTGGATTCCCGAGCTCGCGCGCCTGCCCTCGATCGCCCGCGAGGGCGACATCCTGACCGTTTCCAATCTGCGCAACTTCAACTGGCGCACGGAGACGGATTACGACGAGCGCTGGGAAACCCGCCGCTTCGACCTGAGCAAGGTCGAGGGCATCGACCTCTACCTCTCCTACTGGTCGGGCGAGGCGATCGCCCATCTCCTCGTCAGCTTCCCCTTCGCCGACCAGCCGCCTTTGACCTTCTCGATCGAGGTGCGCCGCGAGAAGGGCGAGGAATGGTCGGCGCTCGCCGGCTTCTTCCGCAGCTACGAGATGGCCTATGTCGCGGCGCCCGAGCGCGATCTCGTCGGCCTGCGCAGCCACGCCCGCAAGGAGGATGTCCGCCTCTTCCGGATCGCCGCCAGCCCCGCCCAGGCCCGCGACGTGCTGCTGGCCTATGTCGCCGACGTCAACGAACTGGCGGGCCGGCCGCGCTGGTACAACACGCTGACGACCAACTGCACCACGGTCGTCTACACCCTGGTCGGCTCGGTGGCGCCGCAGTGGAAGTTCTCGTTGCCGCTCGATCCGCGCGTGCTGCTCTCGGGCTTCCTGCCCGGCTATCTCCAGCGCATCGGCGCCATCCGCAGCGACATCCCGCTCGACGAACTGGTCCGTCAGGCCCGCATCGGCGAGCGGGCGCGGGCGATCTCGCTCGACGATCCCGACTTCTCGAAGAAGATCCGCGAGGGCGTGCCGACGGCGCGCCCGTGAGATCGCGCGCTCAGATCGCCGCGCCGTCGCTGACGGTGTCGGCACCGAGCCCGAGACGGATCGAGCGCACGATGTCGGCCTCCGCTGCCCCGCCGCGCTTGCGCGGATGCGGCTCGCGGATGCGGTGCTCGGCGATGATCTGGCCGGGTGCGCCCGACAGGATCACCACCCGGTCGGCGAGATAGGCGGCCTCGTCGATGTCGTGCGTGACGAAGAGCACGGTCTTGCCCGTGCGCTGCCAGACGCGGATCAACTCGTCCTGCAGGGTTTCGCGCGTCAGCGCGTCCAGCGCCGAGAACGGCTCGTCCATCAGCAGGATCTCCGGCTCGACCGCGAGCGCACGCGCCAGCGAGACGCGCTGGCGCTGCCCGCCCGAGAGTTGATGCGGCCAGCGTTGCGCGAGCGCACCGAGCCCGACGAGGTCGAGCTTGGCCTGGGCCCGCGCCAGCCGCTCGGCCCGCGGCGTCTGGCCCTCGAGGCCGAAGGCGACATTGGCGATGACCTTGCGCCAGGGCAGCAGCCGCGAATCCTGGAAGACCAGCGCCACCGGGCGCCGCGTCCCGTCGGCGGCATGGATCGCGACCTCGCCGGCGCTCGGCTTCGCGAGGCCAGCGATGACGCGCAGCAGTGTCGACTTGCCGACGCCTGACGGCCCGACGATGGCCAGAAACTCGCCGCGCGCGACCGAGAGGTCGAGCTGGCGCAGCACCTCGGTCGCCTCCCCGTCGCGGGTGAAGGTCAGGGACAGGCCCCGGATCTCGATGACGGGCTTGTCGATCACGCTTTCCAACGCAGCACCCATTTCTGGAAGGCGACGAACAGGGTGTCGAGGAAGCCGTAGAGTCCGGCCATGGTCAGCATGTAGACCACCACGATGTCGGTCGCGAGCAGGCTCGAGGCCTGCATCATCCGCTGCCCCACCCCCGCGACGCCGAAGATCTCGGCCGCCACCACCGCCATCCAGGCCTGCCCCAGCGCCGTCCTGACGCCGACCAGGATGCCGGGCATCGCGGCCGGCAGCAGGATCTTGGCGAGGCGCTGCCAGGAGGTGGTGAAGCCGAAGGCGTCCGCCACCTCGATCAGGTCGCGGTCGACGCCGCGGATCGCCCCCTGGGCCGCGAAGAACACGATCCAGAACACGCCGATGGCGATGATGAAGACGGCGGCCGAGGGGTTCACGCCGAACCAGATGATCGCGAAGGGCACCCAGGCGAGGCCGGGAATCGGCCGCAGCACCCGCACCACCCAGGCCGTCGCTTCTTCCGCCGTGCGCGACATGCCGACGAGCACGCCCAGCGCCACGCCCAGAGCCGAACCGGTGATCAGCCCGGTGAAGTAATGCCCCAGCGAGCCCAGGATCGCGGAGAACCAGGCGCCGGACCGCAGCTCGGACAGAAAGGCGCGCGGCAGCGCGCTCGGCCCCGGCAGGAAGGCCGGGTTGACCAGCCCGAGGAACGGGATCGCCTCCCACAGCAGCAGGAAGGCGACGAGGCCCAGGAAGGCGAGGGCGGGCGCCCGCAGCGAGCCCATGCCCTCAGCCGGCCGTCCTGACGGCGCGCTCGTAGAACTGCGTCTCGAACAGCCCTTCGAACGGCAGCTCCTTCTCCAGCGAGCCGAGCTTGACCTGGTAGGTCTGCATCGCGCGGGAGGGTTCGATGATCTTGCGCGGATCGATCTCGAAGGTCGAAGCCGGCGAGACCAGCGCCTTGCGGATCAGGGCGGGGTCGACGATGCCCTTGCCGAGCGCGGCGGCGACATGGGGCGCGGCCCGGTCCGGGTCCTTGGCGATCAGCGCGGCAGCGCGCACCAGGCTGTCGACCAGCTTCTGCACCGCGTCGGGGTTCTTGGTGACGAAGGCGCCCGAGCCGGCGAGAACCGTGCCGGGCTGGCCGGGGAACAGCTCCTGGCCGCCGGCGACCAGCTTGATGCCCGGGTTGCGGGACTGGACGATGGTCAGCGCCGGCTCGCGCACGATGCCGCCCTCGACCGCGCCGGCGAGCACCGCCTGCTGCGTCGCATCGATGCCCATCGGCACCACCTCGACATCGCCCTTCTCGGCCTTGGCGACCTCCCAGAGCCAGTATTGCAGCACCGTGTTGGGGACGGAGCCCGCAGGCTGCGTCGCCAGCCGCGCGGCCTTGCCGGTCGCGGCCTTGTGCGCCTTGAAGGCGGCGGCCGGCGCGGTGCCCGGCGTGAAGAACTTCGCCAGCGCCGGCGCCGCGACGAAGACATTCTCGGCGATGGCGGTCGCGGCCACCACCCGCACATCGACGCCGCGGGAGCGCGCCACCGCCAGCGGCGCGATGCCGGCGAGGTAGAAGTCGATCGTCCCCGAGGCGAAGGCCTGGATCATGTTCGGGCCCGACTCGAACACGGTGAAGCTCGCGGCGATCCCGGCGTCCTTCAGCCAGCCTTCGCCCTGGGCGACGAAGACCGGGGCGGTTCCGATGATCGGGATGTAGCCGATCCGGGCCGGAATGGCCGTCTGGGCCACGACGGGGCGGGCGAGTGTGGCGGTCGCGGCGAGCGCGGAACCCGCGAGCAGGAACTGGCGGCGGTCCATGATCGAAAACCTCTCCGGAGCGGCGCCCGGACGGCGCCTATTGACAGTCTCAGAAAAGGATTTTCTATCGGGATACAAGAGTGTCCGCTCAAAAAGAAAATCGATCTTCGATTGTCGAGAGTGGCAGCGGTAATCTTCTTTCTGGGCTGAGTGTGAGAGAATGGACGCGATCGACCGAAAAATCCTGACGGTGCTGCAGGAGGATGCCAACATCTCGATCGCCGAACTGGCCGATCGCGTCGGCCTGTCTCAGACGCCCTGCTGGAAGCGGATCCAGAAGCTCGAGCAGGCCGGCGTCATCCTCAAGCGCGTCGCGCTGGTCGCTCCGGAGAAGATCGGACTGGGGTTGACGGTCTTCGTCCAGATCGAGACCGCCGACCATTCCGGCCCCTGGCTGGAAAAATTCGCGCAGCTGGTCTCCGCCATGCCCGAGGTCATGGAGTTCTACCGCATGGCCGGCGATGTCGACTACATGCTGCGCGTCGTCGTCGCCGACATGGCGGCCTACGACCTGTTCTACAAAAGGCTGATCGAGACGATCCCGCTCAAGAACGTCACCTCGCGCTTCGCGATGGAGCGCATCAAGTCGACGACCGCCTATCGCGTGCCCGACCTGCCGAAGGCGTGAATCGTCGCGCCTGTTCCGAGAGGTCTCTCGGAAGCATCGTCGCCCGGCTGCCCGACGAAAAAGGGCGGGCACTGTCGTGCCCGCCCTTCCGGTTTCGATCCTGCGGAAACCCTTGCGGCAGCGCTGCCTGATCAGGCCGCGACGGCCTCGATCGTCTTCTTCTCCCACTCCTCGCCCCAGATCATCACGGCGTGGCCCGGCGAGACCTCGCGGAACTGGCGGACCGGCGGGACATAGTCCGGCGCGCGCACCGGGCTCTTGATCTCGTCGTTGGACGGCGGGGTCTTCTCGTGGCGGCGCGTCGGATCGGCGATCGGCACCGCCGCGAGCAGGCGCTTGGTGTAGGGGTGCTGCGGATTGCCGAAGATCGCCTCGCGCGGGCCGATCTCGACGATCTCGCCGAGATACATCACGGCGACGCGATGGCTGACACGCTCCACCACGGCCATGTCGTGCGAGATGAAGAGATAGGCCAGCCCCATGCGGGCCTGCAGCTCGAGCATCAGGTTGACCACCTGCGCCTTGACCGAGACGTCGAGCGCCGACACGGCCTCGTCCGCCACGATCAGCCGCGGCTCGACCGCGAGCGCGCGCGCAATGCAGATGCGCTGGCGCTGGCCGCCCGAGAACTCGTGCGGGAAGCGGCTGGCCATGTCGGGCTGCAGGCCGACGCGGCGCAAAAGCTCGGCGATCTGGTCGCGCGCCTCGGTGCGGGTCGCGAGCTTGTTGATCAGCAGCGGCTCGGCGATCGCCGCACCGACATTCATGCGCGGGTTCAGCGAGGCGAAGGGATCCTGGAAGATCATCTGCATGCGCTTGCGCTGCTCGCGCAGGTCGGTCTGGTTGAGCTTCAGGACATCGACGCCGTCGAGCAGGACCGAGCCCGCCAGCGGCTCGATCAGACGCATCACCGAACGGCCGGTCGTGGACTTGCCGCAGCCGGACTCGCCGACCAGCGCCAGCGTCTCGCCGGCCTTGACACTGAAGGAGACGTTCTCGACCGCATGGACGCGGCCGGTGACCGAGCTCAGCAGGCCGGAGCGGATGTCGAAGCGGGTGGTGAGGTTGGAGACCTCGAGCACCGGCCGCTCGGCGCTCTTGACCGTATCGGGCGTCTCCTCGGGGATGTCGGACTCGCCCGTGGCGCGGTCGACGACCGGGAAGCGCATCGGCCGCGAGCGACCGTCCATCGAGCCGAGCTTCGGCACGGCCGAGAGCAGCGAGCGGGTGTAGGGGTGCTTGGCGCGGGCGAAGATGTCCTCGGTCCCGCCGGTCTCGACCGCCTGGCCGTTGTACATCACGACCGTGCGGTCGGCGATTTCGGCGACCACGCCCATGTCGTGGGTGATGAAGAGCACGGACATGCCCTCCTCCTCCTGCAGCAGCTTGATGAGCTGCAGGATCTGCGCCTGGATGGTCACGTCGAGCGCGGTCGTCGGCTCGTCGGCGATCAGCAGCTTGGGCTTGCAGGCCAGCGCCATCGCGATCATCACGCGCTGGCGCATGCCGCCCGAGAAGCGGTGCGGATATTCGTGGAAGCGCGACTTCGCCGCGGGGATGCGGACCTTCTCCAGCAGGCGCACCGTCTCGGCCTCGGCCTCCGAGCGCGACATGCCGCGATGCAGGATCAGCGCTTCCGCGATCTGGAAGCCGATCGTCAGCACCGGGTTGAGCGAGGTCATCGGCTCCTGGAAGATCATCGCGACGTCGTTGCCGCGGATGCGGCGCATCTGCGGCTCCGGCAGCGTCAGCAGTTCCTGGCCGGCGAGCTTGATCGAGCCCTCGATCTTGCTCGAGCCCTGGGGCGTCAGCCGCATGATCGACAGCGCCGTCACGCTCTTGCCCGAGCCCGATTCGCCGACGACCGCGACGGTCTCCTTCGGCGCGATTTCGAAGGAGACGTTGCGGACGACCTGCTTCCAGGCGCCCTCGACCCGGAAGGAGGTGCTGAGGTTGCTGACGGACAGGATGGGAGTGGTCATGCGGATGCCTTCCGGGTGATGTGGGTCAGATGACGCGGCGCGGGTCGAGTGCGTCGCGCAGGCCGTCGCCGATGAAGTTGATCGAAAGCACGGTCAGGAAGATCGCCGCCCCCGGGAACAGCGCCCAGTGCGGCGCCGAATCGAGATGGTCCTTCGCGTCGAACAGCAGCCGCCCCCAGGTCGGGATGTCCGGCGGGAAGCCGAGGCCCAGGAAGGAGAGCGTCGATTCGGCGATGATCGCCGAGGACACCTCGATCGTGGCCGCCACGATTACCGGGCCGATCGCGTTGGGGAGGATGTGGTGGACCATCTGCCGGAACTTGGTGGCGCCATGGGCCCGCGCGGCCTCGACGAACTCCTTCTCGCGCAACGACATGAACTGGGCACGCACAAGTCGTGCCACCGGCATCCATTTCAGCCCGCCGATGACGATGACGATGAGGATGAAGACGCCGCCCTCGACGCCGAACACCGCCTTGAGCTGCTCGCGGAAGAAATAGATCACCAGCAGCAGCAGCGGCAGCTGCGGCAGGGAGAGGAACAGGTCCGTCACCCACATCAGGAAGTTGTCGACATAGCCGCGCGACATGCCCGCGATGGCGCCGATCAGGATGCCGACGAAGGTCGCGACGACCATCGCGGCCAGGCCCACGGCGAGCGAGATCCGCCCGCCATAGATCATGCGCGCCAGCAGGTCCTGACCGAGGTCGTCGGTGCCGAACGGATGCTTCCACGACGGGGTCTGGAGCTGCGCCGAGAAGTCGATCTCGTTGATCGCCACCGGCCAGAGCCAGGGGCCGACGATGACGCCGAGGATCATGGTGCCGAGCACGAAGCTGCTCGCCATCGCCAGCTTGTGGCGACGGAAGCGCTTCCACGTCTCGCGTCCGGGCGAGGTCGCGGCGCTCGTCTGGGCCGGGCCGGACACCGGCTCAGCTGAAGGAGATGCGAGGGTCGAGCCAGCCATAAAGGATATCCGCGATGAGATTGAACAGGACGACGAGGCAGGCGAAGACGAAGGTCACGGCCATGATGACCGGCGTGTCGTTGGCCAGGATCGCGTCGATGAGGAGCGAGCCGATGCCGGGGATCCGGAAGATCTGCTCGGTGACGATGGCGCCGCCGAACACCGCCGGCATCTGCAGCGCGACGAGCGTGACGACCGGGATCAGCGCATTGCGCGTGACGTGGCGCAGGGTCACGGTCTTGCCGCTGAGGCCCTTGGCGCGGGCCGTGGTGACGTAGTCGAGCCGGATCACGTCGAGCACGGCCGAGCGCACATAGCGGGTGTAGGACGCCGCCTGGAACAGGCCGAGCACGGTGATCGGCATGATCGCCTGGCGGAACATCTCCCAGTACCAGCGCCAGCCCGTCGCCGCGAGGTCGGAGCGGTAGACGAAGGGGAACCAGTCGAGCGTCACCGAGAAGATCAGGATCAGCAGCAGGCCGGTGAAGAAGGTCGGCAGCGAGAAGCCGACGAAGGCCAGCGTGTTGGCGACCTGGTCGAACACCGAATAGGGCCGGGTCGCGGCATAGATGCCGACCGGCAGCGCGATGCACAACGCCAGGATCTGCGAGGAGCCGACGATGAAGAGCGTGGTCGGGACGCGCTGCATGATCAGCGTGTCGACATTGATGCGGCTGGCGAAGGAAAAGCCCCAGTCACCCTGCACCATGTTCGACAGCCAGCGCACATAGCGCACCATGATCGGGTCGTTGAGCCCGAAGCTGGCGCGCAGGGCTTCGCGGACCTCCGGCGGAACGTTGGGATTGGTCGCCATCTCGGAGAACGGATCGCCCGGCGCCAGGGCGAGCACGGTGAACAGGATGAGGCTGATGCCGAGCAGGCTCGGAATCGCGATCAGCAGTCGCCTCAACAGATAAGCGCCCATCGGACAAACTCTTTTCGTACGCGGTCTTGTGCCGCCATGGACGAGTGCCGCACGTCCCCGGGAGGGCGGCGGCCTGTCTTACTTTCCAAATGAAGAGGGAGCAGGCCTCCGGTGCGGACTGGGCCGCACTGGAGGCTCTGCTCCCGGCAGGATCAGGCCCGGTACCAGGCCGCGAGGTTCCAGGTGTCGACGTCCCAGCCGCTGTGGTCATGCATCAGGCTGGTCGCCGACGCCGCGACGCGGGTGCGCGACAGCAGCGGCAGGATGACATGGGCCTCGCAGAAGATCTCGTTGACCTTGATCAGCAGCGCGGCGCGCTTGTCGGGGTCGAGTTCCTTCTGGGCGGCCTTGTAGGCCTCGTCCGCGGCCGGGTCCGAGTAGCGCGAGACGTTGCGACCCAGCCACTTGTTCTCCTTGTTGGCGATCTCCCAGGAGACGAACTGGTTGAGGAAGCGCTCCGGATCGGGCTGCGGCTGCGTGGTCGTGTACATCTCCATGTCGACATAGAGCTTGGTGTAGGTGTCGGGGTTGGCCACGTCGGAGGAGAAGAACACCGAGGCGGTGACCGACTTCAGCTCGAGGTCGATGCCGGCGCGCTGGCAGGCCTGCTTGATGATCTGCTGCGTCTTCTGGCGCGGCGCGTTGATCGAGGTCTGGAAGACGTATTTGAGCTTCTTGCCATCCTTTTCACGGATGCCGTCGGAGCCGCGCTTGTAGCCGGCGTCGTCCAGGATCTTGTTCGCCTTGTCGATGTTGAACTCGTATTTGAGCTTGGTCGACTTGAACTTGGCGGGCGCGTTGACGAAGCTCGCCGTCGCGGTGCCGCCGCGGCCATAGATGAACTTCTGGATCGAGTCGCGGTCGATCAGCAGGTTGATCGCCTCGCGCACCTTCGGATCCGACAGGGTCGGATGCTTGGTCTTGACGCTGGAGCGCTCGCCATCGACCTCGGTCCACGGATCCGTGGTGTTGAGGATGATGAACTCGACGTCGCCCGCCGTCACGGCGCTGATCTTGCCGCGGCCGCCGGTCTCCATGCGCTTGAGGACCTCGTCCTCGACCTGGAGGTTCCAGGCATAGTCGTATTCGCCGGTCTGCAGAACGGCGCGCGCCGCCGAGACGGCGTCACCGCCGCCCTTGATCTCGAGCGTGTCGAAATGCGGCTGGTTGGCGATGTGGTAGTCGGGGTTGCGCTCGCCGGTGAGAATGTCGCCGGGCTTGAACTCGGTGAACCTGTAGGGGCCGGTGCCGATCGGCTTCAGGTTCGCCGGAGCCTCGCGCGACTTGGCGCCCTTGAACTCGCCGAAATGATGCTTGGGCAGGATCTGGCCGACGGTGCCGACGAAGGGGTCGGCCCAGAACGGGGTCGGATCCTTGAAGATCACCTTGATGGTCAGGTCGTTGATCTTCTCGACCTTGATGTCCTTGTAGGAGCCGGTGGTGTAGGCGGCGGTCGCCGGATCGGCGGCATATTCCCAGGTGAAGACGACATCGTCGGCCGTGAACGGCTTGCCGTCATGCCACTTGACGCCCGGCTTCAGCTTCCAAGTGACTTCCTTGCCGTCCGCCGAGAGGCCGCCATTGGCCTTCGAGGGAACCTCGGCCGCCAGGCAGGGGATGAGATTGCCTTCCTTGTCCCAGCCGGCGAGCGGCTCGAAGAAGACGCGCGAGGCGATCTGGTCCTTGGTGCCCGAGGCGAAATGCGGGTTCAGCAGCGTCGGGGCCTGCCAGAGCAGCACCTTCAGCGGGCCGCCGCCGCCGGCCTTGGTCGGCTTGTAGGGCAGGGTGGCGTTGGCCATCGCGACGCCGTTGAAGGCCAGCAGCTGGTTCGCGAACGGCGCAGCGAGGCCGACCGCTGCTGCCTTCTTGATGAAGGAGCGCCGCGACAGGGCGCCTTCCTTCACGCGGGCAATCAGCTGGCCCAGTTCCTGGTCTTTCATAAGGATGTCTCCACTCACAGCTTGACGGTTGTTCGACGCTTTGCGCGCCGTTTTCCCTCTCGGTCGCCCTCAGCAAGCCATGTGCCAACGCGCACGTCAACCATGCGCCGGACGCGCAGCGCTTCAACGTGTGGAACAGTCGCAGGCGCCGCCGACGCTGACGTAACGGCGTCTCGGGGCGCGGAGGGGGCAGGTGGCCGCGTGCGGCCTGAAACGGCGTGTCCGGGGCGGTCCGCACCGTCGCGCGCCGCGCCGGCGCGCGATCGTCAGGCCCCCGGCTGCGTTCCGGCTTGACGAGCGCGCCTCGAAAATGGAATGTACGTTCCAAATATCAGGCAAAATTAAAAAAACGTGCCATCGACCGGGGAGGCGTGATTGATGAAGGAAGCGGCAGCCACCGCCCGGACGCTCGAGGGACGCGTCGCGGTCGTCACCGGGGCGAGCCAGGGGCTGGGCGAGGCGATCGCGCGCGAGCTGGCAGCGCGGGGTGCCGCGGGGCTGTTTCTGACCGGGCGCAGCCGCGAGCGTGGCGAGGCGGTCGCCGCGAGCCTGAAGGCCGCGGGCTGCGACGCCCGCTTCCACGTCGCCGATCTCTCCGACCTCGCCGCCGTCCGCCAGATCGTTCCGGCCGCCGAGCGCGCCTTCGGCCGGCTCGACTGTCTCGTCAACGCCGCCGGCGACACCGATCGCGGCACGGTCTTCGACACGACCCCCGAGCTCTACGAGCGCCTCATGGCGGTCAATCTGCGTGCACCCTTCTTCCTGATCCAGGACGCGGCCGAGCTGATGCGGCGCCAGGGCATCGCCGGCGCGATCGTCAACATCCAGTCCATGTCGGCGCATGGCGGCCAGCCCTTCCTCTCCATCTACAGCGTCTCCAAGGGCGCGCTCGCGACGCTGACCCGCAACGCCGCCTATGCGCTTCTGCCGCACCGCATCCGCGTCAACGGCCTCAACATTGGCTGGATGTCGACGCCGGGCGAGGACGCAGTGATGCGCCGGCACCATGGCGCGCAGGATGGCTGGCTCGAGCAGGCCGCCGCGGGCCAGCCCTTCGGCCGCCTGCTCGACCCGCGCGAGGTCGCCCGCGCCGTCGCCTATCTGGCCTCGGACGAATCCGGGCTGATGACCGGCTCCAACATCGATTTCGACCAGACGATTCTCGGCGCGCATGATTGACATCGCCGCCGACGGGACTACGGCCCGCCTCGGGCCATGACAGGACGACAGACGAGATGACGACGGGATTGCCGAAGATGCGCGTGGGATTGCTGGGGGCGGGCCGGATCGGCCGCATCCACGGATTGAACGTGGCGGCGCGGGCCGACGCGGAGTTGGTGGCGCTCACCGACGCGCAGCCTGCCGCCGCGGCGACGCTCGCCGCCGAGACGGGCGCCAGGGCGACGAGCACGGAGGCCATCCTCTCGGATGCCGGCATCGACGCCATCCTGATCTGCACGCCGACCGACACCCATGCCGACCTGATCGAGGCCGCGGTGTCGGCCGGCAAGGCGGTGTTCTGCGAGAAGCCGGTCGATCTCGACGCCGCCCGCATCCGCCGCTGCCTCGCCACGGTGGAGCGCTCCGGCCGGCCGCTGATGATCGGCTTCAACCGCCGCTTCGACCCCAACTTCGCCGCCCTTGAACGCCGCCTGCGCGCCGGCGAGGCCGGGGCCGTCGAGATCGTCAGCGTGATCTCGCGCGATCCCTCGCCGCCGCCGGTCGACTATGTGAAGCGCTCGGGCGGTCTGTTCCGCGACATGATGATCCATGATTTCGACATGGCCCGCTTCCTCCTGGCCGAGGAGCCGGTCGAGGTCTTCGCGCTCGGTTCGGCGCTGGTCGATCCGGCCATCGGCCGGGCCGGCGACGTCGACACCGCCGCCGTGCTCATGAAGTCGGCCTCCGGCAAGATCGCGCAGATCTCGAACTCCCGCCGCGCGACGTATGGTTACGACCAGCGCATCGAGGTTCATGGCTCGCAGGGCATGCTGCGCGCCGGCAACATCCACGAGACGACCGTCGAGAGCGCCACCGCCGGCGGTTTCCGGGCCGACCCGGTGCAGAACTTCTTCCTCGAGCGCTATGCCGCCGCCTACCGCGCCGAACTCGACGCCTTTTTCGCCGCCTGCCGCGGCGGTGTGGCCCCGACGCCCTCGGGTCTGGACGGGCTCAAGGCACAGATCCTGGCCGACGCCGCGACGCAGTCGGCACAGACCGGCAAGCCGGTCGCCGTCGATCTGGAGGCCGCCCGATGACGCCGGCCGAACGCGATCTTCGCTATTATGCGGCGCTCGGCCTCGCGGCCGAGGCGAGCCATCTCGCGCAAGGCTATTTCAGCCGCCGCGAAACCCTCGGCACCACCATGAAGGGTGCGCAGGACTGGCTGACCGTCGCCGACGGCGCGGTCGAGGCCTTCCTGCGCGAGCGCCTGTCACAGCTCTTCCCGGATGACACGGTGATCGGCGAGGAGGGTGGCGGCGAAGCCTCCGACGCCGTCTGGATTCTCGATCCGATCGACGGGACCGCCAATTTCGCCCATGGCGACCGCAACTGGTGCATCTCGATCGGCTTCCTCGCCGATCGCAGGCCGGAAATCGGCGTCGTCGCCGCGCCCGCACTGGGCGAACTCTACGCCGCGCGCCGCGGCGGCGGGGTGACGCTGAACGGCGCGCCGATCAAGGTCTCGGGCGGCGCCGACATCGCCCGCGCCTCGATCGAGCTCGGCTGGTCGACCCGCGTACCGGCCGAACGCTATGTCGAGATCATCGGGCGGACCTATGCCGCAGGCGCGGCGGTCAAGCGCAGCGGCTCGGGCACGCTCGGGCTCTGCCATGTCGCCAATGGCAGCAGCGATGCCTATGCCGAGCTGCACATCAACGCCTGGGACGTGGCTGCCGGCATCGTCATCGCCGGCGAGGCGGGCGCGACGATCAACGATTTCTTCGCCGGCACCGGCCTCTCGAAGGGCAATCCCATCCTCTGCTGCACGCCCGGGCTGGCGGTGGAACTTCGCCGGATCACGGGAATCGCTTAGCTGGCGTCACGCCCATTGCTTTTTGAAGGCGTGTCGTTTCACTGTCGCAATAAAGACAACAAGAACAAAACGTTCTGATCAGGGAGGTTATAATGCAGACGCAGTCCTGGCTCCGGGCCGGCCTCTTCGCCGCGCTCGCCACCGCTTCCTTCGGGGCCGCTCCGGCCCAGGCGCAGGGGTCCCTCGTGCTCTACTGTTCCGTTCAGGAGGAGTGGTGCCGGCCGATGGCCCAGGCCTTCGAGAAGGAGACCGGCATCAAGGTTTCGATGACTCGCAAGAGCTCCGGCGAGACCTATGCCCAGATCAAGGCCGAATCCTCGAACCCCCGTGGCGACATCTGGTGGGGCGGCACCGGCGATCCCCATCTCCAGGCCGCCGAGGAGGGCTTGAGCGAGGCCTATGAGAGCCCGCGCAACGCCGATCTGCACGACTGGGCTGTGAAGCAGTGGAAGCAGTCCAAGGGCCGTACCATCGGCGTCTATGCCGGCGCGCTCGGCTTCGGCTTCAACACCAAGCAGGTCGCCTCCCGCAAGATCGACGAGCCGAAATGCTGGGCCGACCTGATCAAGGCCAATCTCAAGGACGAGGTCCAGGTCGCCGATCCGAACTCGTCGGGCACCTCTTACACGATGCTGGCCACGCTCGTGCAGCTGATGGGCGAGGACAAGGCCTTCGACTACCTCAAGGCCCTACACAAGAACATCAACCAGTACACCAAGTCGGGCGCCGCGCCGGCCAAGGCGACGAGCCTCGGCGAGACCACCGTCGGCATCACCTTCATGCACGACATGGTGACGATGGTCGTCGATGGCGGCCCGGTGAAGGTCGTCGCCCCCTGCGAGGGAACGGGCTACGAGATCGGCTCGATGTCCATGATCAAGGGCGCCCGCAATCCCGAAAGCGCCAAGAAGTTCTATGACTGGGCGCTGACGCCGGCCGCTCAGGCCCTGGCGACGCAGGCGAAGTCCTTCCAGGTGCCGTCCAACAAGAGCGTGGTGCCGCCCCCGCAGGCGCCGAAGCTCGAGGAGGTCAAGCTGATCGACTACGACTTCGCCAAATACGGCTCGTCGGCCGAGCGTACGCGCCTGCTCAGCAAGTGGGACCGTGAGGTCAAGGTGCTGCCGAAGTAAGCACGGCGACGCAGGGCGGACGACGGGGGGAAGCCGCGATGCGCGGAACGACGAAGCTCGTGCTCGTGATGGGCTGGCTCGGCTACGGCCTGCTGCCCTGGTATCTCGTCGAGCGTGCGAGTCTCGTCAGCGTCGCCTGGCTGAGCGGCTATCCCTTCGGCCGGGCCGGCACGGCCCTGGCGCTTGCGCTCTCGGGCGGGGCGCCCTGGCTGCTGCCGGTCGGACTGGCGCTGCTGGCCGCGACGGTGGCGAGCGGGCTGCGCGACGAGAAGATCGTGGCGCGCATCCTGATCCTGGCGGGGGCGGCCGGCATCGCGCTGTTCTTCGCGCAGGGCTTCGCCATCGGCATCCGCGGCCAGGGCATTCCCGGGCTGGCGGCGCTGCTCGGAGGGGCCGGCGCGGCCCAGCCGGGCATGGGGGCCGGCGCCTTTCTCTGTGTCCTGTCGCTGCTGCTGCTGCTCTGTCACGGCCTGGCCTATCGCGGCTATTGCCGCGGCGACCTGTTCACCACCAGCGCCATCGGCATCATCGTGCTGCTGATCGGGCTGTTCATCTTCTTCCCGGTCGTGACCGTGCTGGAGAGCGCGCTGATCGACCAGAACGGCGCCTTCGCGCTCTCGGCCTTCACCAGCCGCTTCTTCGATTCCTCGATCTGGGGCCTGGGCTGCCTCACCGCCAACACCAATTGCGGCGTGGCCTGGAACACGCTGTTCCTGGCGGTTCTCTGCGGTGTCATCACGACGCTGCTGGGGCTCGCCTGCGCCCTGCTGATCCTGCGCACCGGCATGCCGGGCAAGCGGGTGATGCGGGCGCTGACCGTGCTGCCGATCATCACGCCGCCCTTCGTCATCGGTCTCGCGCTGATCCTGCTCTTCGGCCGCTCGGGCATGGTCTCGAACCTGATGTATGAGTGGTTCGACGTCCCCCGCTCGCGCTGGATCTACGGCCTTCCCGGCGTGCTGTTGGCGCAGGTGCTGGCCTTCGCGCCGATCGCCTTCCTGGTGCTGATCGGCGTCGTGCAGGGCATCAGCCCGAGCCTCGAGGAAGCCTCGCAGACGCTCGGCGCCAAGCGCTGGCAGACCTTCCGGACCGTGACCTGGCCCCTGCTCAAGCCCGGCATCGCCAACGCCTTCCTGCTCGGCTTCGTCGAGAGCATGGCCGATTTCGGCAACCCGCTCGTGCTGGGCGGCAATTACGAGGTGCTCTCGACCAAGATCTTCTTTGCCGTGGTCGGAGCCTCGCACAACCAGGGCCAGGCGGCCGTGCTGGCGATCGTGCTGCTCGGCTTCACGCTCGGAGCCTTCTGGGTCCAGCAGCGCTGGCTCGGCGGGAAATCCTACACGACGGTGACCGGCAAGGGCGATTCCGGCCTGCCGACGCCGCTGCCGCGGCGCGTCTCCTGGCTCGCCGGCCTCGTCATCCTGCCCTGGGTCGCGCTGACCTTCGTGATCTACCTGGTCATCCTGATCGGCGGCTTCGTCAAGGCGATGGGCCGCGACTACACGCCGACGCTGGAGCATTACCGCACCGGCTTCTCGATCGACTGGAGCCGCGGCCTGTTCTTCGAGGGAGCGGCCTGGGATTCCTTCTTCACCACGATCAAGATCGCCGCCATCTCGGCGCCGCTGACGGCGGTGATCGGCCTGATCACGGCCTATCTGCTGACACGGCAGCGCTTCGCAGGGCGCTCCGCGCTCGAATTCGCGACGATGCTCTCCTTCGCGATTCCCGGCACCGTGATCGGCGTCGCCTACATCCTGGCCTTCAACGTGCCGCCGATCGAGATCACCGGCACGGGGCTGATCCTCGTGCTCGCCTTCGTCTTCCGCAACATGCCGGTCGGCGTCCGCTCCGGCATCGCCGGCCTGTCGCAGATCGACAAGAGCCTCGACGAGGCCTCGACCACGCTGCGGGCCCGCTCCTTCACCACGCTCTGGCGCATCATGCTGCCGCTGCTCAAGCCGGCGCTCGTCTCGGCGCTGGTTTATTCCTTCGTTCGCGCGATGACGGCCGTCAGCGCCGTGATCTTCCTGGTCTCGGCCGAGTACAACCTCGCCACCGCCTACATCGTCGGGCGCGTCGAGGCCGGCGAGTTCGGGCTCGCGATCGCCTATTCCTCGGTGCTCATCGTCTTCATGGCGTTCGGCATCGGCCTGATTCAGTTGGGCGTCGGCGAGCGCAAGCTCGGGCGCCGGAAGGCCGTCGCGGCGGTGGCCACGCCGGTGCCCGCTCCGGCGGTCGGATAAGGACAGCGTGACCATGGCAAAGGCCGGCCCGGCATCCGTCGAATTCCGCAATGTCTCGATGCGCTACGGCGCTGTGACGGCGGTCGACAACATCTCCTTCACCATCGAGGCCGGGACGCTGGTCACGCTGCTCGGCCCCTCCGGCTGCGGCAAGACGACGACCCTGCGCATGATCGCCGGGCTCGAGATCGCCAGCGACGGGCAGATCCTTATCGGCGGGCATGACGTGACGCGGCTGTCGGCCGCCGACCGTGACGTCAGCATGGTCTTCCAGTCCTATGCGCTCTTTCCCCATATGAGCGTGCTGGAGAATGCCGCCTACGGCCCGACGGTGAAGGGCCTCGGCAAGGAGAAGTCGCGCGAGATGGCGCTCGACAAACTCGCGCTGGTCGGCCTCAAGGGCTTCGAGAACCGTTATCCGTCCGAATTGTCGGGCGGCCAGCAGCAGCGGGTCGCGGTGGCGCGCGCGCTCGTGCTCGAGCCGCAGGTGCTGCTCTTCGACGAGCCGCTCTCCAACCTCGACGCCAAGCTGCGCCGCCGTGTCCGCGAGGAAATCCGCGAACTGCAGCAGGACCTGAACCTGACCGTCGCCTATGTCACCCATGATCAGGAGGAGGCGCTCGCCGTCTCGGACCGGATCATCGTGATGTCCAATGCGCGGATCGCGCAGGAGGGCGCGCCGCGGGCGCTCTACGAGGCTCCGGCCAACGCCTTCGTCGCCGACTTCATCGGCGACGCCAACCTGATCGACGTGACCATCACCGCGGTCGCGGACGGGCGCGCCGCGGTGGCGATCGGCTCCGCGACGGTGTCCCTGCCGGCGCGCGACTTCGGGCCCGGCCCGGCCAAGGTCGCCATCCGTCCCGAAAGCCTGCTGCTGTCGGAGACGGCGGGCCCGGATTCGCTGTCAGGCACGATTCGCAAATGCGCCTATCTCGGCAATCATCTCGACATCATGGTCGAGACCGAGGTGGGCGAACTCTTCGTCGTCCAGTACGGCCATCACGACATGTGGAAGCCGGGAACGCCGGTCAACCTCGCTTTCGCGGGCTCGGGCGTCACTCTCATCCCACCGAATTGAGCACAACCGCCGCCGGATGAGGCAGTTTCCCGCGCCGTGCCGCAACATCAGCACATTCTGCGCGCAAGAGAGCTAAGTTGGCTAATGAAAAAGCGGCCATGATGCGGTAGTTTCGCCATCCGAAGCGGAGAAAGACCCGGCTGCGATGACCACCAACGACAGCGCGACGATGATCCTGTTCCACCTCGCCGGCGGCGTCGCGCTGCTGATCTGGTCGGTGCGGCTGGTCCGGACGGGGGCGATGCGCGCCTTCGGCGCTTCGCTCAGGCAGGCCTTGCAGAGCTTCACGCGCAACCGCTTTGCCGCCTTCGGCAGCGGCGCCGCCGTCACCATCGTGCTGCAGAGCTCGACCGCGACGACCCTGCTCGTCTCCTCCTTCGCCGCCCGCAAGCTCATCGCACCGGCGATGGCACTGGCGGTCCTGCTCGGCGCCAATCTCGGCACCTCGCTCGCGGCCTTCGTCATCTCGATGGACCTCGGCTGGCTCTGGGGGCTCTGCCTCGCCATCGGCGTGGCGCTCTATCTCGGCCACGAGGCGATGGACCGGGCGCGCAACATCGGCCGCATCCTGGTCGGCATCGGCCTGATCCTGCTCGCCTTGATCGAGCTGAACGGCGCGGCGGCACCGCTCGCCCAGTCGCCGACCTTCCGCACCCTGCTCACGGCGCTGGGCAGCGAGCCGCTGCTGGCGGTCGTCGTCGCGGCGGCCGCGACCTGGCTGACGCATTCCAGCATCGCCATCGTGCTGCTGATCGTCACCTTCGCCTCGTCGGGCCTCGTCCCACCGGCGACGGCGCTGACGCTGGTCGTCGGCGCCAATCTCGGCAATGCGCTGATCCCGGTGCTGGACCAGCTCGGCGCGCCCGTCGCGCAGCGCCGGGCGGCCGTCGCCAATCTGGCGACGCGGCTGCTGCTGGCGCTGATAGTGCTGCCCTTCGTGGCGCCCCTGTCGAAATGGCTGCTGGGGCTGCCGTTTGCGGATGCGCGGCTGGCCATCGAGTTCCATCTCGCCCTCAACCTGGTGGGCGCGCTGGTCTTCCTGCCCTTCGTGCATCCGATCGCCGCCCTCGTCTCGCGTCTCATGCCGGATCGTGCCGTTGCCGAGACGGTGGTGGCGCCTCGCTATCTCGACACCAACGCGCTCGACAGCCCGACCGAGGCCCTCGCCTGCGCCATGCGCGAGGCGCTGCATCTCGGCGACCGCGTCGAGGGCATGCTGCGCGACACCATGACCCTGCTGGAGAAAGACGAGCTCAGGCTCTCGCGCGCGATCGCGGAGGCCGATGACGGCGTCGACACCATCCATGAATCGATCAAGCTCTATCTCGTGCGGGTCTCGCGCAACGAGCTGACCGACGAGGAGGGGCGCCGCCTGCTGGAGATCATCACCCTGATCACCAATCTCGAGCATATCGGCGACATCATCGACAAGAATCTGCGCGAGCTGGCCGAGAAGAAGATCCGCAAGCGCTACTCCTTCTCGCCCGAGGGGCTGGCGGAGATCCGCGACTTCCACCAGCGCGTCGCCGCGGGGCTCGGGCTGGCGCTCAACGTCTTCGCGACCCGCGACCTCGCCCTCGCGCGCCAGCTCTTCGCCGAGAAGGCGACGATGCGGGAGGCCGAGCGCCGGGCCACCGAAAGCCATTTCGAGCGGCTGCGCGACGGGCGGCCGGAATCGATCGAGACCAGCGCCATCCATCTCG
Source organism: Bosea sp. RAC05 (assembly GCF_001713455.1). Classification (NCBI taxonomy): domain Bacteria; kingdom Pseudomonadati; phylum Pseudomonadota; class Alphaproteobacteria; order Hyphomicrobiales; family Alloboseaceae; genus Allobosea; species Allobosea sp. RAC05. Next base: position 749,585 of record NZ_CP016464.1, read on the forward strand.
ACATCATCCGCGATCTCAAGCGCATCCACGGCCATGTCGCCTCGATCGGCTATCCGATCCTGGAGGGCGCCAATGTCCTGCGCGAAAGCCGGCTGATGGAGAGCAAGGAGGGTCGCGCGAGGCAGGAGCGCGATGCGCTGCTGCCGGCGCCCCAGACGGGCCGGTGAGGCCGGGCGCCTCGGGCGGTCAGGCCGCGGAGGCGAGGCTGACGTTGCGGATCGCCGAGGCGAGTTCCGGCTCGTCGACGAGGTCGGCGGCATCCTCGGGGCTGAACCACCGGCTCTCGCGCTGGCCCTGTTCCGCCCAGGTCGGCAGCTGCCGCTCGACGTCCAGCAGGAACAGCGTCACTTCGCACAGCACGAAATGGTCGGACATGCGCTTCCAGTAGCTGTAGCGCCCCGCGGGTTCCTTGACGATGTGGCCGACGACGCCGGCCTCCTCATAGGCCTCGCGCGCCGCCGCCTCCGGATCGGTCAACCCCTTGATCGGCCAGCCCTTGGGGACGATCCAGCGGCGGGTGGTGCGCGATGTGACGAGCAGAACCTCCAGGCCGCCCCCCGGCAGGCGCCGGATCGGCATGGCCGCGATCTGCGACCGGATCGTGCCGGGAAGGCCCTTCTTCTTCTTCATCGGTCGCTGCTGCCCTCGCCCCTAAGGGCGGCTGCGGCTGATTCGGCCCGCCGCCTCGATGGTTCAAATATTGCGCCAACGCGCTCATATGGAAAGCATATTCCATATGTCGCTCTGACGCATTTGGGGGCTGGGCCGGATGAAACAAGAGGCGGCTGCGTCGCAGACGTCGCTCAGGCGGAGAGGGGCTCGACCCCGCACCATTCGGCGACGAACAGGGCCATGGCGCCGGTGATGCGCTTGACCGAGGCGAGGCTCACCCGCTCGTCGAAAGCGTGGATGTTCTCGCCCATCGGCCCGTAGCAGAGCGCCGGTATCTTGTCGTAGAGCGCATGCACGCGGGCATCGAGATAGGCCGGCGTCATGAAGGATTGCAGCGGCTTGCCCAGAGCCGCCTCATGCGCCCGGCCGAGCACGGCCTCCGCCTCGCTGCCGGGCTCGAGCACATAACCCTCGGCCCAGAAGCCGTTGAAGGTCACCTTGGGCGGGTTGTTGGCGAGGAAGCTGTCGGCGCGGGAGGCGGTGCGGATGCAGTCCTCGATGCGCTGGGCGATCTCCGGCGCCGTGACGCCGGGATAGAGCCCGACGCGGCAATCGACGCGGCACCAGCACGGCACGGAGGAGGCCCAGTCGCCGCCCTCGATCTTGCCGATGTTCAGGTTGATCGGGTGGGCCTGGTCCTCGAAATGCGCGCGCCCGGCCTTCTCGGCGTTGAGCTCCTCCTCGAGCCTGCGCAGCGCGGCGATCACCCGGTAGGCGGCGTCGATCGCATTGGCGCCGGCCCCCATCTCGCGCACATGCACGGGCACGCCGCGCACCTCGAACTGGAACCAGATCACGCCGGCATTGGCGCGGCACAGCATCTCGTATTCCGGCTCGGGAATCAGTGCGGCCTGCGCACGATAGCCGCGCAGATGCGTCATCAGCGCGCCATTGCCGGTCGATTCCTCCTCGACCACCGATTCCAGATAGAGCGTCGCCGCCGGCTGCAGCCCGATCCGCCGAAGCGCGTCGAGGCAGGCGAAATTGGCGCCGTGGCCGGCCTTCATGTCGGCGCTGCCGCGGCCGTAGAGCCAGTCGCCCTCGATCACGGGATCGAAGGGCGCATGGGTCCACTGATCGACCGGGCCGGTCGGCACCACGTCGACATGCGCCTGCAGGATGAGCGAGCGCCCAGTCTCCACGCGCGGATGGTGGATGCCGACCACGATCGGCGCATCGGAATGATGCTCCGAGAATGGTCCGCCGCCGGGATGGGCCTTGATCGCCGCCTCGTCCATCTTGAAGCGGTCCAGCGTGAAACCACGCTCCTTCAGCGCCCGGAAGACGAAGTCCTGGCAGGCATGTTCTTCACCCCGCAGCGAGGGAAAGCGGATCAGTTCCTGCGTGAAGGCGATCTGCTCGGCGAAGCCGGCCTCGACCGAGGCGAGGATCCTGTCACGCAGGGCGGGGGCGAGAGGCATGGGCGGGGCTCCGTCGCGAGGGAGCGCCGAGTTCGGGGCCTTCCAGAGACCGCGTCAACCCACGCCGTCGAGGGGGTGCGATGCCGCCAACGCGCTGGCACCGCGCCGCCCCCGGTCGCCGTCCGGAAGGGGCGGCTCAGAGCTTCTTGCCGTCCTTGTCGAACTGCTTGAGGAAGGCCGTCAGATCGGCGATTTCCTTCTCGTTCTTGATGCCGGCGAAGACCATCTTGGTGCCCGGGATCTTGGCGCGCGGGTCCTTGATGTACTCGGCGAAGACCGCCTCGTCCCAGGTGATGCCGGAGTTCTTGTTGGCGACCGAATAGCTGTAGCCCTCGACCGTGCCGGCCTGGCGCCCGAACAGCCCGTTGAGCTGCGGACCGACGATGTTCTTGGCGGTCTCGCCGATCTGGTGGCAGGCGCGGCACTTGTTCCAGGAGCGCTCGCCGGCGGCGACGTCCTGGGCCGTTGCGGGCGCGGCGAGGGCGGGGGCGAACAGGGCGGCCAGCAGGGCGAGGCGAATGGCGGTCATGCGAAGGTCCTTGGCGTTAAGGCGCGGGATCGGCGAGCGGCCGTCCCTCGGATTGGCATAATCCAAAGAGAGAGGCTGCCTAGGGGCTAATTCGCCGCGCCCCGTTCCGGTTCCGCGTCAGTCCAGCCGGCCGATCCAGTCGGCCACCGTCGAGGTGAAGGCGTCCGGCCGCGAAATCGGGAAGAGATGCCCGCCGGAGTCGAGCATGGTCTTGGCGCAGCCGGGCAGTGCCGCCGCCAGATCCTCCTGCAGGAAGGCGGGCACGACCATGTCGTCGCGGGCGCCGAGCACGAGCACCGGCAGGGCGAGTGCGGCGGCCTGCGCGGTCCCGTCGAAGGCGAGCAGCGCGTCGATGCGCTCGGCCATCACCGACTGCTGCTGCACCGTCAGCGGCGCCGCGGCCAGGGCCGCCTCGTAGATGTGCCAGTTCGCCTCGATCCAGGCCGGAGGATAGGCGCAGAGCACGGACGTCGCGGCATAAGCCTGGGGATGGCTCCCGAGGATATCGCGGCGTGCGCCGAAATAGGCGGCCATGTAGCGGCTCGGCTTCAACCAGCTCCCACTCAGGATCAGCCCCTCGACGCGCCCCGGTGCGAGCTGCGCGAGCGACAACGCGATGCAGCCCCCGGTCGAGTGGCCGAGCACCACTGCCTGCTCGATACCGGCCTCGTCGAGCACGCTCACGCAGTCCTGGGCCAGCGTCTCGATGCTGCAAGGCGCTTTGCCGCGCGTGCTGGCGGCGAGTCCGCGCTGGTCGAAGCGCAGCACGCGGAAGGACCGCGCCAGCGTCTCGGAGATGCTCGCCCAGAAGCCGGCGGTTCCGCCGAGGCCGGTCACCAGCAGCAGCGGTCGGCCCCGGCCCTCGGCAAAGACGCGCAGCACGGCGCCATCGGCCGTCCGCGCGTCGAACTGGGCCGGCACGGGCCGGTCGCTCGGCTGTGGGTTCATGGGGCAACCTCCTTCGACGCCGGTGCGCTGCGGCCCGGACTTGCGCCAAGGATGACGCAGGCGGCGGGGTGCCGCCATGGTCGCAGCGGCAGGGGAGAGACGCAGTCGGCGCAGGGCGGTGTCGCTTGAACCGTGCAGCGCTCTCGAGCGACCGAAGAAGGATCGGCGCCATCCCGCGCGCATCGCTTGACCGCGTGCCGTCGATCATGGGCAACTGCGTCCGGGCGAACGAAGGCGACGAGCATGGCTGCGAGTGACGATGGAGTGGTCGGTCCGGGTGACGGTGCGCTGGACCGGCGCGCCCTGGTGCGGGTGGCCATGCTGCTCGGCCTGGGCGGCCTGCCGCTGCCGGCCCTGGCCCAGGCCACGGGGGATCGCGCCCCGGCCGCCGGGATGGTGACGGATCTGCGCGGGGACGCCATGGCCGAGCTCCGGGAGACCCGTCGCAGGCTCGCGACCGACGGCCCCGTCTTCGTCGGCGACCGGGTCGAGACGGGCGAGGACGCCCGCGCCGGCTTCCGGCTCGGCCGCGCGACCGAGCTGCGCCTGGGCGAGAAGGCGCGCATCACCATCGACCGCTTCATCGTCGATGCCGGCGGCACCATCACGCTCGGGGCGGGTGCGCTGCTGGTCGACAAGGCTCCCGGCAGCGAAGCCGGTCGCATCCGGATCCGCTCCTCCTATGGCCTGATCGCCGTGCGCGGCACGCGCTTCTTCGCCGGGCCGAGCAACGGCGTCTTCGGCGTCTTTGTCGAGCGCGGCGAGGTGGCCGTGCGGGCAGCCGGCCGTGAGGTCCTGCTGGCGGCTGGCGAGGGCACCGACATCGCCCGCCGCGGGGCCGCGCCCACCCCGGCACGACGCTGGGGCGAGGCGCGCATCGCCGCGGCACTGGCCCAGGTCGCCTGAGCGATGGAGCCGGGCTCGATCGCGGCGCTGCTGGCCGAGGCCGGCTTCTTCTCGGGCCTCTCCGCCGAGGCTCTTCAGGATTGTGCCGCCGCGTTTCGCGAGCAGCGCTGCGACCAGGGGCAGATGCTGTTTGCCCGCGGCGATGCCGGAGATCGACTGCTGCTCGTCGCCGAAGGGCGCGTGCGGCTGGCCGTGACGACCGAGGATGGCCGCGAACTCAGCGTGCGCCACGCGGCCCGGGGCGATCTGCTGGGCGAGATCGCCCTGCTCGACGGCGGTCCGCGCAGCGCCGACGCCGTGGCGATGACGCCCGTCCTCGCCTATGGCCTGCGCCGCGCCGCGCTCGAGCAGTTGATGGCGCGCCATCCGGAGCTGGCGACCGGGATCATCGCATTCCTCTGCCGCCGGCTGCGCCAGACCACCGACCAGCTCGAGGGCATCGCGCTGTATTCGATCGAGGTCAGGCTGGCCCGCTTCCTCCTGGTCGGGCTCGCCGGCCGCCGGGCGGCGCCGGGCAAGCGGGTTCCGCTCGACATGGCGTTCTCGCAGGGCGAGCTGGCGCAGCTGCTGGGCGCCAGCCGGCCGAAGGTCAATGCGGCGCTCGGTTCGCTCGAACAGGCGGGCGCGATCCGCCGCACGGCCGACCGGCTCTTCTGCGATCCCGACCGGCTGGCGGCCTGCGCCGGAATGGCCGATGGCTGAGAGAAGGCTGCGGCTGTCGCGGCCCGTCGCCGCGGGTGGCCTGGCCGGCCTCGTGGTCATTCTGTTCGTCTTCCTCGCCCCCGCCTCCTGGCGCGAGACGCAGCGCGAGCAGATCTTCGATCTGATGCTGGCGCAGGTCGCCGACTGGCGCACCCATCCACCGGCGCCGAAGCTCGCCATCGTCGCCATCGACGCGGCGAGCCTCGAGGCGATCGGTCCCTGGCCCTGGCGGCGCGAGACGCTGGCGCGGCTGGTCGGGGCGGTCAGCGCGGCCAAGCCCGCGGCCGTCGCTCTCGATCTCCTCCTGGCGGGCGAGGATACGCGCTCCCCCGCCGCTCTGGCCCGCCGGCTCGCCGCCGAGACCGGGAATGCCGCACTCGCCGCGCTGGCGCCGACTCTGGAGGATGGTGACGGTCTGCTCGCAGACGCCCTCGCCGCCGGGCCGGTCGTGCTCGGCTGGGTGCTCGACCCCCGTGGTCGCGATGCCGTCGCCGACGTCCCCGTGCTGGCGCGCGAGGGGACTGCCGTCCCCGCGCTGTGGCGCGAACAGGGGGCGAGCGCGCCGCCCGCGACCCTGGCCATGGCCGCGGCCGGCGCCGGGACGCTGTCCCTGCCGGGAGACGATGACGGGCTCGTTCGCCGTGTCCCGCTCTTCGTCGCGGTCGGGGACGCGATGCACCCCGGGTTGGCGCTCGAGGCCATGCGTCTGGCCGCCGGCGCCTCGGGCTATCTGCTCTCCGCCGATCCGCTGCGGCTGACCATCGGCGAGACGACGCGACCGTTGCCGCCGGACGGCCTCCTGCGACTGGTGCCGGCCGGGCCCGCGGTCCCCGTCATGCGCGCATCGGACCTGCTGCGGGGCGGGGCCGATCCCGCCACTCTGGCGGGCGCCATCGTCTTCATCGGCGGCGTCGCGCCCGAACTGGGCGCGCTGCGGGCGAGTGCCCGCGACCCGCTGACGCCCTCGTCGCTGCTCCACGCCCAGGCGGTGCGCCAGATCGCGACCGGCGTGATGCCGCTGCGGCCGGGCTGGGCTGCCGGCGCCGAATGGGCGCTCGCGCTGCTCGCCACGGTAGCCGCGGTCACGCTGGCGCGCGCGCTTCGCCCCGCTGTCGCCGCCGTCGCGCTGGTCGGCGGGCTCGCGCTCGTGGCGGCCGGCGCGGCGGGCCTGGCGGCAGGCGATCGGCTGATCGACCCGCGCCTGCCGATGGCCGCCGCGACCCTGGCCTTTCTCGCGACCTCGCTGACGGCCTTCTCGGAATCGCGCTGGCGCGAGGCGCGGTTGCGCCGCCGTTTCGAGCAGCATCTGGCGCCCGGCGTGGTCGAGCGGATCGTCGCCGATCCCGGCAGCCTCAAGCTGACGGGTGAGCGACGCGAGGTCACGGCGCTCTTCACCGATATCGAGGGGTTCACGCAGACCACCCGCGAGGCCGGTCCCGAGCAGCTCGTGGCGGTGCTCGACGGCTATTTCGAGGGTGTCACCCGGATCGTCGGCGAGCATGGCGGCATGGTCGACAAGCTCGTCGGCGACGCCGTCCACGCCCTCTTCAACGCGCCGCTCGACCTCGGGGAGCATCCGCGGCGCGCGCTCGCCTGCGCGGTCGCGATCCTCGACTGGACGGAGGCGTACCGTGCCGTCGGTCTGGCGGCCAAGATCGGGCTCGGTCGCACGCGGCAAGGGCTGGAAACCGGCATCGCCATCGTCGGCGACGTCGGCGTCGGCGCCAAGCTCGACTACACCGCCCATGGCGAGGCGGTGAACATGGCGGCGCGGCTCGAGGCGCTCAACAAGGAGCTCGGCTCGTCGATCTGCGTCGGCCCCGTCGCGGCGAGCCGCTGCGACCCGGCGCGGCTGCGCCCGCTCGGCACGGTCGAGCTGCGCGGGGTCGGGGCCGTCGCAGTGTCCACGCCGGCCTGAGTCCCGGCTGCCGCAGCGTCTGGCACGGGGCTGTTCCGCCGGAGACAGTCATGGCGGTGCGGCTGCTGCAATCTCTCCTCACACCGATCCTTCCGGAGCAGGAAGGATTGCTCGGGAAAAGGAGATGACGCTATGGTTCAGCACTCGATCGACCTTCGTCGCAATCCGGCTGAGGAGCAGGGCGGCGACAGGCCTTGCCGGAGCCGCCTGATGTCCCTGCGTACCGTCACCACCGCCGTCATGCTCGCGCTCGCCACGGTCGGCAGCGCGCCGGCCGCCATCGCCCAGCCCGTCGCCGCCGCGCGGGCCCCCGCGCTGGTGCCGCTCGAGCAGGCCTTCATGAAGGCCGCGACGGACCTCTTCGCCAAGCTTCCGGCGAGCGCCGGCGAGGTCACCGTCGTCATCGATCCGCTGATCGACGGCGTCACCGGCATCCAGTCGGCGGCGACGCGCGGCTTCGATCGGCGCATCGCCGAGCTGGTGGCGGAGCGCTATCCGCATGTGAAGATCCTGGCCTTCACGCCCGACAACGTCGCCAAGGCCCGCTTCGTCTTCATCGGAACCTTCAACACCATCAACAATGCCGGCCAGCCCGGCGGCGATCGCGACGCCTTCTGGATCTGCTTCGCCCTGGTCGAGCGCGAGGCCAAGACGGTCTATGCCCGCAGCGTCGCGCGCTCGACCGTCGGCAATGTCGACATCGCCCCGGCGGCCTCCTATGCCGACACGCCGGTCTGGGGTCTGGACGCGGCGACCCGCGCTTATATCGAGGCCTGCCAGAAGTCGCAGCCCGGCACGCCCGTCTCGCCCGCCTATATCGACCAGCTCGGCGCCGCCGCCCGCATCCGCGAGGCCGGCGCCGCCTATGAGGCCGGAGACCACCGTCGCGCCCGCGATCTCTATCGCGAGGCCCAGGCCCAGCCGGGCGGCGACCAGCTGCGTGTGCTCAACGGCCTCTACCTCTCCTATGCGGCGCTGGGCGAGACCAGCGAGGCCGACCAGACCTTCGGCCGAATGGTCGAGCGCGGCTTCGCCCTCGGCCAACTCGGGGTGAAGTTCCTGTTCGAGCCGAACTCCACCGCCTTCAATGCCGACCGCAAGCTCTCGGCCAGCTACCCGGCCTGGCTGCGCGAGATCTCGGCGCGGGCGACCAAGGCCGGCGTCTGCCTCGATGTGGTCGGCCATGCCAGCCGCACCGGGCCCGAGGCGCTGAACGACAGGCTCTCGCGCGAGCGCGCCGAGCGCATCGTGGCGCTCATGGCCGCGGCGGCGCCGGGCATGTCGCAGCGGCTGCGCCCCTCCGGCGTTGGCTTTCGCGAGGCGCTGGTCGGCCTGCCGCGCGACGACGCCAGCACGGCGGTCGACCGCCGCGTCGAATTCAAGACCGCGCCCTGCGCATGAGCGCCGCGGCCCCCGTATCCGCGCGGCGGCCCGCCGGTCGGCGGGCCGCCTTCGGCGCGGCACTGGGCGCGCTGAGCCTTGTCCTGCCGGTCGCGGCCCTGTCGCAGGCGCCGCCGCCGTCGGGATCGGCCTCTACCGGCCCCACCCTGAAGCTCACCCCGCTGGCGCCGCCGTGGGACCCTGCCGCCGAGATGGTGGCGCGGATCGCTGCCACCACGGACCGGGCGGCCCTGCTCGAACTGCTCGCGGCGGGGGTCGACAAGCGCCGGGTGACGGCACGGCTCGCCGCTCTGGGCTATGTCGATCTCGCGGCCGACGGCAAGCGGCTCTGGGTCAAGCCGGGTTCGGGCGAGAGCTTTCGCGATTGCGCCGATTGCCCGGAGCTCGTCCTGGTGCCTGACGGCGATGTCCGCATGCAGCTCTCGACCGGCGCGACGCCGCGCCAAGTCGAGGTCGCGCTGCCGCAACCTTTCGCGGTGGGCCGCTTCGAGGTCACCCGGGCGCAGTACCGCGTCTTCGTGCAGCAGTCCGGCCATGTCGTCGAACTCGGCTGCCATGTCCGCGCGCCGGTCTGGAAGCTCGATCCCACCCTGTCCTGGCAGGACCCGGGCTTTCCGCAGACCGACAGCGACCCGGTCGCCTGCGTCAGCCATGGCGACGCCAAGGCCTATCTCGCCTGGCTGTCGAAGCGCACCGGCCAGCGCTACCGCCTGCTGACCGACCCCGAATGGCACCATGTCGCCGCCGCCTCGGCGAAGGACATGGCCGATCCCGCGCGCCTCTGCGCGATCGGCAACGGCGCCGACGAGACCGCCAAGCAGGCGATGCCCTCCTGGACCGTGGCGCCCTGCCGTGACGGCTTCCGCACCACCGCGCCCGTCGGCAGCTTCGCGGCCAGCCCCTGGGGCCTCTCGGATCTCAGCGGCAATCTCTGGGAATGGGTCGACACCTGCCCGCCCGACCCCTCCGTGCCCGGTCAGCCGTTCCCGCCGCCGATCTGCCGCGAGGAGGAGGGCCGCATCCTGCGGGGCGGCTCCTGGGCCGATCCGCCGACGGCGCGGCGGCTGGATTCCCGGATCGTCAGCGAGCCCGGCATCCGTGATCAGGTCGCGGGCTTCCGCGTCGCCCGCGATCTCGGCAACTGAGGGCCGCCTCAGCTGGCGCGGGCCGCGCGCGGACCCGGCGCGCGCGTGACCCAGAGCCAGACGGCCGTGGCCGCGAGCAGCGCCAGCCCCGCCAGTTGCGTCACCGCGAAGGGCAGGAAGAGCCCGATCCCGCCCGCCCCCAGCAGCACGCGGGCGGCCAGGCCGAGGCGGGAGAACAGATAGCCCTCGATCGCGGCGTTGAGGGCGATGACGCCCAGTGCCACCGCCGCGACGGACAGGACCGTCTGCCAGACCGGTCCGATCATCAGCAGCGACGGCTGATAGATGAAAACGAAGGGCAGGATGAACGCGACCATCGCGATCCGGCAGGCGACGACGGCGATCATCACCGGATTGGCTTTCGCGATCGAGGCCGCCGCGAAGGCCGCGACCGCGACCGGCGGCGTGATCGCGGACATCGAGGCGATGTAGACGATGAAGAGATGCGCCGGCAGCACCGCGATGCCCAGCGCGATCAGGGCCGGCGCCGCCAGCACCGCCGAGAGCGCGTAGACCGCCGGGGTCGGCATGCCCATGCCGAGCACGATGATGACGAAGGCGGCGACGAGAATGGTCAGGATCGGGCTGCCGCCGGACATGTGGAACAGCCCAGAGCTGATCTTGCCCGTCAGGTCGGTCATCGAGAGCGTCCCGACTACAAGACCCGCGATGGCGCAGGCCACGCCGACGCCGATCATGCCCCGCATGCCGTCGCTCAGGCCGAAAAAGACCGTCTTGACCAGCCGGACCGGGTCGGGATGGCGCAGCAGGGCGACCGGGAGCAGGGCGGCGCAGGCGATGGCTCCCGCGAAGGCGGGCCGGTTCAGGCTCAGCACGCCCCAGACCAGAAGCCCGATCGGCAGGAGATAGGCCCAGTCGCGCCGCAGCACGGCCAGGATCGAGGGCGTCTCGCCCTCCGACATCGGCGAAAGCCCGTCCCGATGCGCCTTGAAATGCGCCGCAAGAAACACCGACTGGTAGTAGAGCAGGGCGGGGATGAGGGCCGACAGCGCGATCGTGGCATAGGGAATGCCGGTGAAGTCCGTCATCAGGAACGCGGCCGAGCCCATCACCGGTGGCAGCAGGGCGCCGCCCGTCGAGGCCGCGGATTCGATCGCGCCGGCATAGGTCCGGCTTGTCCCGGTCTTGATCATCAGGGGGATGCTGAAGGAGCCGGTGGTCACGACGTCGGCCGTCGGTGAGCCCGAGATCGATCCGTAGAGGCCCGACGAGACCACCGCGACCTTGCTGGCCCCGCCGACCTGCTTGCCGACCAGGCTGTTGGCGATGTCGTAGAAGAAATCGGCGCCGCCGATCCGGTCGAGCAAGGCCCCGAAGACGACGAAGACGACGACCAGAAAGGCCGCGACCTCGAGCGCCGGGCCGAACAGCCCGTTGGTCGAGAACACCAGATGGTCGACGATCTCCTGCGTGCTGAAGCCGCGATGGGCGAAGGAGCCGGTCAGCTTGCTGCCGAAGATCGCGTAGGCGAGGAAGGTCGCGACCAGCACGACGAGGATCATCCCGATGCAGCGCCGCGTCGCCTCCATCACCAGCGCGATCAGCACGATCGAGGCGGCGATGTCGGCGGTGGAGAGTTCGTCGATCATCGGCAGCCGCATCTCGTGGACCGGCTGCATCGCCACGAAGTAGCCGCAGGAGGCGATCGAGAGCGCGACCAACCCCCAGGCAAACCAGGAGCGGCCGGTCGGCCGCAGCGGGTTGGCCGTCGTCGTCAGGAAGGCCAGGGCGAGAACCGCTCCGAGGAACAGAAACAGGGCGATCTCGCGCTTGACATACCAGCCGAAGGAGATGGCGATCAGCAGCACGGCCGCTGCGAAGCCGACGACATGCACCGTCCACTGCTCCGGCGCGCCGAGCTGTCGGGATCGTCCCGGTGCGATCAGCTTCAGCAGGGCGAGCATCGTGGCGCCTCGTCCTCTCGATGGCGGAAAGGGAGGGACGATGCGCGCCTCACTTCAGCAGGCCGGCTTTCCGATAGGCGGCCTCTGCGCCGGGATGGAGCGCCAGCGGCGCGGTCTGCGTCAGGTTGACCGGCTCGAGCCGGGCCATCATCGCATGCGCCTGCCGCAGATAGTCGAAATGCTTGATCATGCCGTCGACGATCAGGGCGGCATCCTCGTTCTTCATCTCGGCCGAGGCGAAGAGAACGACGCTACCGGTGATCGTCGGCACCGCCGCCGGCTGGAAGGCATAGGTCCCCGCCGGCACGGTGATCGGCGCCGTGCCGAGCAGGGCGCCGAGCTTGGCGGTCGCGTCCGGCGAGATGCCGAGCATCTTGACCTTCATTTCGCGCGTCGCGCTGTTGATCTGGCCGGAGGGGAAAGCGAGCATGTTGATGATGACGTCGACCTGGCCGTTCTTCATCATCTCGAGGCCGGCATTGTAATCGACATGGTGGATGCGGCCGCCCCAGCCCTCGATGTCCTTGGCCGTGATGCCATAGGCCTTGAACACCTCTTCGCCGGTCACCGCCATCAGCGTGCCGCGCTGGTTGAGCGCGATCCGCACCGGCTTCTTCGCGGCGAGGATGCTCTCGAAGCTCTCGATGCCGGCGTCCTCGCGGACGAGGATCTGCACCGCCGCCTGCGGGTCGATCAGCGCAATGGCGCGCAGATTGGTGATCGGCGCCTTGAAGGGTTCCTCGCCGGCCTGCGCCCGCTTCACCAGCTGCGCATGGGCGATGCCGAGCTCGACCTTGCCGGTCGAGACCAGCTGGATGTTCGCGGCCTCGCGCCCCGGCTCATAGCCGAAGGCGGCGCCCGGCGATTCCCGTCGGATGGTTTCGCCGATGGCGTTGCCGATGGCGCTCCAGGCGCCGCCGACGGAGCCGCCGGTCAGGGTGATCTTCTTTGCCGGTGCGGTCTGTGCCGCCGCCGGAAACGCCCCGATTGCCAGCGCGGCCGCGACGAGCGTCGTGAAAGCCAGTCTCTTCATGGTTCCCCTCCCAGCCTCGTGTCGGACACGGCCCGGAAGCGGGCCGCCAACCGAAGGCCGCCGGCCGATAATGCCGGCGGATGATCTGACGTAGCTGCCGTTTCCCGGCGGCTTCAAGCCGCCTTGTCGAATGCTGACTTGCGCAGCACGATGGGGAGTTTGTTGGTGTGCATATGGGTTGTCAATGCTGCTCATCGCCCAAACGGGGAGCGTGCACTGCAGCAAATTTTTGCAACCTGCGCGGGACAACTATGATTGTCGTGCTGAAATCGTCGGCTGCTGCGCGAAGCCGGGCCTCGGCGCAACACATCGACCAATCCTTGCTTGACACATCCGGGCCCGCTTCGCATCGTTGGTACACAAACGGTCATCGGATCGGGCCATCCGTGCTATTCGCTCCCCATGGCGAAGCCCGCACGCGCTGGCGGGGCACAGGGCAGGGGCTGAGAATGTATGACCGTTTCACCACCCAGCGGCTGATCGATCTCTGGCTGAGCGAGGACATCGGCTCCTGCGACCTGACCGTCCAGGTCATGATCGAGCCGACGGAAACCGGCGCCTTCCGCATGAATGCCCGCGAATCGATGGTGATCGCGGGGCTCGACGTGGCGGCCGCCGTCTTCGCCCGCTACGAGCCGCGGCTGTCGGTCAAGGTCGAGGCCGCGGATGGCGACCGCGTCGAGAAGGGCGCGACGCTGATCCTGGTCGAGGGTCCGGCCCAGGGCATCCTCACCGCCGAGCGCACGGCGCTGAACATCGTCCAGCGGCTCTCGGGCATCGCCACCGAGACGGCGCGCTATGTCGACATCATCAAGGGCACGCGCGCCCGGTTGATCGATACCCGCAAGACCACGCCCGGCCTGCGCATGCTGGAGAAGCATGCGGTCGCCTGCGGCGGCGGGCTGAATCACCGCCTCGGGCTCGATAACGGCGTGATGATCAAGGACAATCACATCGCCGTCTGCGGCGGCATCGCCGAGGCGGTCGAGCGCGCCCGCCGCAAGCTGCCCGTCCTGACCAAGCTCGAGGTCGAGTGCGACCGGCTGGAGCAGGTGCGCGAGGCGGTCGCCGCCGGAGCCGACGTGATCATGCTCGACAACATGCCCGTGCCGGAGATGACGGAGGCGGTCGCCTATGTCGCCGGCCGCGCCAAGCTGGAAGCGTCGGGCGGCATCCGCTACGAGACGATCCGCGCCGTCGCCGAGACCGGCGTGGACTACATCTCGACCAGCAAGATCACCCAGTCGGCGCCCGCCGTGGACATCGGGCTCGACGAGGCCTGAAGGCGACCGGAACTCCATGCGGCCAGGCATCCTCTTCGTCGTCGTCGGGCCGAGCGGGGCCGGCAAGGATACGCTGATGGACGGGGCCCGGCGGGCCCTGGCGCAGGGCGGGCGCTTCGGCTTCGCGCGGCGCCTGATCACCCGCCCGGCCGATGCCGGCGGGGAGGACCACGAGGCGATCGACGAGGCCGGCTTCGCCGCGCTCGCGGCCAAAGGTGGTCTTCTCGTCTCATGGCAGGCGCATGGGCTGCACTACGGGCTGCGCGCCGCGCTGCGGGACGATCTCCTCGCCGGCCGCCACATCGTCGCCAATGGCTCGCGCGGGGTGCTGGAGACGCTCGCCGGCGCCGTGCCGCGGCTGATCATCATCAACGTCACCGCCTCGCCCGAGACGCTCGCCCGCCGTCTCGCCTCCCGCGGACGCGAGACAGCGCAGGACATCGCCGCGCGCCTCGCCCGCAAGCCGCCGCAATGGCCAGACGGCATCGAGACCATCGCGGTCTCCAACGATGGCACGGTCGAAGAGGGCATCGAGCATTTCCTGGCCGCCATCGACGCCGCCACCCGCCGCCTGTCGCTGAAGCCCGTTCCGATCGATGGCTGGCGCGACAGCATCGCCTATCTGCCTGGTGACAGCCTGCTCGGCGTTTCGGATTTCGACGGGCCGGGCAAGGTCGACGTCGCCGGCCCAATCGACGCGCAAGGAAAGCGAAGCAGTATCCGCGCCCGCGTCAACGTCGTCGAGGCCGGCTGGCTGCTGGAGCCACATGAGATCGGCCTGTCGCGCGAGGCCTTCGCGCAGCTTGGCCTGCCCGAAGGCAGCGAGATCACGCTGACACGCACCCCGCCGCAGCACAGCCGCGACGCGCTGCGCGCCAAGATCCAGGGCGCCGAGCTTGGCGCCGCCGACTACGCCATGCTGCTGCGCGACATCGTCGAGGGCCGCTACCCGGAAGGCGAGATCTCCGCCTTCCTCGTCGCCGCGACGCGCTCGCTCAGCGATGCCGAGGTCGCGGCGCTGGCCAGCGTGCGAGCCGGCTTCTCGACGCCGCTGCGCTGGGACGAGCCGATCGTCGTCGACAAGCATTCGATGGGCGGCATCCCCGGCAGCCGCATCACGCTCATCGTCGCGCCGATCGTCGCCGCCCATGGGCTGGCCATGCCCAAGACCTCCTCGCGCGCCATCACCTCGGCCGCCGGCACGGCCGATGCGATGGAGGTGCTGGCCAGGGTCGACCTGACGGAGGACGACGTCCGCCGCACGGTGGCGCAGGCGCGCGCCTGCATCGCCTGGAACGGCCGCCTCAATCACTCCGCCGTCGACGACGTGATGAACGCGATCACGCGCCCGCTCGGGATCGATTCCAACCGCTGGTCGGTCGCCTCGATCATCTCGAAGAAGCTGACGGCAGGCTCGACCCATGTCGTGGTCGACCTGCCCTATGGCCGCCGTGCCAAGCTCCACAGCGAGGCCGAGGCACGCGAACTCGGCGCGCTGTTCGAGAGCGTCGGGCGGTCCGTCGGCCTGCAGGTCGAGGCGGTCGCGACCTGCGGCGCCGGGCCGATCGGCCGCGGCATCGGGCCGGCGCTCGAGGTCCGCGACGTGCTCTGGGTGCTGGAGGGCGATGCCCAGGCCCCGGCCGATCTGCGCGAGAAGGCGCTCGACTTCGCCGGCCGAATCCTCGCCTGGGACCCGGCGATCGGCTCAGCGGTAGCGGGTCGCGCCCGGGCGGCCGAACTCCTGGCCTCGGGCGCGGCGCGCGCCGCTTTGGACGGGATCATTGCCGCCCAGGGACGCCGCGACATCGTCGCGAAGCCCGCAGCCCTCACCCACACCATGCGCGCCTCCCGCGCCGGGCGGATCAGCGAGATCGACGGCTGGCGCATCGCCGGCATCGCGCGCCGCGCCGGAGCCCCCTTCGACAAGAGCGCCGGCATCGACCTGCTGCGCGCCGTCGGCGACGACGTCACGGCCGGTGAGGGGCTCTTCACCATCCACGCCGCGGCGGCGCCCGATCTCGAGGCGGCAGTCGCGCTAGCGGCTGCGGATGAGGGGTTCGTCTTGGCCTGACCGTCAGGGCAACGAGCGCTTCAATGTCAGGATGCTGACCCACCACCGTCATCCTGGGCGGCCGCAGGCCGACCGGGATCCATCATCGGGCGCGACGGCTCTCTATGATGGATCCCGGCCTGCGCCGCTTCGCGGCTTGTCCAGGATGACGCGGGAGGTGGGTGGCGTTGCGATCACGGCCTCGGCATCTTCAGCGGGTCGATCGAGATCGCGCGCTTCAGCGTGCGCAAGCCGAAGGTCGTGCGCGTCTGGCGGATGCCGGGGATGCGGTAGAGCGTCTCGCGCAGGAAGCGCTCATAATGGTCGGTGCCGCTGACCACGACCTTGACGAGGTAATCGTATTCGCCGGTGACGAGATAGGCCTCGACCACCTCCGGAATCCGCGTCAGCGCCTCGCCGAAATGGTCGAGGATCTTGTCGTCATGCTTGTCGAGCGTGATCTCGACGAAGACGACATTGCCGAAGCCCAGCGCCTTCTGGTCGAGCACCGCGACGTATTTCTCGATCGCCCCGCTCTCCTCCAGCCGCTTCACCCGTGTCCAGCAGGGCGAGGGCGAGAGCCCGACCTTCTCGGCGAGTGCATTGACGGTCAGGCGGCCGTCCTCCTGAAGGGCGGAGAGAATCCGCAGATCGGTGGCGTCCGGTTCATCGCTCCGGCGGTTGCGTGGTATCACGGAAAATCATCCCGACTTTAAGTTACTGGGCAGACGATATTTCCGCAGACGGTTCCGGATGCAACCGATTTCGACAGGAATCTCCGCGAGCCCCGCGCTAGCCTGACGCCAAGAGGGATGCGTCGCCGCTCGCGACCAAGCCCCGCGGAAACGGACGGCTTGCCGTCCGGGCCGGACGGCGGAATGCTGGCCGACCGGACGAAACGGCGGATCAGGGACGGAGCGCATGACCGACACACCCCTTCGCTTTCACGTGCCGCAGCCGGCCTCCCGCCCGGGCGAGCAGCCGGACTTCTCCCATGTCGTGATCCCGCAGGCGGGGTCGGTCGAGCGGCCGCCCGTCGATGTCGATCCCAAGGCGATCCGCGACCTCGCCTATTCGATCATCCGCGTGCTGAACCGCGAGGGCGAGGCGGTCGGCCCCTGGGTGCCCGATCTCAGCCGGGACGACCTCATCCGCGGCCTGCGCCACATGATGACGCTGCGCACCTTCGATGCGCGCATGCAGATGGCCCAGCGCCAGGGCAAGACCTCTTTCTACATGCAGCACACCGGCGAGGAGGCGGTGAGCTGCGCCTTCCGCATCGCGCTCGAGCCCGGCGACATGAACTTTCCGACGTACCGCCAGGCCGGGCTGCTCATCGCCGACGACTACCCGCTCGTCGACATGATGTGCCAGATCTACTCCAACGAGCGCGACCCGCTGAAGGGCCGGCAGCTGCCGATCATGTACTCCTCGAAGCAGCACGGCTTCTTCTCGATCTCCGGCAATCTCGCGACGCAGTTCGTCCAGGCCGTCGGCTGGGCCATGGCCTCCGCGATCAAGGGCGACACCCGCATCGCCGCCGCCTGGGTCGGCGACGGCTCGACCGCGGAATCGGATTTCCACGCCGCGCTCGTCTTCGCCTCGACCTACAAGGCGCCCGTCGTTCTCAACGTCGTCAACAACCAGTGGGCGATCTCGACCTTCCAGGGCATCGCGCGCGGCGGCTCCGGCACCTTCGCGGCGCGAGGCCTCGGCTTCGGCATTCCGGCCCTGCGGGTCGACGGCAACGACTACCTCGCCACCTATGCCGTGGCGCAATGGGCGATCGAGCGCGCCCGCCGCAATCTCGGGCCGACGCTGGTCGAATACGTCACCTACCGCGCCGGCGCGCATTCGACCTCGGACGACCCCTCCGCCTATCGCCCCAAGCAGGAATCCGACGGCTGGCCGCTGGGCGATCCGCTGCTGCGGCTGAAGGAGCATCTGATCGCCATCGGCGCCTGGAGCGAGGAGCGCCATACGCAGACGCAGGCCGAGATCCTGGAGACGGTGATCGCGGCGCAGAAGGAGGCCGAGCGCTTCGGCACGCTGCATTCCGGCGGCAAGCCCTCGGCGCGCGACATGTTCGAGGGCGTCTATGCGGAGATGCCGCCGCATCTGCGCCGCCAGCGCCAGCAACTCGGAGTCTGACGCCATGCCGCGCATGACGATGATCGAGTCGATCCGCTCCGCCATGGATGTCTCGATGGCCCGCGACGAGAACGTCGTGGTCTATGGCGAGGACGTCGGCTTCTTCGGCGGTGTCTTCCGCTGCACCCATGGGCTGCAGCAGAAATACGGCGTCAGCCGCTGCTTCGACGCTCCGATCAGCGAGGCCGGCATCGTCGGCACCGCGATCGGCATGGCCGCCTATGGCCTGCGGCCCTGCATCGAGATCCAGTTCGCCGACTATGTCTACCCGGCCTATGACCAGATCGTCTCGGAGGCCGCGCGGCTGCGCTACCGCTCGAATGGCGATTTCACCTGCCCGATCGTGATCCGCATGCCGACCGGCGGCGGCATCTTCGGCGGCCAGACCCACAGCCAGAGCCCCGAAGCCCTCTTCACCCATGTCTCGGGCCTGAAGACCGTGGTGCCGTCGAACCCCTATGACGCCAAGGGCCTGCTGATCGCGGCGATCGAGGATCCCGACCCGGTGATCTTCCTCGAGCCCAAGCGTCTCTATAACGGCCCCTTCGACGGCCATCACGACCGCCCGGTCACGCCCTGGTCGAAGCATGAGCTCGGCGAGGTGCCCGAGGGGCATTTTGTCCTGCCGCTCGGCAAGGCCGCGATCCGCCGCGAGGGGTCGGCCTGCACCATCGTCACCTACGGCACCATGGTCCATGTCGCGGAAGCCGTCGCGCAGGAGACCGGCATCGACGCGGAGGTGATCGACCTGCGGACCCTCGTCCCGCTCGACCTCGACACCATCACAGCCTCCGTCGCCAAGACCGGCCGCTGCATGGTCCTGCATGAGGCGACGCTGACCTCGGGCTTCGGCGCCGAGCTCGCCGCGCTGGTCCAGGAGACCTGCTTCTACCATCTCGAGGCGCCGGTCAGGCGCGTGGCGGGCTGGGACACGCCTTATCCGCATGCCCAGGAATGGGCCTATTTCCCCGGCCCCGCCCGCGTCGGCCAGGCGCTGCGCGAGATCATGGAGAGCCGCTGATGGCCGAGCGCATCGTCAAGCTCCCCGATGTCGGGGAGGGCATCGCCGAGGCCGAGCTGGTCGAATGGCACGTCAAGGTCGGCGACATCATCCGCGAGGATGATTTGCTGGCCGCCGTGATGACCGACAAGGCGACCGTCGAGATTCCCGCCCCCGTCGACGGCAAGGTCACCTGGATCGGCGCCGAGATCGGCGACACGGTCGCGATCGGCTCGGCGCTGGTCAGGCTCGAGGTCGCGGGCGAGGGCGCAGCCACCGAAGCGCCGGCCGAGGACGCCGCGCCAGAACAGACTGCGGAGGCACCCGCAGCACAAGCGCCGGCCGCGTCGGCTCCCCGTCAGCCCGAGACGGCCGAGGAACCGCCGCGCGCGATGACCGTGCCGCGGCCCGCCAAGGCACTGGCGGGTGCCGCTGCTCCCGCTCCGGCCCTGCCGCGGCGCGCGCCGGGCGAACGGCCTCTGGCCTCTCCCGCTGTGCGGCTCAAGGCCCGCGAGGCCGGCATCGATCTGCGCCAGGTCGCCGGCACCGGCCCGGCCGGGCGCATCCTGCACGAGGACCTCGACGCCTTCCTGCTGCGCGGGCCCGAGGCCGAGCGCAAGCCCGGCCTCGCCGAGAAGACCGCCGTCAGCGAGGTCAAGGTCGTCGGCCTCCGGCGCAAGATCGCGGAGAAGATGGCGCTGTCGAAGGCGCGCATCCCGCACATCACCATCGTCGAGGAGGTCGACGTCCAGGCGCTGGAGGATCTGCGCGCGGTCCTCAACAGGAAGCCGACGCCCGAGCGCCCAAAGCTCACGCTTTTACCCTTCCTGATGCGCGCCATGGTCAAGGCCCTGGCCGAGCAGCCCAACCTCAACGCGCTCTATGACGACGAGGCGGGCATCGTGCGCCAGCATGCCGGCATCCATCTGGGCATCGCCACGCAGACGCCGGGCGGGCTGATGGTCCCCGTGGTGAAGCATGCCGAGGCGCGCGACATCTTCGGCTGCGCGCTGGAGCTCAACCGCATCGCCGAGCGCGCCCGGCAGGGCACCGCCACCCGCGACGAGCTGACCGGCTCGACCATCACCATCACCTCGCTGGGCACCATGGGCGGCATCGCCACCACGCCGGTGATCAACCACCCGGAGGTCGCCATCGTCGGCGTCAACAAGATGATGATCCGCCCGGTCTGGGACGGCACCACCTTCGTCCCGCGCAAGATGATGAACCTGTCCTCCAGCTTCGACCACCGCGTGGTCGACGGCTGGGACGCGGCCGTCTTCGTCCAGCGGCTCAAGGAGCTGCTGGAGAACCCGGCGACGCTGTTCATCGATGTCTGAGGGCGGAGCCGCATCATGATGACCGAGATCACCTGTAAGCTGCTCGTCATCGGCGCCGGGCCGGGTGGCTATGTCTGCGCCATCCGCGCCGGGCAGCTCGGCCTCGACACCGTCATCGTCGAGGCCGGCAAGCTCGGCGGCACCTGCCTGAATGTCGGCTGCATCCCCTCCAAGGCGATGATTCATGTCGCCGAGGAATACGAGAAGGCCGCCCACGCGGCCGCCGGCAGGACGCCCTTCGGCCTGACGGCGGGTGCGCCGGCGCTCGACTTCGCCAAGGCTGTCGCCTGGAAGGACGGCATCGTCGGCCGCCTCAACAACGGCGTCGCCGGTCTGCTTCGCAAGGCCAAGGTCAAGATCGTCCAGGGCCGCGCCCGCTTCCGTGATGGCAAGACCGTCGTGGTCGAGACCGAGACCGGCCCGAAGGTGATCCGCGCCGAGCGCATCGTCATCGCCACCGGCTCCGGGCCGGTCGAATTGCCCTTCCTGCCCTTCGGGGGCCGGTGATCTCCTCGACCGAGGCGCTGTCCCTTGCGGAAGTCCCGGAGCGTCTCGCCGTGGTCGGCGGCGGCTATATCGGGCTCGAACTCGGCATCGCCTTCGCCAAGCTGGGTAGCAAGGTCACCATCGTCGAGGCGAAAGGCCGCATCCTGCCGCTCTACGACGCGGAGCTGACCGCCCCCGTCGGCAAGCGGCTGACCGCCCTCGGCGTCGAGGTGCTGCTCGGCGCCAAGGCGCGCGGCGCCACGCCCGCGGGCGACGCGCTGCGGGTCGAGACGGCGGACGGGCAGGAGCGCCGCATCGCCGCCGACAGGATCCTCGTCACCGTCGGCCGGGCGCCGGCCACCGAAGCCCTCGGGCTGGAGGAGCTGGTGCTGGATCGGGACGGCCGCTTCATCCGCATCAACGACCGCTGCGAGACCTCGATGCGCGGCATCTTCGCGATCGGCGACGTCACCGGCGAGCCGATGCTGGCGCATCGCGCCATGGCGCAGGGCGAGATGGTGGCCGAGATCGCCGCCGGCCTGCCGCGCGCCTGGGACAAGCGCGCGATTCCCGCGATCTGCTTCACCGACCCCGAGATCGTCTCGGTCGGGCTTTCGCCCGAGGAGGCGCGGCGCACGGGGCAGGAGATCCGGATCGGCCAGTTCCCCTTCGCCGCCAATGGCCGGGCCATGACGCGCGATGGCGAGCTGGGCTTCGTCCGCATCGTCGCCCAGGCGCAGAACGGGCTGGTGCTCGGCATCCAGGCCGTCGGCTCCGGCGTCTCGGAACTCTCGACCGCCTTCGGCCTGGCGATCGAGATGGGCGCGACGCTGGAGGATGTCGCCGGCACGATCCACGCCCATCCGACGCAGGGTGAGGGCTTCCAGGAAGCGGCGCTCAAGGCGCTCGGCCACGCCATCCACATCTGAGCCGGCTGCGGCAAACCGTCCCGGCGCCGCGCGGCGAGGGATCATGCGGCGCGATGGCCCGTTGTTTCGACGAGGTGCGGGGCGTGGCAACGCCGATGCAGCCCGGCGATGCGCGCGCGGTGATTGCCTTTGACGGTCACGGCGCCCATCTCGAGCGAGTGCCCATTTTTGCGGCATAGTCTGGGAGAATGAGATGTCCGGCGAACACTGGCCGACCCTGTCGCCGCTGCAGACCGGCCTGCGCGGCCGCTGCCCGCGCTGCGGCAAGGGCCATCTCTTCGACGGCTTCCTGAAGATCAGGCCCTCCTGCGAGGTCTGCGGCCTGGACTATTCCTTCGCCGATCCGGCGGACGGTCCAGCCTTCTTCGTGATGATGTTCGTCTGCGTTCCCGCGGTCGCCTTCCCGCTCTGGCTCGAACTCGCCTACCAGCCGCCGACCTGGGTGCATCTGGTCACGACGCTGCCGCTCATCCTGCTGACCTGCATCCCGCCCCTGCAGCCGCTCAAGGGCTGGCTGGTGGCGGCGCAATATGTCCACAAGGCGGAAGAAGGGCGCCTCGCCCGCGCCGACGAGCCGCTGCCGCCGCCGCCGGCCTGAAGCAGCGGGCCGGCCTCACGCCACCTGCCGGCTCGACCCCTCGACCAGCACATAGGGCTCGCCGCCTGCCAGAGTTTCGACGCGGGCGCGAACGCCATAGACCTCATCGAGCAGGGCCGGCGTCACGATGGCGCGCGGGTCGCCCATCGCGATGAGCCGCGCATGGGCCAGGACCATGACCCGGTCGGCGAAGCGCAGCGCCTGGTTGAGATCGTGGATCGAGATCAGCACCAGCATGCCGCGCTCGCGCGCCAGCCGGCGCACCAGGCTGAGAACCTCGAACTGCCGGTGCAGGTCGAGCGCGCTGGTCGGCTCGTCGAGCAGCAGAACGTCGGGCTCGCGCACCAGCGTCTGCGCGATCGAGACGAGCTGGCGCTGCCCGCCGGAGAGTTCGCCCAGGCCCCGGAACGCCAGATCCTCGATCTCGAGGTCGCGCAGCACGCTGTCGATGCGGCGCAGCTCCTCGTCGCTGACCGACCAGGTGCCGCCCTGCTTGAGCGCGAGCAGGATCGATTCATAGACCGTGAGCACGGCATTCACCGCCGTATCCTGCGGCAGGTAGCAGCATTGCGGCGTGGCCCGGCCGGCGACGCGGCTGGTGCCGCCGAGGCTGACCGTGCCGTCCCCGGAGGCCAGCCCGGCGATGCGCCGGAACAGGCTCGATTTGCCGGCGGCATTGGCGCCGATCAGCGCCACGACCTCGCCGCCGCGCAGATCGGCGGCGTCCACGTCGCTGAGGACGCGGCGCCTGCCATAGGCGACGCCGACGCCGCTGAGGGTGAGCTGGACCATCAGAGCCTCACCATGACCGTTTCCGGCTCGTCATGATCAGGCTGAAGAAGAACGGCACCCCGATCAGCGCGGTGACGATGCTGATCGGGAAGATCAGGCCCGGGATCAGCGACTTCGACACCACCGAGGAGGCCGAGAGGATCGCGGCTCCCGCCAGCGCCGAGGCCGGCAGGAAGAAGCGCTGGTCCTCGCCGATCACCATGCGCGCGATATGGGGGCCGACGAGCCCGATGAAGCCGATCGTCCCGACGAAGGAGACCGGCACGGCGGCGAGCAGGCTGACCAGCAGCATGATCTCGAGCCGTAAGCGGCGGACATTGATGCCGAAGCTCGCCGCCTTGTCGTCGCCCAGCCGCAGCGTCGTCAGCGCCCAGGCCCGGCGCAGGAAGAAGGGCAGGGTGAACAGCAGCACCGCCGTGGTGATGCCGAGCTTGTGCCAGTTCGCCTTGGTCAGCGAGCCCATGGTCCAGAACACGACCGCGCCCAGCGCCTGCTCGGAGGCGAAGAACTGCAACAGCGAGAGCAGCGCGTTGAAGGTGAAGACCAGCGCGATGCCGAGCAGGATCACGGTCTCGGTCGTCACCCCGCGCTGCTGGCTCAGCACATGGATCAGCATCGCCGCGCCCATCGCCATGATGAAGGCGTTGATCGGCACGATGTAGTCGACCGCGAAGGGTACCAGCGCGACGCCGAAGACCAGCGCCAGCGCCGCCCCGAAGGAGGCCGCCGCCGAGATGCCGAGCGTGAAGGGGCTGGCCAGCGGGTTGTTCAGGATCGTCTGCATCTGCGCGCCGGCGATCGCGAGCGCAGCCCCGGTCACCACCGCCATCAGCGCCACCGGCAGCCGGATGTCCCAGATCACCACGCGCAGCGCCGCCGGCGCTTCCGAGGGGTTCATCAGCGTCGCCAGCACCTGGCCGGCGTCGTAGCGCGCCGGGCCCAGCATCAGGTCGACGACGAGGCTCGCCAGCAGCAGGCCGAACATCGCCAGCAGGATCAGCCGCCGCCGCAGCGTCAGCGCGCGATAGGCGATCCCGGCCGGCCGGCCCGCGGCGGCGACGGTCGCGCTCACTTGCGGTCCACCGTGACCCAGTAGCCCGGCTGGTAGGGCAGGGGCAGGAAGCGCTCATGCAGCGTCTTCAGCGTCGCCTCGGCATCGAGGTCCTTGAACAGCTCCGGATGCAGCCAGGTCGCGATCTCCTGGATCGCCACGAACTGGTAGGGGCTGTTGTAGAACTGGTGCCAGATGGCGTGCACGCGCCCGTCCTTCACCGCCTTGGTCTGGCTGAAGGCCGGCCGCCTGGCGAGGCCCGCCAGCTTGCGGCGCGCTTCGATCAGGTCGCTGCCCGGCCCCAGGCCGACCCAGGCCCCGCCCGGCACATAGGCGCCCCAGTTGCCGCCGGTGATGACCACGACGTCGGGGTTGGCGGCGACGACCGCCTCGGGATTGACCGTGCCGAAGGTGCCCGGGATCAGGTCGGAGGCGAAGTTCTTGCCGCCGGCGATGTCGACCATCTTGCCGAAATTCTCGTTGCCGAAGGACATGCAGCAATCGTCGCTGTAGCCGCCGGCCCGCTCCATCATCACCAGCGGGCGCTTCAGCCCCTGGACCTTGGCGAGCCGGTCGGTGACACGGGCGATCTCGGCGGCGCGGAAGGTGATGAAGTCCTCGGCGACCTTCTCCCGGCCGAAGAGCTTGCCCATCAGCCGCAGCGACGGCTCGGTGTTCTGGAAGGGCTTCTCGCGGAAATCCACATAGACCACGGGGATGCCGACCGAAGCCAGCTTCTCGACCAGGCTGGCCTCGTCGCTGGCGACCTTGGCCTCGATGTTGAGCAGCAGCACGTCCGGCTTGAGCGCGATCGCCTGCTCGATGTCGAAGGCGCCTTCCTTCATGCCGCCGAAGCTCGGCAGCTTCGCGATCTGCGGGTAGCGGGCGAGATACTGCTTGTAGCTGTCGGGATCGGCCTTGGGCAGGTCGTCGCGCCAGCCGACGACGCGCTTGAACGGGTCCTCCTTGTCGAGCGCGGCGACGACGTACATCTGCCGGCCCTCGCCGAGGATGACGCGGCGGACCGGCGCCTCGACCTCGACCTTGCGGCCGAGCACATCGGTGACAGTGACCGTCTCGGCGAAGGCGGACGGGCCGCCGGTCATGAGCGAGGCGGCGACCGTAGCGGCAGCGAGCAGGGCGCGAAGGAAGGACATCGACGATCTCCGGCAAAAGTGGCCGGCTCGTAGATCTGACCCAGTACAGGGTCAAGATTTATCTTTTAGAATTATTGCAAACAAAAAGCGTGGTAGCGTTTTCGCGAGTAATCGACCGTACAAGGGCCGTTGCGGTCGAAACGACTTGCAGCGTCCCGGTTTCCGTGGTTTTCGCAGGCGACAGCCCCGGATCGGAAGTGCCGGCCATGACGACCCTGCATCACAATCTCAGCCTCAAGGACGAAATCCGCGACTTCTGGTCGATGCGGTCCGAAACCTTCGACACCATGCCCGGCCACGAGATTTTCTCCGTGGCGGAGCGGCAGGCCTGGCTCGCCCTGTTCGCGCGCCATCTCGGCCGCCCGCCGGCCGGCGCCAAGGCGCTCGACCTCGCCAGCGGCACCGGTGTCATCTCCCTGCTGCTGGCCGATCTCGGCTATGCCGTCACCGGGCTCGACCTGTCCGAGCCCATGCTCGCCCGCGCCCGCGCCAAGACGGTCGGCAAGCCGATCCGCCTCTATGCCGGCGATGCCGAGGATACGCTGGAAGCCTCCGACAGCTACGACGCCGTGGCGACGCGCCATCTCGTCTGGACCCTGCCCGATCCACCGGCCGCCTTCCGCGAATGGCATCGCGTGCTCAAGCCCGGCGGCCGCGTCGCCATCGTCGATGTCGACATGACCAATCCGCGCCCCGGCAACGGCAAGGCCCTGCGGCTGCTGGCGAAGCTCGCCCGCGTGGTCTCGGCGCCGAAACCGCCGCCGCCCTACAAGGCGGCCCATGACGACATCGTCTCGCGCGTCTATTTCGCGAAGGGCTGCCGGCCGGAGGAGATCGCCCGGCTCTTGGCCGAGGCGGGCTTCGTCGATGTCGCGGTTGATCGCGACCTGCGCGCCATTCACCGGGCGCAGGGGCGCTTCATGCCGCTGCATCAGCGGCTGGAGCGCGCCAGTCAGGACCGCTTCATCGTCTCAGCCCGCAAGCCCTGAGGCGCGGGGGCTACCAGCGGAGCAAGCGCGGTCCGGCGAGCGCCCCGAGCCCCCCGGCCACGGCCATCGCCAGCGGATACCAGGTGGCGAGGAAGGGCACGGCGTCTTCCGGACAGTGCAGCGCGTAGGCGAGCGTCGCCAGCCCCGCCGCCCCGACCCCGGCCGCGATCCCCGTCAGGCGCGGGCGCACCGGCGCGCCGCGCCGGGCCAGGACGAACAGCCCGGCCAGCGGCAGCAGCGCATAGAGCGGCACCAGCACGAGGCAGGCGGACCAGCTTTGCCCGAGCATGAGCGCGGGCCAGGCCGGCATCGGCTGGGTCACCAGCACGGCAACCGCCCAGGCGAGCACGGCCGCGACCGGCAGCAGGACGAGCGTGAGCACGCCCGCCGCCGCCCGGCCCGGCCGCAGGCTGCGCTGGAAGGCGATGAGCGCGAGCCCGGCCACGGTGGCGCCCAGGGCGAATTTGGCGAGAACGGGCAGCGTCATGGCCGCCGCGGCGAGATCGAGCCGCGGCCCGACCATCACCAGGACGGCCGTCGAGCAGGCGGCGAGCCCGGCCAGCGCGGTCAGGCCCGTCGCGCGGGCGAAGCCCGCCATCTCGACGGGGCCGGTGTCGCTGGCGAGAAGGGTGACGAGATCGTCGGTTTTCATGGCGCTGTCGAAACCTGCGGGGGCCTGCTGCTGGTCTGGAAGTTCGGCGGCGGTGCGGAAAAGGTTACGCGGCTCAGGGGGCGAAAGATCATGGCGTCCGCGTCCCGCGGCGGCTGAGGACCTTCGCCATCGCTTTCAGACCACGATGCAGCGCGACCTTGGCGGCGTTTTCGGTCATGCCGGTGGCCTGGGCCGCTTCGGCGAGGCTCCCGCCCTGGAGCTTCACGCGATCGATCAGCGTCCGCGTCCGTTCCGGCAGGGCGGCGAGAGCGCGCGCGACATCGAGCCTGGCATCGCTGGCGGCTCCGCCGGGTTCCGGCTGGGAGAGCGCCTCGTCGTCGATCGGCAGATGGCCGCGATGCCGGCCGGAGCGGCGCAGATGGTCGATCAGCTTGTAGCGGGCGATGGCATGCGCCCAGGCCGAGACGGGCACCGCCGGGTCGTAGGTGTGGCGCGACAGATGCAGCGCCAGCAGCGTCTCCTGCAGCACGTCCTCTGCCTCCTCGGCGCTGGCGAGACCGGCCCGCGCCAGATGCCCGCGCAGGAAGCCGCGCAGCCGCCCCCCGATCAGGTCGAGAAAGCGGCGATAGGCGGCAGCGTCGCCCTCGAGCCCGGCCATGAAGGCGGGGTGCAGCACGGCTTCGAAATCGTCGAGCGACACGGGCGGTGAGGGGTCCGGAACGGGGAGGCAGACCTTCTCCTTGCACGGCTTTTCCACCGCTCACAAGCCGGCGAGCGAGCCTCGCGGTCGCGCCCGAACGCCGCTAGCGTCGGCTTCGGGCGCGGCCGGCGATCGGCGGGCCGGCCATGGAGCCGATCGATGATCAGCCGCTGGCCGCTCTGGCTCGCTCTCGCCGGCCTTGTTCTGGCCGGCCCCGGCCGCGCCGATCCGGTCGAGGCCTGCCCGGGCGAGCGGGGCTGCCAGGTCGAGGGCGGGCATTACCGGCTGGTCCTGCCCGATGCGGCTCCTGCGGCTCCTCTCGCGGCGCTGATGTTCTTCCATGGCTGGCAGGGCTCGGCCGAGGAAACGGTAGCCGATCCTGGCCTGCGGGCGCTGGCGACGCGGCTCGGCATCGCGCTGATCGCGCCCGACGGCGCCGGGCGCACCTGGTCCTATCCCGGGTCGCCGGGCCGGCACCGCGACGAATTCGCCTTCGTCGGCCGGGTGCTCGACGATGTCGCGGCGCGCTTTCCGGTCGATTCCCGCCGGATCATGGCGAGCGGCTTCTCGCAGGGCGGCTCGATGGTCTGGTATCTCGCCTGCCGGACGCCGGAGCGCTTCCGGGCCTTCGCGCCGGTCGCCGGTGCCTTCTGGGAGCCGTTGCCCGCCTCCTGCACCGGGCCACGGCCCGCCCTGATCCACACCCATGGCACGGCGGATGGGACCGTGCCGCTCGCCGGCCGCGCCCTGCGCAGCGGCTTCCGCCAGGGGGATGTCTTCAGGAGCCTCGCCATTCTCGATCCGCAGGCGAAGGCGGTGACGGTGGCGGATTTTGCCCCCTCGCCGAATGCGCTCTCCTGCCTGCGGCTGAGCGCGGCTAACACGACGCCCTTCGAACTCTGCCTGCACGCGGGCGGCCATGTCGTCGATCCCGCCTGGATCGAGCGGGCCTGGCGGCTGACGATGGGCGGGCCGGAGCCACGCGCCGATCACCTTTCCGTGAAGCGGTAACCGCGGGAGGGGCCGCCGCGATTGTCATCCTGAATCGCCGGCTTGGGCGCTTCGCCTGCGAGGAGTTGCCTGCATGACGATCCAGACCCCACCGCCAGCCCCTATGACGGCCGGCACGGCCACGCTGACGGGCGCCGACATCATCGCGGCGAGGCTGGCGGCGGCAGGCGCGACCCATGCCTTCGGCATCCCCGGCGGCGAGGTGCTGGCGCTGGTCGATGCACTCGGGCGCGCGGGCATCCGCTTCGAACTCGCGCGGCACGAGAACGCCGCGGGCTTCATGGCCGAGGGGCTCTGGCACGTCACGGGCGCGCTGCCCGTTCTGGTGGCGACGCTGGGGCCCGGCGTCAGCAACGCCGTCACCGCGGTCGCCCATGCCCAGCAGGACCGGGTGCCGCTGATCTTCATCACCGGCTGCGTCGATCAGGCGCTCGCCGAGAGCTACACCCACCAGGTCTTCGACCATCAGGCGGTGCTGCGCCCGCTGGTCAAGGCGAGCTTCCGCGCCGCGCCCGGCACCGAGGCGCTGGTCGTCGACAAGGCGCTCGCCATCGCCCGCTCCGGCCGGCCGGGCCCGGTTCATATCGACCTGCCCATCGCCGTCGCCGAGGCGCCCGCCACGGCGCTTCCGCCGCCGCCGGCCGCCCCGGTGGCTGTCGGCGTGCCCGCCGATCTCGACCGCGCGGTGGCGCTGCTCGCCGGGGCACGCCGGCCGCTCGTCCTCGCCGGGCTCGACCTCGTCAACGAGAGCGCCGCCGCCTCCCTCGCCCGGCTGATCGACCGGACCGGCGCGCCGCTGCTGACCACCTACAAGGGCAAGGGGTTGCTGCCCGAGGACGATCTGCGCGTCATCGGCGGCGTCGGCCTCTCGCCAAAGGCCGACGCGCTGGTCCGCCCGCTGATCGAAGCGGCCGACCTCATCGTGCTGGCGGGCTATGACCCGATCGAGATGCGCCAGGGCTGGCGCAACCCCTGGCCGGCCGACAAGCCGGTCATCGACATCGTCGCCCAGGCGCTGCCGCATGGCATGCACCGCGCGACGCTGACGCTCGAAGGGCATGTCGGCACGATCCTCAACCGGCTGGCCGAGCGGCTCTCGCCCGCGCCGGTCTGGGAGCGGGGCGAGCCGGCGGCGGTCCGCGCCGCCTTCCGCCGCGCCTTCGCGGCCCCCGACGGCTGGGGCCCGCATGCCGTCTTCGAGACGCTGCGGGCGGTCGCCCCATCCGGCACGGTCGCGACGGCGGATTCGGGCGCCCATCGCATCCTGCTCTCGCAGCTCTGGTCCTGCGACGGGCCGCGCCGCCTGCTGCAGTCGACCGGGCTCTGCACCATGGGCTGCGCCCTGCCGCTCGCAACCGGCGCCGCGATGGGCAGTGGACAGCCGACGCTCTGCTTCGTCGGTGATGCCGGGCTCGAAATGGTGCTGGGCGAACTCGCGACGCTGCGCGATCTCGCTGTGCCCGTCGTCGTGGTCGTGCTGGTCGACGAGGCGCTCGGCCTGATCGCGTTGAAGCAGAAGCAGATGGGGCTGGCCCGCGCCGGTGTCGATCTCGGCCTCAGCGACTTCGCGGCGATCGCGCGCGCCTTCGGCGGCCATGGTGCGACGGTGGGAGATCGCGCGACGCTCGCCCGCGAGGCGGCCGCCGCCTTCGCGCGGCCCGGCTTCAGCCTGCTCGCCTGCCGCATCGACGCCGCCGCCTATGAGGGGGCCTTCTGATGGCTGCGCCGGCACCCACCTCGAAGCGCCCGCGCGACGAGCGCCTCGACCTGTTTCGCGGCATCACCATGCTGATCATCTTCGTCGCCCATGTGCCGGCGAACAGCTGGAACGCCTGGATTCCCGCCCGCTTCGGCTTTTCGTCCGGTGCCGAACTCTTCGTCTTCTGCTCCGGCTTCGCCAGCGCGCTCGCTTTTGGGGCGACCTTCGTCCGGAGGGGCTGGTGGCTCGGTACGGCGCGCATCCTGCAGCGCCTCTGGCAGGTCTACTGGGCCCATGTCGGCCTCGTCGTGGCGCTGGTGGCGCTCGCCACGCTGCTCGACACGCTGGTCGGCAGCGCCGAGCTGGGGCGCCAGTTCGCGCCGCTGATGACGGATCCGGAGAGGGCCCTGTTGGGCCTCGTCACGCTGACCTGGCAGCCCGACTATCTCGACATCCTGCCGATGTATCTCGTCATCCTGGCGCTCATCCCGCTCGCCATCGCACTGCGGCGGCTTCACCCCTGGCTGCCCTTCCTGATGGTGGCGCTGCTCTATGCCCTGGTCTGGACGGAAGGGCTCAACCTCCCCGGCAACCCCTGGAACGGCGCCGGCTGGTTCCTCAATCCCTTCGCCTGGCAGGCGATCTTCTTCATCGGCTTCTTCATCGCGATGAAGTGGCTGCCCGTGCCGCCGCTGCGCCGGCCCGTCCTGCTGCTGGCGGCGGCTGTCTTCGTGATCCTGTCCGTCCCCTTCTCCTTCTGGGGCATCCTGGAGCATTGGCCGGCGGGCCGGGAGCTGCGCGAGCTCGTGCTCCCGGCGGCCTCGGAGAAGAGCAACCTCCACCCGCTGCGGATCCTGCATTTCCTGGCGCTCGCCTACCTCGTGCTGAGCGCGATCGAGCCGGTTCGCGATCGGCTCGACGCCGGTCTCGGCCATCTGTTGATTCTGATCGGCCGGCAGTCGCTCGCGGCCTTCCTCGCGAGCATCGTGCTCGCGCGGCTTGCCTGGACGGCGTCGGAGATCGCGGGGCATGACGGGCTCGCCGTCGCCCTGCTCAACCTCGCGGGCTTCGCCGCCATCCTCGGCGTCGCCTGCGTCGTCGCGTGGTTCAAGCGCGCGCCCTGGGCCGGCTCGCCGCCCGCGCCGCGCGAGATGCCGGCCGAGAGGCCTGCGACGGCCCCATCACGCCTGCGTGAAGCAAGTTGAACGGCGGTTGATCGCGCCGCTGCGAACTCCTCTTTGAGCGGCGAGGTCGGGCTTCGCCGGAAACGAGAGTGAGCCCCATGTTCTTCGACCTCTGCGGCAACAGGATCGGCGTCGCCAATGATGCAGCCAGGCTCGCCTGGGATGAGACGCTGGAAGCGGTGCTGGCCCATGCCGCGTCCGCGCCCGAGCACCTCGCCCGGACGCTCGCCGCCGATCCGGGCTTTGCGCTGGCTCATGCCGCCAGGGGGCTGATGCTGCTCTCGCTTGCCCGGCCCGAATTGCTGGGCACGGCGCGCGACTGCCTCGCTCAGGCCCGCCGCGCCAGCGCCGAGCGGCCGGTGACGCCGCGCGAAGCGCGGTTCGTGGAAGCCCTCGGCCTCTGGCTCGACGACAGGCCGCGCCGCGCCGCCCAGGCGCTGGAGGCGGTACTGGCCGAGCATCCCCACGACGTGCTGGCGCTCAAGCTCTCGCACGGCATCCGCTTCATGCTCGGCGACCAGGGCGAGATGCTGTCCTGCCTGCGCCGGGTCGTGCCGCATTTCTCGGCCGGGCACCGGCTGAGCGGCTATGTCTTCGGCTGCTACGCCTTTGCGCTAGAGGAGCGCGGCTTCTACCGCGAGGCCGAGGCCGCCGGGCGCCGCGCCGTCGAATGGGCGCCGCGCGACGCCTGGGGGCGCCATGCCGTCGCTCATGTGCTGGAAATGACGGGACGTACCGAGGAAGGTGTCGCCTGGCTGGCCGACAGCGCGGGCTGGGCCCATGCCAACAACTTCCGCTTCCACATCACCTGGCATCTCGCCCTGTTCCGGCTCGAGCGCGGCGAGACGGCGGAGGTGCTGCGCCTCTATGACGAGGGCATCCGGGCCGAGCAGACCGACGATTACCGTGACATCGCCAATGGCGCCGCGCTGCTGGCCCGCCTCGATTATGCGGGCGTCGATGTCGGCTCGCGCTGGGAAGAACTGGCGACGAAGGCCGAGGCGCGCATCGACGACCGCCGCCTCGTCTTCGCCGATCTGCACTATGCGCTGGCCCTGCTCGGCGCCGGGCGCGACGGAGCGGCCGGCACCATCGCGCGGGGGCTTGCCACCGACGCACACGGCCATGCCAGCGGCGAGCGGCGCGAGGCCGCCCGCAGCGGCGCGCTCGCCGCCCACGGGCTGATCGCCTTCCACGAAGGCGACTATGGCGAGGCCGCACGCCTGCTGGGCGCCGCGCGGAGTGGCCTGGGTGCCATCGGCGGCAGCCATGCCCAGCGCGACCTCTTCGAGCAGGCCTATGTCGAGAGCCTGATCCGCTCCGGCGCACAGGACCGCGCGTCCTCTGTGCTGCGCGAGCGGCTGGCGCGCCGCGGCGGGCACAATCTCTTCGCCAGCCGCCGGCTCGCCCGCCTGGGCAAGGCCCGCACGGGGCTGGCGGCGCTCGCCCTTTCCGCCATCCCGATCGCCATCGCGCACTGACCCCAGGAGGCCGACGCCATGATCTCTCACCGCTCCGCGCTGATCGGCCGTCGCGGGCTGCTGGCCCTGGTCGCGCTCCTGGCCCTGCCGGGCGTCGCCGCCGCGCCGGCCATGACCGGAAAGCCCGTGAACACGCTGGGCTCGGCGGAAGGCATCGCGATCCGCGGCTATGACCCCGTCGCCTATTTCCGCGATGGTGGCCCACGCCGGGGCTCGCCCGAGCACGCCGTCCGCCATGACGGCGCCACCTGGCATTTCGCCACCGCCGCCAACCGGGCGCTCTTCCTGGCCGATCCGGAGCGCTACAAGCCGGCCTATGGCGGCTTCTGCGCCTATGGCACCTCGCGCGGCTATCTCGTGAAGATCGAGCCCGAGGCCTGGTCGATCGTCGAGGGCCGCCTCTACCTCAATTACGATCTCGACGTGCGGGACACCTGGTCGAAGGACACTAGGACCTATCTGGCGCGCTCCGACCGGAACTGGAAGCATCTCACGGCGCGGGACATCCGTTGAAGCGCGCGCTCAGTCGGCCGTCAGTGCCTCGACGGCTCGCCGGATGAACGGCGCCGCGAAGACCACCACGGGCAGCATCATCGCCCAGGACAGAAACCAGGCCGACAGCCAGCGCTGCAGGACAGGGGCGGCCCCCGGACCGGCCATGACGGCAACGCCCGAGGCGACGGCCGAGGTCAGTCCGGCCTGGATCACGCCGAAGAGGATGTGTGCGTAACGCCTGGGAATGGCCATGACTGCGGCTCCGCGGTGGGATCGAAGCCACTGAAAGCCACTTTCATGCCAGGGATGGCGCGTCAGATCGAGCGCGTCAGCCCGCCATCGACGCGGATGTTCTGGCCGGTGATGTAGCCGGCATCCGGCGACAGCAGGAAGGCGATGGTGCCGGCGATCTCGTCGCTGCGGCCATAGCGCTGCATCGGCACGCGCTGGCGCCGCTCCTCCGTCGCCGGCAGGCTGTCGATCCAGCCCGGCTGGACGTTGTTCATGCGGATGTTGTCGGCGCCATACTGGTCGACAAAGATCTTGGTGAAGGTCGCGAGCCCCGCCCGCGCCATCGCCGAGGTCGGGAACATCGCCTCGGGCTCGAAGGCCCAGGCCGTGGTGATGTTGACGATCGCGCCGGATTTCTGCGCCTGCATGATCGGTGTCACCAGCCGGATCGCCCGTAACGCGCTCAGGAAATAGACGTCGAGCCCGCGCTGCCAGTCCTCGTCCTTGATCTCGAGCAGCGGCCCACGAGGCCCGTGGCCGGCGCTGTTGACCAGCGCGTCGACGCGGCCCCAGCGCTCCATCGTGAGGTCGACCAGGCGCTTCACGTTGTCGCCGGAGAGGTTCGAGCCGGTGACCCCGAGCCCGCCCAACTCTTGCGCCAGCGCCTCGCCCTTGCCGGATGAGGAGAGGATCGCGACGTCGTAGCCGTCCTTCGCGAGGCGGCGCGCCGTCGCCGCGCCCATGCCGCTGCCGCCCGCCGTGACGATCGCCACCTTCTTGGTCATGTCGGTCTCCTCGCTTGTCTCGCGCTCGTTGTAGCAAATAGGCTGCCGTTGCGGATAGGGGCTCTCGTCAGGATGCAGGCCCGGGCGGAACGTCGTTGCGTCGCCCGATACGCCTGTTGCGAGTGAGCGGAGCCCTCGCCCGGCCTCGGATGCCCAAGACGCCGACCGCGGCGAGCCGCGGCTGGCACGAGCCTTGCCTCGGATAAAAGCCACCCAGAATGGCCTTCACAAATCAAAAAACAGGGGAACGAAGACCGATGCAGATGCCGAATCTCAGGAAGACCGCCGCGCTCCTGGCCTTCGCGGCCGCCACCATCGGCCTGTCGATGGAAGCCTCGGCGCAGGCGACGCTCGCCCAGATCAAGGCGAGGGGCGCCCTCAACTGTCAGGTCGGCCCGTCGACGGCGGGCTTCTACTCGCTGGGCGCCGACGGCAGCTGGTCGGGCATGGACGTCGACATCTGCCGCGGTCTGGCGGCGGCGATCTTCGACGATCCCAAGAAGGTCCAGTACCAGTCGGTGACCTCCGCCGTGCGCTTCACCGCGCTCGCCAACGGCGAGTCCGACGTGCTTTCGCGCACGACGACCTGGACGGCGGTGCGCGACACCCAGCTCGGCCTCGAATTCGCGGGCGTGAATTTCTACGACGGCCAGGGCTTCATGGTGCCCAAGGCCTCGAACATCAAATCCGCCAAGGAGCTCAACGGCGCCACCGTCTGCGTGCTGACCGGCACGACGACGGAGCTCAACCTGGCCGACTATTTCCGCGCCAACAACATGACCTTCAAGCCGGTCACCAACGAGAACATCAACGTTCTCGTCGAGACCTATCTGTCGGGCGGTTGCGACGCCTACACCAACGACAAGTCCAGCCTCGCCTCGCGCCGGTCGTCGCTGGCCAAGCCCGACGAGCACATCCTCCTGCCCGAGACGATCTCCAAGGAGCCGCTCGGTCCGGTCGTCCGCCATGGCGACGCCAATTGGGGCGACATCGTCCGCTGGACGCTGTTCGGCATGATCGAGGCCGAGGAACTCGGCGTCACCTCGGCCAATGTCGCCGAGATGGCGAAGTCGGCGAACCCCAACATCCGCCGCCTGCTCGGCGTCGAGGGCAATATCGGCGAGGGAATGGGTCTGCCCAAGGACTTCATGGCCCGGGTGCTGAAGCATGTCGGCAATTACGGCGAGAGCTACGAGCGCAATGTCGGCGTCAAGACGCCGGTCAACATCCCGCGCGACGGCTCGCTGAACGCCCTCTGGACCAAGGGCGGCATCCTCTACCCGATGCCGTTCCGGTGATCGCGGCGGCTGCTCCCGCACGCGCAGCCTGACCGGCCAACCGTCTTCCGCGCCCGTCCAGGGCAGGCGGAAGACGGTTTGTCCGCGCAATCATCTCTTCCGTCTGCCGGCGCAGACCGCCTTCGGCGGTTGCATGAGCCCATCGGCGCGAGGTCTCCATGGCCCTTCTCGACATCACGGCACAGGCAGGGCCGGGCGCGCGCCTGATGGCGCTGCTGAACAATGCCCGCTTCCGCTCGGTGCTGTATCAGGCGCTGACGCTCGGCTGCGTGGTCCTGCTGTTCTGGTACCTCGTCAGCAACACGATCGAGAACATGTCGCAGCGCGACATGTCGGCGGGGTTCGATTTCCTCGGCGTGTCCGCGGGCTTCGGCATCGGCTTCACGCTGATCCCCTACCGCGAGGGCGACACCTATCTGCGCGTCTTCATGGTCGGCATCGCCAACACCCTGCTGGTGGCGGTGGTCGCGATCGTGCTGTCGACCCTGCTCGGCCTCGTCGTGGGGCTGGCGCGCCTCTCCAGCAACTGGGTCATCCGCAACGTCGCGCGCTGGTACATCGAGATCCTCCGCAACACGCCGCTGCTGCTGCAGATCATCGCCTGGTATTTCGGCGTCTTCACGCTGCTGCCGCGACCGCGCGACAGCGTCGGCTGGCTCGATGCCGTGTTCCTCAACAATCGCGGGCTCTACATTCCGGCGCCGCTGGTCGACAGCGGCTTCACAGTTGCTCTCGTCGCGCTGCTTCTGGGGATTGCCGGTGCCTTTGCCTGGACGCGCTTCGCCCGCCGCGAGCGCGAGCAGGCCGGCCGGATCAGGCCCGTCATCGCTCCGGTCCTGGCGCTGCTGGTCGTGCCGCCCCTGCTGGCGGCGTTGGTCGCCGGGGCGCCCCTGGCCTGGGACATGCCGCAGCTGCGCGGGTTCAACTTCGTCGGCGGCATCAACATCCCGCCCTCCTTCTGCGCGCTGATCATCGCGCTCTCGATCTACACCTCCTGCTTCATCGGCGAGAATGTCCGCTCCGGCGTGCAGTCGGTCAGCCGCGGGCAGACGGAAGCGGCCAGGGCGCTCGGCGTGCCGCCCGGCCGCACCATGCGCTCGATCATCCTGCCGCAGGCATTGCGGGTGATCATTCCGCCGCTGATCAGCCAGTATCTCAACATCACCAAGAACTCGTCGCTGGCCATCGCGATCGGCTTCCCCGATCTGGTCAGCGTCTGGATGAACACCTCGCTGAACCAGTCCGGCCGCGCCATCCCGATCGTGGCGATGACGATGGGCTTCTATTGTCTGGTCAGCCTGGCGGTCTCGCTGGCGATGAACCGCTACAACCGCGCCATCCTGATCCGGGAGCGCTGAGCGATGGCCAACACCTCGAGCTCTATGGCCGCCTCGTCCGGCCTGCCGCCCGCCGAGATCTTCAAGCCCAAGCCGGCCCGGGCCGCACCCGCCAGCACGCTCGGCATCCAGGGCTGGATCCGCCAGAACATGTTTTCGAGCATTCCCAGCGCCGTGGTCACGCTGCTGGGGCTCTGGATCGTCTATGCCTTCCTCGATGCGATCCTCACCTGGGCGGTCGGCAATGCCGTCTGGGAGGCCTCCAACCGGCGCGAATGCCTGGACCAGGTCGGTCGCTCCGGTGCCTGCTGGCCAGGCGTCGTCGCCTGGATTCCCAATCTGATCTACGGCCTCTATCCCAAGGACCAGGTCTGGCGGATCAATCTCGCCGCGCTGGTCCTCCTGGTGTGGGCGGTGCCGCTCTGGCTGCCGCGCGTCCGCTCGAAGGTCCAGATCGGCCTGTCGCTGGTGCTCCTGTTTCCCTTGCTGGCGTCCTATCTCTTCCTCGGCGGCGAGAAGGGGGCGATCTGGAGCGCCCTGATCGCGCTCGGGCTCGCCGCCTTCCTCTGGGCGCTGCTGACGACGGCGACCGAGATGACGACCGGGCTGAGCTTCACCCGTTTCGTGGTCGGCGCCCTCGGCGCGACCGGCCGCAGCGAGGAGGCGAGCCGCCGCATCGGCTTCGCCGCGCTGCTTCTCGTCTACGCGGTCGCCCTCGTCGCGGTGCACGCCATGGCGTTGTCGCTCGTCCAGACCCGCCTCTGGGGTGGGCTCTTCCTGACGACGGTGATCTCGGGGATCGGCATCGCCTTCTCGCTGCCGGCGGGAATCGTCCTGGCGCTGGCGCGGCGCTCGCGGATGCCGCTGATCAGCCTGCTGGCCACGGCCTTCATCGAGCTGTTCCGGTCGGTACCGCTGATCACCATCCTGTTCATGTTCAACACGATGCTGCCGCTGTTCCTGCCCGTCGGCGTCGAGGTCAACCAGCTGCTGCGCGCCATCGTCGCCGTCTGCCTGTTCGCGGCGGCCTATATGGCCGAGGTCGTCCGCGGCGGCCTGCAGGCGATTCCCCGCGGCCAATACGAGGCGGCCTCGGCGATGGGGCTGGGCTTCTGGCAGGCGACCGGCTTGGTAATCATGCCGCAGGCGCTGAAGATCATGATCCCGACCATCGTCGGCAACTTCATCGGCCTGTTCAAGGATACCACGCTGGTCTCGATCATCGGCCTGTTCGATCTGCTCAGCATGGCGCGCGCGGTCGGCGAGGACACGCGCTGGCTCGGGCTGTTTCTGGAGCCCTTCTTCTTCGTGACGATGATCTATTTCATCGCGTGTTTCGGCATGTCGCAATACAGCCTCAACCTCGAACAGCGCCTCTCGGCGGGAGAGCGCCGATGAGCGAGGCCGTTGCCGGAGCGCCGCCGATCGAACTGATCGGGCTGAACAAATGGTTCGGCGCCTTCCATGTCCTCAAGGATATCGACCTGCGCGTGCAGGAGGGCGAGCGCATCGTCGTGTGCGGGCCGTCGGGCTCGGGCAAATCGACGATGATCCGCTGCATCAACCAGCTCGAGAGCCATCAGGAGGGGACGATCCGCATCCATGGCCGCAGCTACGGCCGGGATGTGCGCGAGAACGACGCCATCCGGCGCGAGATCGGTATGGTCTTCCAGTCCTTCAACCTGTTCCCGCACCTGACCGTGCTGGAGAACTGCACCTTCGCGCTGACCTGGGTGCGACACATGCCAAAGCAGGAGGCCGAGGACCTCGCCATGTCCTTCCTCGCCCGCGTGCGCATCCCCGAACAGGCGGACAAATATCCGCTGCAGCTCTCCGGCGGCCAGCAGCAGCGCGTCGCCATCGCCCGGGCGCTCTGCGCGCGCCCGCGCATCATGCTGTTCGACGAGCCGACCTCCTCGCTGGATCCCGAGATGATCAACGAGGTGCTCGACACGATGGTGGAACTGGCCGAGAGCGGCATGACCATGGTCGTGGTGACCCATGAGATGGGCTTCGCCCGCAAGGTCGCCGACCGGGTGATCTTCATGGACCAGGGCGAGATCGTCGAGGAGGCGCCGCCCGAGACCTTCTTCGGCGCGCCGCGCTACGACAGGACGCGGCTGTTCCTCAGCCAGGTGCTCTGACGCCTGAACGAGGTCGCGGCAACGCTGCCACGGATAGAACAATGCCGCCGATGCGCAGGGCGCATCGGCGGCAGGATGGCTGGTCAAGGCTTCAGGGCGGGCCGTGCGAGGCCGGGCCGAAGCGCTCCTCAGTAGCGGTCGTAACGGCGATAGCCATAGCCCGGACGCGGCCCATAACCGGGCCGGGGGCCGTAGCCGGGCCTGGGGCCATAGCCTCGGCCGTAGACGGGGCCGCGCCCATAGCCACCGCCGCCATGACGCTGCGGCCGCGCCGCTTCCTGCATCATGTAGAGCCGGCGCCGCTTGGCGGCGGTCATGCTGTAGTCGGCCTCCTGGAGGTCGAGGCGCAGGGCCGTCTCGGTGGGCAGCGCCTCCGTGGCGGAAGCGGGCGTGAGCGTTCCGATCCCGGCCAGAGCAAGGGCGCCGATGATGCCGGCGAGGAACGAGGACCGTGTCATGAAAATTCCTTTCGCGCCGCGCCTGCGCGGCTGAAGATCAACCGCGAGCCCGACGAATCGTTCCCGCTCCACGACATTGCGGGTGATCGCCGTCATCGGCAACGCCGGCCGGTGTGGGCACGCCCGATCCGGCCGGCGGGCCGGCGAGCCGTTTCAGCCGCGCGCGGCGTCCATGAAGCGCCGGCAGAGATCGAGATCCCAGCGCAGCACGTCGGAAGCCGCGGCGTCCTTGCGCATCAGGGCCGTCGAGACGATCACGCCGTCGGCGGCGGTCAGCGCCTCGCCGACATTGCCGGTCGTCACGCTGCCGCCGAGCAGGATCGGCCGCTTGATGCCCGTCTCGCGGGCGCGGCGGATGCGGGACAGCGAATCCGCCCAGTCCGCTCCGGTCAGGATCAGCCCGTCGGCGCCGGTCTTCTGCGCCCATTCGGCGGCGAATTCCGGAGTCTCGGACGACATCGGCACGGCGGTGCGGTCATGCACGTCGGCGAGGATCGCGATGTCGTCGCGGCCCAGCGCGTTGCGGAAGGCGAGCGCCTGCGCGCCCATGCCGGTGCGCGGCCCCTGCGCCGTCATCGCGGCCCCGACGAAGACCTTGAGCCGCACGAAATCGGCCCCCGCCGCATGGGCGATCGAGAGCGAGGCGACCGGATCATGCGCCTCGACGATGATGCCGAGCCCGATACCGGGCACCTCGGCCCGCAGGAAGCGGGCGAGCGCGGCGGTGATGGCAAGCGAACTCGCCGCCATCGGTCCGGCCTCGCGAGTCTGGTCCTGCAGCTTGATGTAGGGAACGCCGGCCTGCGCGAAGACCCGGGCATTGGTCGCCACGTAATCTTCCAGCCAGGCCATGCTCTTGTCGCGCATCCGGCCGAAATCCGGCAGGTGCAGCGCGGCGATGACGAGGGGGCGGGCGGCGAAGACGCGGAGCGTGGTCAAGGCTGGCTTCCTGGGCGGCGAGGGACGGGTCAGGCGGACAAGGATCAGGCGGACAAGGGTCGGGCCGGCATGGGCGCGCGGGCGAGGGAGGAGGTCAGGCGCGCCAAC
Organism: Bosea sp. RAC05; assembly: GCF_001713455.1. NCBI lineage: Bacteria > Pseudomonadati > Pseudomonadota > Alphaproteobacteria > Hyphomicrobiales > Alloboseaceae > Allobosea > Allobosea sp. RAC05. The sequence continues at coordinate 790,494 of NZ_CP016464.1, forward strand.
ATTTCGCGGCAGGCGGCGCGGTCGATCGGCAGCGCCCCGTCGGCGCCATGGCGGCTGACGATGAGCGAGGCCGAGACGGCGCCGTAGGCGGCCGCAAGGACGGGATCGCCCGTCTCGACGAGCCCGGCGAGGAAGCCGCCGCAGAAGGAATCGCCCGCGCCCGTTGGGTCGATGGCACGGGTCGGGATCACCGGCACGGCGACCGGCGCGTCGGCCACCTTGTCCCAAACGAGGCAGCCGCGCGGCCCGAGCTTCACCGCCGCCGTGCCGCGGCAGCGCGCTGCGGCGAGCGCCAGCGCCTGCTCGATCGGCGCGCCGGGGACGAGCGCGGCGAGCTCGATCTCGCTCGGCAGGAAGGCATCGACCTGCGCGAGGAAGGGCGAGAGATCGTCGAGGGAGAGTTCCGCCAGCTGCCAGCCGGCATCGAGTGTCACCACCATGCCGCGCCCGTTGAACAGGGGCAGCAGGTCGGCCAGCACCACCGGGCGGCTCGGCGCGCAATGGGCCCCGCGGGCGCGCAGATAGTGCTCCGGCACCTGCGCGGCGACCATCGGATGCGTGTCGCGGAACTGCGAATAGGAGAGCTCGCCGCCGTCGCCGCGCCGCCGCAGATGCGCCTGCCAGTCATCGACCTGCTGCAGCGTCAGCCGGTCGGTCGGGAAACCGGCCTGCGCCAGCTCCTCGGGGCGGCTGGTCAGCCGCTCGCTGCGGTGGCCCTCGTCGTCGTAGATGAACCAGTTGCCGCTCTCGAGCGCGACATCGACCATGACGACGCCATCGAGCGCGACGCCGTTGTCGCGAAGTCGCGCCAGCGTCTCGCGCGGATAGCTCGCCACGGCGACGCTGACGAGGCCGACATGCTCGCGCCAGCACAGGGCGCCGACGCTGGAATAGGCGCCGTTGCCGCCGACCCGCGCCAGCGCGACCGTCCCGTCGGCCGAGATCACATGATCGACCGTCAGCCCGCCCGCGGTGACGAGCTCCGGCGTCACGCAGCGAGGCCGCCGAGCCGCGGGGCGCCGAGGCCGAGCGCGTCGCGCGCCTTGGTCACGTGGTAGCCGAACAGATGCAGCGGCACGCTGTAGACCAGCGGCGCCAGCTCGATCCGCACCGGCGGCAGATGCCAGACATGGGCGCAATAGGGGCCGAAATCGGTCTCGCCCTCCGGCACCAGGGCGATGGTGTGCCCCTCGACGCCCTTGCCGACGATGGCGGTCTCCAGCGCGCGCTGCCGGCTCGCCTGGTCGGGCGCGATCAGGAAGAGAGGGTCGCCGGCCTTCTGCGTGCGGTAATGGTGGTATTCCTCCAGCGGGAAGGCGATGGCGTGGATCGGCGCCAGCTCCTTCAGCTTGGCTGCACCGAAGGCGGCGGGCGCCAGATGCGGGCCCGCGCCGGCCAGCAGCATCATATCGCTGCGCGCGAGCTCCACGCCCAGCGCCTTCGCCTTGTCGTAGAAGCCGGTTGCGACGGCATCCATCACGGCCGGCAGCGCCGCGAGATCGGCCGCCAGGCCGGGGGCCTTGGCCTCGCCGAGGCCCTTCGCCTTGGCGATCGCCAGTGCGAGCGCAATCAGCAGGGCCATGGCGGCGGTGCTGGATTGCGTCGGCCAGCCGCCGCGCGTGGCCTGGATCAGCAGGGCGGACGGAAACTCCCGCATCATCGCCGAGGTCGCGGTGTTGGTCAGCGCGACGGCATAGCCGCCCTGCGCGATCGTGGCCTTCAGGCTCGCGCTCACCGGCGCCGTGTTACCGCTCGAGCTCAGCCCGATCATCAGCGTGCCGTCGTCGACGAGGTCGAGCCCGTACTGCTCGAGGTCGAAGGCCTCATAGGGCTCGCAGGGCACGCCGAGCAGCCGCTCATAGGCCAGCCTGACGCCGATGCCGGCGATCCAGGAATCGCCGCAGCCGGTGATGACGACGCGCCGCAGCGGCTGCGCGGCGATCTCGCTGGCGATGCGCTGGACCGCCTCCGCGGTGGTCGCGAGCGTGCGGCTCATCGCGTCGCCCTGGGCCATCATCTCGGTATGCGTCAGCTCCACGCGCCGGAAGCGCTCCGGATCTCCGGGCGCATCCGACGAGGATTCGCGCTTGAGGGCTTTGAACTGCTGCATGTGGTCGGCCATGCTGGTCCCGTCCTGTCGATCGTCTGGTCGCGGTCCGCTCGTCGGCACCGCAATCTGGACTTTCGATATCCTTCATTTTATCTGGTAACGCAAGTGACATCGAAGCCCGCCATGCCCCAGACGCAAGCCCTGCCCGACCTCGCCCGCGGCCGCACATTGCCGCGCCACGAGCGCATCATCGAACAGCTCGCGAGCAAGGGCGTGGTCGAGGTTGCGGCGCTGGCCGAGGAGCTCGGCGTCTCCGCCGTGACGATCCGCGCCGATCTCGATGCGCTGGAGAAGCGGCAGCTCATCCGCCGCATCCGCGGCGGCGCCATGGCGCTGCGTCCGGCCCGCTTCGAGCGCCCCGTCGATCTGCCGAGCCAGTCCTTCTCCGAGGAGAAGCAGCGCATCGCCGATCATGCCGCCGCTCTCGTCCGTGACGGCGAAACCGTCATTCTCGACGCCGGCACAACCACGCTCGCCATCGCCCATGCCCTGCCGGAGGCGCTCACCGACGTCGTCGTCGTGACCAACGGGCTCGACATCGCCCTGGCGCTGCACGCCCATCCCGGCGTGACCGTCATCGTCACCGGCGGGCGCCTCAAGCGCGGCGGGCGCAATGCCCGCGCGAGCAGCCTGATCTCGCCCTTCGGCACGACGCTGCTGCGCGAGATCAACGCCGATCTCGCCTTTCTCTGCTGCGCCGGCGTCGATGCCGCCCGCGGCTTCACCAACGGCAACTGGGAGGAGGCGGAGGTCAAGAAGGCGATGATGGCCTCGGCCCGCCGTGTCGTCTTCGTCGCCGATCACGGCAAGATCGGCCATGTCGGCAGCGCGCGGATCGCCCCGTTGGGCCAGGCGGATCTGCTGATCACCGACAATGGCGCCGCTGCCGCCGACATCCAGGCGCTCGAGGCGGCGGGGGTTCAGGTCACCATCGCGTGAGCGCTCGAAAAATCGGCGGGGTCTGGCTAAGTTTTATGCTTGCGATTGTTTTCGTTTGTCCGCAAATTGAAAGCGACACCAGCGCCGCCTGCGCTTTTCGCGCGGGCACCGATCCGATGCAGCCAGGCCGGGGAGATCCTCCATGACGACTTTGTCTCGACGCCATTTCCTCGGGGCTGCCGCCGGCAGCGTCGCGATTGCCTCGCCCTCCGTGCTCCGGGCCCAGGCCCGGGAGTTGGTCATGATCGGCTATGGCAGCGCCCAGGACGATCCGCTGAAGCGCGCCGGCGAGATCCTCGCCAAGAAGTATCCTGGCGTCTCGCTGCGCATCATCGGCGGCCTCTCGGCCGAGGCGATCGCGCAGATCAAGGCCTCCCGCGGCGCCTCGCCCTATGATTTCGCCGTGATGGGCTCGCCCGCGATCATCAACGCCGTCGACGAGGGCGTGCTCGAGCCGCTCGATCTCGCCAAGGTGCCCAACGCCAAGAACATCGACCCGCGCTTCCCGCCCTACGCCTATGGCATGGGCGTTCCGATCAGTTATGCCGGCATCGGCATCGCCTACAACAAGCAGATGGTGCCGAACCCGCCCAAGACCTGGGCGGACCTCTGGAAGCCGGAATATGCCGGCAAGATCGGGCTCTCGCGGCCGCAGTCCAATCTCGGCCTCGCCTGCGTCGCCATCGCGGCCGCCGCCTTTGGCCGGCCGGATTCCGACACCGATTTCGGCCTCGCCAAGTGGAAGGAGCTGAAGCCGCTGGTCGGGCGCAATCCCAACCTGCTGCAGCAGATGCTGGAGCGCGGCGAGATCGGTCTCTGCCCGCTCTGGCACGACAACACCGGCATCGCCATCGCCAGCGGCCTGCCGCTCGGCTACGCCAAGGTCACCGGCCCGGGCCCGCTGATCCTGCCGACGATGATCGTCAAGTTCGCCCGCACCGCCCATAACGACCTGATCCACGAATTCGCCGACATCCTGCTCACCAACGAGAGCCAGACCTTCGCCGCCCAGCCGCCCTATTACTTCGGCACCACGGTGAAGGGCATCGTCGCCCCGGCGGGAGCGGCCGCCTTCCTGCCTTCCACGCCGGAGGAGATCGCGTCGATGGTGTCGGTCGACTGGCCGAAGGTCGCGCCCAACCGCGGCAAGATCGTCGAGGCCTTCGACCGGATGTTCGCCGGGTGACCACCGCGGCTGCGCCCATCCCGGCGACCGGGACGGCGGAAGCCGCCCCGGTCGTGGCGATCCGCGATGCGGTCAAGCGCTTCGCGGGCCTCACCGTGCTCGACCGCTGCTCGCTCGTCGCGCAGGAAGGCGAGATCCTGACGTTGCTGGGCTCGTCGGGCTGCGGCAAGACCACGCTGCTGCGCTGCATCGCCGGCTTCCTGACGCCCGACGAGGGCGAGATCCTGATCGACGGCCGGGATACGATCCCCGTCCCGGTCAACCGCCGGTCCGTCGGCGTTGTCTTCCAGAGCTATGCGCTCTTTCCCCATCTCACCGTGGCTAAGAATGTCGGCTATGGCCTGCGCATGCGTGGCGTCCCCGCGGCCGAGATTGGCCGTCGCGTTGCCCAGGCGCTGCAGACGGTCTCGCTGACCGGCTTCGAGGAGCGCTACCCGGCCCAGCTCTCGGGCGGGCAGCAGCAGCGCGTCGCGATTGCCCGCGTGCTGGTGCTGGAGCCGCGCGTGCTCCTGCTCGACGAGCCCTTCAATGCGCTCGATGCCAAGCTGCGCGGCACCATGCAGATGGAGATGCGCCAGCTGATCAAGCGCCTCGGCATCACCGCGATCTTCGTCACGCACGACCAGGAAGAGGCGCTGACCATGTCGGACCGCATCGCCGTGATGCGCGCCGGCCGGATCGAGCAGCTGGACACGCCGGAGGCGGTGTTCGACCGCCCCGCCAGCGCCTATGTCGCCGATTTCGTCGGCGCCTCGAATTTCTGGAACGGCCTGGCGAGCCAGGGCCGGGTCGTGCTGCCGGACGGACAGAGCGTTCCCACCGCGCTCGACGGCGAGGTCCGCGTCATGCTGCGCCCCCACAACGTCCTGATCGAGCCGGCCGGCGCGGACCAGGCGGGCTGGCGCGGGAGCGTCCGCTTCCGCCGCCATGTCGGCGCGCTGATGGAGTACGAGGTCGAGCTCTCAGACGGGGCCTCGCTCCGGGTCGTGGCGCTGCGCGACGAGACCCTGGCCCGCATCGACGTCGGCGACCGCGTGGCCCTGCGCCTGCGCGATCCCGCCGCCTGCATCGCCTTTCCGCGCGCATGACCCGCCGGCCCCTCCTGCTGCGGCTGGTCGACGAGCTCCTTTCGGGGCGCGGAATCTGGCCGGCCGTGCCGGCCATCGTCGTCCTCGTCGTGGTCGCCGTTATTCCCTTCGGCGTCCTGCTCTCGCTCGGCTTTTCGGACATCGTGGTGTCGCGCGGTGTCATCGTCTCGCAGGAATTGTCGCTGCGTCATCTCACGACCGCTCTCGCCGACCCGCTCTACCACACCACCTTCCGGCGCTCCCTGACGCTGGCGCTGACCACGACCTTCTTCTGCAGCCTGCTCGGCTTCCCCGTTGCCTATCTCTTCCTGATCGGCGGCCCCTGGGTGCGCCGCATCATCCTCGTGCTGACGATCGCGCCGATCCTGACCAGCGGCATCGTCCGGACCTATGCCTGGATCGTCATCCTCGGCGGCCGCGGCGTGGTGAATGCGACGCTGATGGAGTTCGGGCTGATCTCGCAGCCCCTGCGCATCATCAACACGCATTGGGCGGTACTGATCGGCATGGTCCAGATCCATCTGCCGATCATGATCCTGCCGCTGATCGCGGTGATGAGCCGGCATGATTCCAGGCTCGAGGAGGCGTCCGCCAATCTCGGCGCGAGCCGGCTTGCGACGCTGCGGACGATCATCCTGCCGCTGAGCGTGCCAGGCCTCGGCACCGGCGCCGCGCTCGTGTTTACCCTGAGCTACACCACCTTCGTGGTGCCGCAGCTCCTAGGTGGAGGCAACTATCTCAACGCCGCGACGATGGTCTACGAACAGGTCGTCTACTCGCTCGAATGGAGCAAGGGCGCGGTGACCGCGATGATCCTGATGGCGACCTGCCTCGCCGTCCTGCTGGTCTTCGCCTGGCTGACGCATATCGGGACGCGCTGGACACGGGTGGCGCAGCGATGAAGCGGATCGACCGCGCCGAACTCCTCGACCGGCTGGGCATCGGCTTCATCATCGCGCTCGCGGTGCTGGCGCTGGCCCTGCTGCTGCTGCCGGCGGTCATCGTCGTGATGATGTCCTTCGACACGCGCGGCTATATCAGCTTCCCGCCCGTGGGCTTCACGCTCGACTGGTACGTCAAGGTCTTCAACCAGCCCGTGCTGGTGAATGCGATGTGGACCAGCATCAAGGTCGGGCTCTACGTCACTGCGCTCTGCATTCTGCTCGGCGTGCCGACCGCGCTGGCCTGCGCGCGGGGCGATTTCCGCGGCGCCACCGCGCTCTCGGTCTTCGTGCTGGTGCCACATATGGTGCCGGGCATCGTGCTCGGCGTCGCCGTGCTGTTCTCGGGCGCGCTGCTCGGCATCGGCCCCTCGATCTGGCTGCAGTCGGTCTCGCTCTCGGTCTATGTCATGGCCGTGATGGTGCGCACCGTGATGGCCCGCCTCCAGCGGCTCGATCCGCTGCTGGAACAGGCGTCGGCCAATCTCGGTGCCAGCCGCTGGCAGACCTTCCGAACCATCACCCTGCCGCTGCTGCTGCCCGCGATCCTGGCGGGTGCCGTGTTCACCTTCATCGAGGGCGTCGACAATCTTTCGGTGACGATCTTCACCCATGGCTATCGCGACCGGCCGCTGCCGATCGAGCTGCTCGCCATCGTCCAGAACAGCAACTCGCCGCTGGTCGCCGCCGTCTCCAGCGTGCAGATCATGCTGGCGATGCTCGCCTTGCTCGCGATCTCGCTGACGATCGGCCTCGACCGCGTCAACGAGTAATCGGTCTTAACGCTTTGATCGCGCCGAGGCGCCCGCTGCGGCGCCCGGCCGCGACCAAACGCGCTTGACGACGAGCCCGCCCATGGGCGTTGTGGGCGGGTGATGGGTGCTGCAGAGCGATGACCTTGCAGGTGAGCAAGTGCGGGAACGGGACGGGCCTTGCCCGTTGGCAACGGCCTGAACGCGGCCGAGGTTGAAGGCTGCGCGTTGCGCGCTCCCCACCCTCCGTTCTCCCGCAATCTGTTCGACCAGGGACCCGCCCAGTGCGGGCCAGCCTCATGTCCGCATCCACGATGATTCTCGCCCTGTCCTGCCCCGATCGGCCCGGCATCGTCGCCGCCGTCTCGACGCTTCTCGCCGAAGCCGGCTGCAACATCCGCGACGCCCAGCAATTCGACGATCTCGAAACCGGCCGCTTCTTCATGCGCGTCGTCTTCGACCGACTGCCGGGCGCCGCCTCGCCCGATGTGATCGGGACCCGCATCGACGACCTCGCCTCGCGCTTCGCCATGGCCGTCTCGCTGCGCGATGCGGCCGAGCGCAAGCGCGTGCTGCTGCTGGTCTCGAAATTCGACCATTGCCTGGCCGACCTGATCTATCGCTGGCGCATCGGCGAACTGCCGATGGACATCACCGCGGTGGTCTCGAACCATGCGCGCGAGCACATCGCCTCGACCGATCTCGGCGATCTGCCCTTCCATCACCTGCCGGTCGACCGGGCCAACAAGGCGGAGCAGGAAGCGGCGATCTGGCGGCTGGTCGAGGAGACGCGCAGCGACCTGGTCGTGCTCGCCCGCTACATGCAGATCCTGTCGGATGCCTTCTCCGCCCAACTGGCCGGCCGCTGCATCAACATCCACCACTCCTTCCTGCCGGGCTTCAAGGGGGCCAAGCCCTATCACCAGGCGCATGAGCGCGGCGTTAAGCTGATCGGCGCCACCGCCCATTACGTCACCTCCGATCTCGACGAGGGCCCGATCATCGAGCAGGACGTCGAGCGCATCTCGCATCGCGACATGCCCGACGATCTCGTCCGCAAGGGGCGCGACATCGAGCGGCGCGTGCTCGCCCGCGCCGTGCGCTATCATCTGGAGGATCGCGTCCTGCTCAACGGCCGCAAGACCGTCATCTTCACGGACTGAGGCGAAGCCCGGTCAGCGGCGGAAGATCTGGCGGATCGAGCCTTCCATCAGGAAGGCGATGCCCAGCCGCGCACCGACCATCATGCCGAAGATCGCCAGCGGCCAGGACAGCGCCATCATCGAGCCGGCCGTGATGCCCTGTCCGATCGTGCAGCCGCCGGCGAGGATGCCGCCCCCGCCCATCATCACCGCGCCGACCAGATGGCGGCGCATTTCATGGTGGTCGTCGAAGGCCTCCCAGCGCAGTTCGCGGTCGACCAGCGCCGACAGGAACGCGCCGAGCACGACGCCAAGGACCGAGCCGATGCCGAAATCCAGCAGGCCGTCGGGCGTCGTCAGGACGGCATAGAGTGCGCGTCCGACGGGCGAGACGAAGGTCAGGCTCTGGGGGCGGGTGTGAAGCGAGAACGCATCGACGGCCACCCCCGTCGCCCACCATCCGGCGACGACACCGAGGCCCAGCGTCAGGCCCGCCAGCAGCAGGCGCGGCGAGCGGCGCAGTCGCCTGTCGAGGGCGACGGCGAGGATGAGCAGGCTGGCTGCGGTGACGACGATCGCCAGTCGCCAATCGCCGAAGTCCAGCCAGGCCAGCAGCGAGGGCAGGTCTCCCCGGGCGGCGCCGGGCACGGGCAGGGCGATCGCCTCCAGCCGGTCGATGCGCAGTGGCGCCAGGATGCCGCGCAGGGTCGCATAGGCCGTGGCACCGAAGACCATCATCACGATGAGGCTGCGCAGGTCGCCGGTGCCGAGCCGGATCAGCGAGCCGAAGCCGCAGGTGCCCACCAGCGCCATTCCGAGGCCAAACAGCGTCGATCCGAGCAGGATCGCAAGCCAGGGAAGGGCGGTGGGAACATAGTTCGTCAGCGCCGGATCGAGCGCCCCGCTCCAGACCATGGCCTGCGTGCCGAGCAGGGCGACGCCCAGCGCCAGCCCGAAGATCCGCAGCCGACGCGTATCGCCGCCGATCCAGACGTCCTCGATCGCACCGAACGAGCACAGCCGCGCCCGCCGCGCGGTGAAGCCGCAGGCCACGCCGATGGCGATGCCGACGAGTGCGACCGACCAGGCGGGCAGCGGCCCCATCGATCAGGGCAGGAGCGGTGGGCGGCGCGGCGACATCACTCTGCGGCCGGCGGCTTCGGCGGGCCGCAGAAGATGTCGTAGATCACCGCGATCATTCGGCGGACATCGTCGTTGGCAAGGCTGTAGTAGACCGCCTTGCCGTCACGCCGCGTCGTCACGAGCTGGTCGAGCCGCAGTCGCGCCAGCTGCTGCGACACCATGGGCTGGCGCAGCGAGAGAATGTTCTCGAGTTCGGTCACGGTCCGCTCTCGCTCGGCGAGCAGGCACAGCAGCAGCAGGCGGTTCTCATGCGACAGCGCCTTGAGGAAGTCGCTCGCCTTGCGGGCCTTGCGCATCAGGACGTCGAGTTCGGCGGAGAACTCCGCGCCGTCGCGCAGTTCGTCTTCGAGAGCCTTTGATACGATCGCGCTCATGGTCAATCCAGTCTCGCGGCGGTGCCGCTCCGGTGAATGGGCTGTGGCACGTCAGCAAGCATCTTGCCAAGCAATCCCCAGAAGGCATCGTCGCCCTGATAGCCGGTGATGCGGCCCGTTTCGCGGCCATCCTCGAACAGCACGAAGGTCGGCGCGGCGATGACGGGCGCCGCGAGCCCGGCGAGGGTGGACCCGCCGGGCCTGAGCTCGACGCGCCGCAAGGGCGCCAGCCGGCCTTCTTCCGTCAGGTGATAGGCGGGTGCGACCTCGCGCTCGAAGCGCGCGCACCAGGGGCAGCCATCACGTGTGAACATGACGAGCTCCGCCGCCCCGGCCACCGGCACCAGGCCGGCGCAGAGGAGGGCGAGGAACGCCAGGAGCGCCCATGCGCGAGAACGGATCAAACCCATTGCGGTAACATAGTCGTATTCGTATGTTTATGCCAGTCACAGGCTGGCGGCTGCTGCCGCGCCCGGGAGTTTGGCCATGCAGACGCGCCGCACGATCCTCGCCGCCGGCCTCTGTGTCGCCCTTCCGGGCGCCGCCTCTGCGCGGGCCACGCTGGGTGAGGATGGCCTTTACAAGCTCGACTGGTATCTCGAGAGCTTCCTCGACCTCGCCGACGATCTCGCGGCGGCAACGGCCGCCGGCAAGCGCTTCGCCATCCTCTGGGGTCTCAAGGGCTGCCCGGCCTGCCGCCGGATGCACGAGGTCCATCTCGCCAACCCGGCGACGGAGCGCTATATCCGCGAGAATTTCGAGATCCTGCATCTCAACATTCTCGGCCAGCGCCCGGTCACCGATTTCGACGGCAGCAAGCCTGGCGAGAAGGCGTTCGCCGCGCACTATGCGATCGAGGGAACACCCTCGATCCAGTTCTTTCCCGAAACCGCCGAGGGGCTGGGCGCGAGGGCGCCCGCCGCCCGCGAGGTCGCGCGGATGCCGGGCCTGCCCGATCCGCGCGAGTTCCTCGCCTGGTTCCGCTTCGTGCGCGAGAAGGGCTACGAACGCGGCGCCTTCGCCGACTGGCCCGGGAAGAAGCCAGCCGGCGGCTGAAGCGCCTATTTGTTCACCGGCGATTCGGGATCGAACAGATAGGCCATCACATCCTTGATCTGCTGCTCGTCGAGCACCTTGTTGGTGCCGAAGCGCGGCATGTTCGAGCACGGCACCACCGCCATCGAATTGTAGATCTTGGTGTAGGCGTCCTTCATCGCCTCGGCGTCGTATTTCCGGTCCTTGCCATAGGCCGAGAGGCTGGGGCCGAGCGTGCCGTAGCTGACCTCCTTGGGGTCGAGCTGGTGGCAGGCGAAGCAGTTGCCGCCGGCGACGGTGCCCGGCGGATCGGAGAACTGGCCGCCCCGGCCGTTGTTGGCCACCGCATAGCCCTTCTTCCAGTCGCCGAGCAGCTTGCCGTCGGCCGGATAGGTGACCTTGGCCAGTTCGCGCTTGATGATCGCCTCCGAATCCGCGGAGGAGACGTTGTTGCGTGTGGTGTTGCAGACAGCGAGCGACTCGTCGGGCGTGATGCGGGCCTGCCATTCGGGCGAGGCCTTGCCGAAGGTCGATTTGACATAGGCCTCGATCGTGGCCTGGCTCGGCTTCTGCTGCGCCAGCGCCGGGCCGGCGATCAGGAGCGCGGCGCAGGCCGCGGCGGCGAAAGCGGTTCTGGTCATCGGTTCCGTCCTCTCAGCGCTTGATCGAAGGCACGGCGATCTCGCCGCCGGCGGCCTGCTTCTGCAGGAAGACGGTCAGCGCGGTCAGGCTGTCGGAGCCGTATTCGGGCACCGGCCAGCGCTGCTGGCGGTAGCAGTCCCAGAGCCGGTGCTGCATCGTGCGCAGCGCGCTCTGCGAGACGCGGTAGGTCGGCCAGGACGCCATCGTCGCCTGCGCCGTGGCGCCTGCGACCGACAGGTTCGGCAGGCCCTGCAGACGGATGCGCTTGCCTTCCTCGGCGTGGCAGGTGGCGCAGGAGAAATCCATCACGCCGCCGCGGCGGTAGAACAGCTCCTCGCCGACCGCCGCCATCTCGATCTCCTTGGGATGGCTGAGCTGCGGCTGGATTTTCATCCCGCTCGACTTGTTGGCGATGAAGGCGGTGAGATCCTCCATGTCCGACGCGACGCCAGGCCCCGAGAAGCGGCGCTTCAGGACGTCGGCGGTGTCGAGCCCCTGCAACGTGACCATGCACCAGAGCAGGCGCTGTTCGGTGTCCATGACGCGGTCGGCATCGGCGAAATAGCGCGGCAGCTTGGCGAAGGCGCCATCGAGCTTGCCGGGTCCCTCGCCGAGATCGCAGGCCTCCAGCGACGCCTTCTTGGCGCCACGCGGCTCGGCCCAGAGCACCTCGCCGCGGTCGACCGCGAGGAAACCGGGATTCGAGAACGGGTCCGACAGCATCTGCCGGTAGCGCTCGATCTCTTTCTCGCTGTCGTCCTGTGGCGGGGCCTGTGCGGTCAGGTGCCCGGCGGCCAATGTCATGGCGGCCGCCAGCACAGCCGCTCCGATGGTGGGGAGCTTCATCCCTTGCCCTTTCGTTTCCTCAGGCGGCCGCGGTTTTGCGACCTTCGTTGCACGCCCCTCTCTGTCGGAGGGACTTTACATTCATAGAAAACAATATCACGATACGTGCAAATGATGATCGCGTGGCGGCCCCGTCGTCAAGAGCGGAACACGAACATTTCCAAGGAGGAAGCCGATGCCATCCCCGATCGCGGGCCTGACCCGCCGCAGCACCCTCACGGCCGGCGCGCTCGCCGCTTTCGCGACGCTTCTCGGCTCGCGCCTCGCCTTCGCCGATGAAAAGGCGGTCATGGCGGAGATCAAGAAGCTCTATGGCGACAAGCCGCTGGGCGAGGGCAAGATCAAGCTCGACGTGCCCGAGATCGCCGAGAACGGTCTCGTCGTTCCCGTCAATGTCGAGGTCGAAAGCCCGATGACGGAGGCCGACTACGTCAAGGCCGTCCACATCTATGCCGACGGCAATCCGCAGCCCGGCATCGTCAGCTACAGCTTCACGCCCGCCTGCGGCAAGGCCTCGGCCGCAACCCGCATGCGCCTCGCCCAGACGCAGAACATCGTCTGCGTCGCCGAGATGTCGAACGGCGCCCTCCACATGGCCAAGGCCAACGTCAAGGTCACCATCGGTGGTTGCGGCGGCTGACCGTCGCTGCTCCCGCCCCACAAAAAAACGACTTCAGGTGAGGACAACGCCATGACCACCAAACCCACACCGCGCGTGCGCGTGCCGGCCAAGGCTGCAGCCGGCGAGCTGATCGAGATCAAGACCCTGATCTCCCACGAGATGGAATCGGGCCAGCGCAAGGATGCTCAGGGCAAGACCATCCCGCGCAAGATCATCAACAAGTTCAGCGCGAGCTTCAACGGCAAGCCCGTCTTCGCCGCCGACTGGCACCCGGCGATCTCGGCCAACCCCTACCAGTCGTTTTTCTTCAAGGCGACCGAGTCGGGCGAGTTCACCTTCGTCTGGAAGGATGACGACGGCTCCGAGTACAGCTCGAAGAACAAGCTGACCGTCGGCTGAACGAGCCGGCCCGCCGGGCCGGCGACACTCCTGATGACGCGACGCGCGATGTCCAGGAGGACATCGCCGGTGGGCGGCGCTCGGCGTTCGCCCAGAGGGTGAATCATGGTCACGAGACGCGAATTCCTCCAGGCGACGGCCGCCGCCGCAGCGATTGCGACAGCCTCCGGACTCGGCCCGCTCGGGCGGGCGGCGGCACAGCAGAAGCTGGCGCAGAGCGACATCCTGCGCTTCGATCCGCTGGGCACGCTGACGATCCTGCATGTCACCGACATCCATGCGCAGCTGATGCCGCTGCATTTCCGCGAGCCCTCGATCAATCTCGGCGTCGGTCCTGCCAGGGGGCAGCCGCCGCATCTCGTCGACGCCGAGTTCCGTGCGCATTTCAAGATCGCCGCCGGCTCCGCCGACGCCTTCGCCCTGACCTCGGACGACTTCGTCGCCCTGGCGAAGACCTATGGCCGGATGGGCGGGCTCGACCGCGTCGCGACACTGGTCAAGGCCGTCAGGGCCGAGCGCGGTGACGACAAGGTGCTGCTGCTCGACGGCGGCGACACCTGGCAGGGCAGCTGGTCCTCGCTCCAGACCAAGGGGCAGGACATGGTCGACGTCATGTCGGCCCTGAAGACCGACGCCATGGTCGGGCACTGGGAGTTCACGCTCGGTGCCGAGCGCGTCAAGGAGATCGCCGAGAGCGCACCCTTCGCCTTCCTCGCCCAGAACATCCGCGACCGGGAATGGAACGAGCCGGTCTTCCCGCCGCGCAAGGTCTTCGAGAAGGGTGGCGTCAAGGTCGCGGTGATCGGCCAGGCGCTGCCGCGCACGGCCATCGCCAATCCGCGCTGGATGTTCCCGGACTGGGAGTTCGGCATCCGCGAGGAGGAGATTCAGAAGCAGGTCGACGAGGCGCGGGGCGAGGGCGCCGCCGTGGTCGTGCTGCTCTCCCATAACGGCTTCGACGTCGACAAGAAGCTCGCCTCGCGGGTCAAGGGCCTCGACATCATCCTCACCGCCCACACCCATGACGCGATGCCGGGCCTGATCCGCGTCGGCGACACCGTGCTCGTCGGCTCGGGCTCGCATGGGAAGTTCGTCTCGCGGCTCGACATCGCCACCAGGGACGGCAAGCTCGCCGACATCCGCTTCAAGCTGATGCCGGTCTTCTCGGACGCGATCGCCCCCGATGCCGACATGGCCGCGCTGATCACAAAGGTGCGCGCGCCCTATGCCGCCGATCTCGCGAAGGAAATCGGCCGGACGGATTCGCTGCTCTACCGGCGCGGCAACTTCAACGGCACCTTCGACGATCTGATCTGCGAGGCCATGCTGGAGCAGCGCGACGCCGAGATCGCGCTGTCGCCGGGCTTCCGCTGGGGCGGCACGCTGCTGCCGGGCGACGCCATCACCTGGGAGGCGATCACCAACGCCACGGCGATGACCTACCCCAACTGCTACCGCAACGAGATGACCGGCGCGCAGCTCAAGGAGATCCTCGAGGACGTTGCCGACAACATCTTCCACCCCGACCCCTATTTCCAGGGCGGTGGCGACATGGTCCGCATCGGCGGCATGGGCTACGCGATCGACGTCGGCAAGCCGATGGGCAGCCGCATCTCCGGCCTGACGCATCTGAAATCGGGCCAGCCGATCGATGCCGCGCGGAAATATGTCGTCGCCGGCTGGGCCAGCGTCAACGAAGGCACGCAAGGCCCGCCGATCTGGGACGTGGTCCGCACCCATGTCGCCGCGCGCAAGACCGTCAGCATCCGCCCCAACGACGCCGTCAAGGTCAGCGGCGCCTGAGCGCGCCCCGCCGATCCTGGGCACCACAACCACGGGACATCCGCCGATGAGCTCAGACCCGAAGACCGAACCGCTCGACCGCAGGCGCTTTCTCGGCGCCGCCGGCCTCGCCGGCGCGGGGCTCGCCGCCTCCGCGCTGCCGCTGCGGGCGCAGGAGGCCAAACCCGATCCGCTGATCACCGAGGTTCAGGACTGGAACCGCTATCTCGGCGAGGGCGTAGACAAGCGCCCCTATGGCACGCCGTCGCCCTTCGAGAAGCACATCGTCCGCCGTGACGTCTCCTGGCTGACGGCCTCGCCGGATTCCTCGGTGAATTTTACGCCGCTGCATGAGCTCGACGGCATCATCACCCCGTCGGGCCTGTGCTTCGAGCGCCATCATGGCGGCATCGCCGAGATCAACCCCGCCAATCATCGGCTCATGATCCATGGCCTGGTCGACAAGCCGCTGGTCTTCACGATGGAAGACATCCGGCGGATGCCGCGCCAGAACCACGTGCACTTTCTCGAATGCGCCGCCAATTCCGGCATGGAGTGGCGCGGCGCGCAGCTCAACGGCTGCCAGTTCACCCACGGCATGATCCATAACGTCATGTATACGGGCGTGCCGCTGAAGCTGCTGCTCGCCGAGGCCGGGCTCAAGCCCAGCGCCAAATGGCTGATGCTGGAGGGCGCCGACGCCTCGGGCATGAACCGCTCGCTCCCGGTCGAGAAGGCGCTCGACGACGTGCTGATCGCCTTTGCCATGAATGGCGAGGCGCTGCGCCCCGAGCAGGGCTACCCGCTGCGGGCCGTGGTTCCCGGTTGGGAGGGCAATATCTGGGTGAAGTGGCTGCGCCGCATCGAGGCCGGCGACAAGCCCTGGCAGGCGCGCGAGGAAACCTCGAAATACACCGATCTCCTGGCTGACGGCCGCTCGCGCCGCTACACCTTCATCATGGACGCCAAGTCGGTGGTGACGAATCCCTCGCCGCAGGCACCTCTGAAGCACAAGGGCCGCAACGTGCTCTCGGGGCTCGCCTGGTCGGGCCGCGGCACGATCAAGCGGGTCGACGTCACGCTAGACGGCGGCAGGAACTGGCAGTCCGCCCGCATCGACGGGCCCGTGCTCGAGAAGTCGCTGACTCGCTTCTATGTCGATTTCGACTGGGCCGGGCAGGAACTGCTGATCCAGTCCCGCGCCATGGATTCGACCGGCTATGTCCAGCCGACCAAGGACGAGCTGCGCAAGGTCCGCGGCGTCAACTCCATCTACCACAACAACGGCATCCAGACCTGGCATGTCCGGCCCAACGGGGAGACCGAGAATGTCGAGATCGCTTAAGCCCGTCCTGCTGTCATGCCTGGCCGCTCTCGCCATCATCGGCGCCGGCCCGCTGATCGCCCAGACCGCCAAAACGCCTCCGGCGGAGAAGGCGGCCCCGGCCGCCAGCGCCCAGGCGCCGGCAGCCACGCCTGCCGCCCCGGCGAAGCCCGCGCCGCTCGGGTTGGGCCGCCTCGCGCTGCCGGCCGAGATCAAGGCCTGGGACATCGACGTCCGCCCCGACGGCGTCGGTCTGCCGCCGGGCAAGGGCACGGTCCGGCAGGGCGACGAGCTCTTCCAGGCGCAGTGCGCCAGCTGCCATGGCGAGTTCGGCCAGGGCAATGGCCGCTGGCCGGTGCTGGCGGGTGGGCAGGGCACGCTCACCGCCGACCGGCCCGAGAAGACGATCGGCTCGTTCTGGCCGGATCTCTCGACCGTCTACGACTACATTCACCGCGCCATGCCGTTCGGCAACGCCCAGTCGCTGAGCCCCGACGACACCTACGCGCTGACGGCCTATCTGCTGTTCCTCAACGACATCGTGAAGGACGAGGACTTCGAATTGTCGGACAAGAACTTCACGTCGGTGAAGCTTCCCAATGCCGGCGCCTTCTACGACGATGATCGCGAGACGGCTGAGAAGGCGTTCTGGGGCAAGGAGCCCTGCATGACGAACTGCAAACCGGAGGTGAAGATCACGGGGCGCGCCGCGGTGCTCGACGTCACGCCCGATTCGAAATCGGCGCCGAAGGTCGACTGATGCGGAGTTCCCGGCAGTCGCCCGGCTGGATCAGCTTCGTCGCCGTCGCGGCCGCGCTGTCCGGCGGTCCCGTTCTGGCCTCCGGCGACGTCGCGCTCGGGGAGTATCTCTCCTCCGAATGCACGGCCTGCCACCAGAGCAGCGGCCGGCAGGTCGGCGGCATCCCGGCCATTGTCGGCCATCCGGCCGATCAGTTCGTCGCGCTGATGGATGCCTACCGCGACAAGCATCGCGAGAACCAGATCATGCAGACGATCGCGGGCCGCCTGACCCGCGAGGAGTTGCTCGCCTTGGCCGCCTATTACGAGAGCCTGAAACCGGCCCGGTGAGGCCAGCCTCCGGAGAGAGGCGAAGGGAGGTCGAGATGACCAGCGCAAGCGACGAGACGTCACGCCGGACGGTGATGGCTGCGGCCGTCGCGGGGCTGGCCGGCCTGGCGGCCCCCGCGCTGGCGGCGCCGCGCGACCTGAAGCTCGCTGATCTCCGCAAGGAAGCCGACGTCGCCTGCGTCTACCATTGCGACTTCGGGGAACCGCCGCGCTTCGTCCAGATGCTGACCAACATCGCCAACCACTATTCCGCCTACGGCGCAGACCCCTTCGCGCTGCAACTGGCGATCGTGGCGCATGGCCAGGGCGTCAAGTTCTTCCTCGAAACGCTGGAGGAGACGACCTGGCGCGACGAGGTCATGGTTCCCAAGATCTTCGAGCGGGTCGAGGATGTCGCGAAGAACGGGCTCAAGGTTCATCTCTGCGAGATCACCTTCAGCCGCCTCAAGCTCGACAAGGCCAAGGCGCGCAACGCCCCCTTCATCTCCTTCGTGCCGTCGGGCGTGGCGACAGTCGCCGCGCTCCAGTCCAAGGGCTTCGCCTACATGAAGATCGGATAGGCCCGCCAAGGGCCCGCCGGGGACATCAGCGAACGAACAACCAACAAGAAAAATCCGGGAGAGAGACATGAAGATCGATCGTCGTGCATTCACATTGTCGGGCCTGTCAGCGGCGGCGACGCTGGGTCTGGGCGCGCCGGCCGTCCTCGGCCAGGCCAAGCCGCGCGTCGTCGTCATCGGCGGTGGCGCCGGCGGCGCCACCGCGGCACGCTACCTCGCCAAGGACAGCCAGGGCGGGATCTCCGTGACGCTGGTCGAGGAGAACGAGACCTACCAGACCTGCTTCCATTCCAACCTCTATGTCGGCGGGTTCAAGACGTACGACGAGATCGTCCATCGCTACGACGCGCTGGCGAAGACCCATGGCATCGCGATCGCCCGCGCCCGCGCCACCCAGATCGACCGCGACAGGAAGGAGGTCGTGCTCTCGACCGGTCAGCGCCTGCCTTACGACCGGCTCGTGGTCTCGCCGGGCATCGACCTGAAATACGATTCCGTGCCGGGCTGGTCGAAGGACGCCGAGGAGACCATGCCGCATGGCTGGAAGCCCGGCCGCCAGACGCAGCTGATCAAGGAGCGGCTCGCCGCGGTTCCCAATGGCGGGCTGATCGTCATGATCGCTCCGCCCAACCCGTTCCGCTGCCCGCCCGGCCCCTATGAGCGCGCCTCGATGTTCGCCCATGCGCTGAAAAAGGCCGGCAAGGCCGACGCGAAGATCATCATCCTCGATCCGAAGGAGACCTTCTCCAAGCAGGGCGTCTTCCAGGCCGACTGGGAGAAGCGCTATGGCGGGATGATCGAATGGCTCGGCCCCAAGGTGCATGACGGCATCAAGTCGGTCGATCCGAAGACCAACACCGTCGTGACCGGGTTCGAGACCTACAAGGACTGCGCCTTCGTCAACGTCATCCCCGCCCAGATGGCCGGCGAGATCGCCCGCAGCGCCGGCCTCGCTCCGGCCGGTGGCTATTGCGCCATCGACGCCGCGACGATGAAGTCCACCGTGGATGCTAATATCTTCGTCCTCGGTGATGCCTGCATCGCCGGCGACATGCCCAAATCCGCCTTCTCGGCCAACAGCCAGGCCAAGGTCGCCGCGATGGCGATCCGCGGCGAGTTGACCGGCGCGCGCACCTTCCCGGCACGCTACGTCAACACCTGCTGGTCGCTGGTCGACACCGACGACACCATCAAGGTCGGCGGCCGCTACGAGCCCAAGGACGGCAAGATCACGGCGACCGAGACCTTCGTCTCGCAGCCGGGCGAGAGCGACGCGCTGCGCAAGGAAAACCAGGCCGAGAACATGGGCTGGTATGCCGCCATCACCGCCGACATGTTCGGCTGAGCGTCCCCCCGCACCGTGCCCTCCCGCGCGGTGCGACCCCCTGGCCGCGCCCCGGGGCGCGGCCCTTTTTTTCCGTCGGATGAAGGACACCTCATGCACGTGCTGACCCGCGCCCTCCTCGTCGCCTCGGCCTTCGCGGCCGCCTCGCCCGCAGCGGCGCAGGACATCGCGGCCGGCGAGCGCTCCTGGAACAAGTGCCGCGCCTGCCACCAGGTCGGCGAGACCGCAAAGAACGGCGTCGGCCCCCATCTCAACGGGCTCTTCGGCCGCCACACCGGCGAAGTCGAGGGCTACAGCTACTCGGCAGCCAACAAGTCGGCGAACCTGACCTGGGACGAGGCGATCTTCGCCGAGTACATCAAGGATCCGCGCGCCAAGATCCCGGGCACCAAGATGGTCTTCGCCGGTATCAAGAACGAGAAGGAAATCGCCGATCTGACCGCCTTCCTCAAGCAGTTCGGCAAGGACGGCAAGAAGCTCTGAGTCCCTGTCGCCGGCCGCGCCTCAGGCCGGCTGGACGAAGCGATAGGCCGCGCCCTGCTTCTCGACGCGGCCGATCGCGCCCGGCAGATGGTAGCCGATGATGCGGGCCTTCTCGGCGACGGCGCGCTCCAGCAGGGCGCGCCGCGTCGCAACCGCCCTGTCGGGGTCATGGTCGGAGGCCGGCCGCCAGTCGGGATGCGCAAACGAGATCACCGGATGCGTCAGCGCGTCGCCGAGCACGAAAACCGGCCCCTGCGCATCGTTGAAGGCGAAGGAGACGTGGCCCGGCGTATGGCCGGCCGTGGAAAAGGCGGTGACGCCCGGCGCCCAGTCCTGCCCGGGGGTGCGCGTCTCCAGCCGGTCGCCGAGTTCCTTCAGCACCCGTTGCGCGCCCGCCGCAAAGGCGTGCCGGTCCTCCGGCAAACCCTCATAGACCTTGGGGTTCGTCCAGTAGCCGACCTCCTCGGCGCCGGCGAGCCAGCGCGCATTAGGAAAGAGCGGTGTGTCGAAATCGTCCAGCGCACCCCAGAGATGGTCCGGGTGCAGATGGGTGAAGAGCACATGGGTGACGCTGTCGGGCGCGATGCCGGCCGCCTCCAGGCTGGCGGCGAGCTTGCCCGTTCCGGGCAGGAAGTTCGCGCCCGAGCCGCAGTCGAAGACGATGGTGTCCTGGCCGCGCTTCAGGCAGGTGACATTGAGCACGGTCGTGAGCGGACCCCCGACCTTGGCCGCGTCCCGAACCTGCGCGATGTCAATGTCGCGCGCCAGCATCGCCGCCGGCATCTCGAAGCCGCCATCGCTGAGGACGGTGACGCCGGCGTCGTCGGCGCCGATCCTCGCGACGACCTGGGCCGATGCGGGGAATCGTCCCGTCGGCAGGAGCAGGGCCGCTCCGGCGGCGAGCATGCAGCGGCGATCCAGCATCGAAACCTCCCATTATATTGTTAAATAGGAATGTATCGAAATTTGACGGTCGTGCAAGCGCGCACCTCCGGCCGGTCCACCACCCCGTCGCCGCACCGTGCCAACGAAGATGTATCCAAAACGACATGATGAAGCCACTTGAGCTGGGTTCGGCACGTCGTTTGCATACAATACTGCGACGTTCTTGATGTGCTGGAGAGAGGAGAGAGGCATGCAGACCCCGCTGCGGGAGATCGTGGCCGTCCAGGCGCGGACCTGGTCAGGCATTGAACAGCCCAATGAGGCGGCCGGCATCATGGCCGATGCGCTGGCCGCCAGCATCGCCGGATTCACCGCGCTGCGCGGGCAGCTCGCCTTCGAGGACGAGCCGTCGAGCTTCGAGGCCGCGCTCCAGGAAACGAAGGAGCCGCAGCCATGAACGCCGCCGCGAAAAGCTCGCTCCTGCATCTCTCGCTGACCGACGCCGCCGACGCGCTGAAGGACGGCTCCGTCACCGCCGTCGAACTCACCACCGTCGCGCTGGAAGCCTTCACCCGCGTCGACAAGGCGATCAATTCGGCGATCTGGCTGGAGGGCGCCGCCGCGCTCGAAGCCGCCGAGGCGCTCGACAAGAAGCGGAAATCGGGCGCGACGCTGGGTCCGCTCCACGGCCTGCCGCTGGCCCACAAGGACATGTACTACAAGGCCGGCAAGCTCTCGACCTGCGGCTCCGCCATCCGCAAGGATTTCCGCCCGACCTATACCGCGACCGTGATGGAGCGGCTCGAGGAGGCCGGCTCGGTGACGCTCGGCGGGCTGAACATGGCCGAGTTCGCGCAGAATCCGACCGGCCACAACCAGCATTACGGCCATTGCCGCAATCCCTGGCATACGGATTACTGCACCGGCGGCTCCTCCTCCGGCTCGGGCGCGGCGGTTGCGGCGCGGCTGGTCTATGGCGCGCTCGGCTCCGACACCGGCGGCTCGATCCGTCTTCCCGCCGCGATCTGCGGCGTCACCGGCATCAAGGCGACGCAGACCCGCGTCTCGCGCCATGGCGTCATGCCGCTCTCCTTCTCGGCCGACAATGTCGGGCCGCTGACGCAGACGGCCCGCGATGCCGCCCGCTTCCTCGGCGTGATCGCCGGGCATGATCCGAAAGATCCGACCTCGTCGGCCGAGCCGGTGCCGGACTACGAGGCGGCGCTGACCGGCGACATCCGGGGCATGCGCATCGGCGTCCCCACCAACTACTTCTTCGACGGCATCGACCCCGAGGTGCAGGCCGCCTTCGACGCCATGGTCGCTGTGTTGGAAGCCCGCGGCGCCGTCATCCTTCCGGTGACGATCCCGCATATGGACGCGGTTTCGACCTATGGCGGCATCGTCTCGCGCGTCGAGGGCGGCACGATCCATGCGCAATGGATGCGCGAGCGCCCGCAGGACTACGCCGTGCATCTCAGCGGCCGGCTCTATCCGTCGCAGGGCATTCCCGGCACCTATTATCTCGAGGCGCTGGCGAGACGCGGGGCGATCCTGAAGGCGGTGGCGGCCGCGGTCTTCGGCGTCTGCGACGCCTTCATCACGCCGACGCTGCGGATGAAGGTGCCGACGCTGCTGGCGACCGACATCGACGCCGGCACGCCCGGCGCGATCGAGACCTTCCAGGACGTCTCGATCAACACGCGGCCGATCAACTATCTCGGCCTGCCCTCGGTCAGCGTGCCCTGCGGGCTCGATTCCAACGGCCTGCCGATCGGCTTCCAGATCCAGGGCCGCCCCTTCGCCGAGGCGCGCGTACTCAAGATCGCCGACGCCTATCAGCGCGATACCGACTGGCACCGCCGCCTCCCGCCGAACGTATCCTGATGGCTTGGCGCCGGCGGTCGCCAGCAGGCGGCCGCCGGTTCAAGCCCTGGCACCGCCTGTGATGACCGTGGCCACGCTGCATGCCGACGAGGCCGAGATCGACGCCGCTCTCGTCGGCCGGCTCGTCGCCAGCCGGTTTCCGCTCTGGCGCGACCTGCCCCTGAGGCGCATCGCCTCGAGCGGCACCGACAACGCCATGTTTCGGCTCGGCCGGCACCTCTGTCTGCGCCTGCCGCGCTATCCGGCCGCGGCCGCACTCCTTGACAAGGAGCAGCACTGGCTGCCGCGCCTGGCGCCTCACTTGCCGCTCGCCATTCCCGTCCCTCTCGCCACGGCCCCGCCAGGCGAGGGTTATCCGTTTGCCTGGTCGGTCTGCCGCTGGATCCCCGGCGAGGACGCTCATCGCGGCAGCATACGTGACCGCAACGGGGCGGCGCTGACGCTCGCGCGCTTCATCCAGGCGCTCCAGGCGATCGACCCGTCGGAGGGGCCGCGCAGCGGCAGCGCCGGTGTCGAGCGCGGCGTGCCACTGCTCGAACGCGACGAGCGGGTCAGGCAGGCGATCGCAGCCCTCGCCGGCGACATCGATGTCGTCGCGGTTACACGAGCCTGGGACGCCGCGCTGGCCGCGTCGCCCTGGCGCGGACCGCCCGTCTGGCTGCATGGCGACCTCCACCCCGGCAACCTGCTGCTGCGGAACGGCGCGCTCGTCGCGGTGATCGACTTCGGCGGCCTCGGCGTCGGCGATCCGGCCTGCGACCTGCTGCCCGCCTGGACGCTCTTCTCGGCCTCGGAACGCCGGATCTTTCGGGCGCAGCTTGCCTGCGACGAAGCCGGCTGGGCACGAGGAAAAGGCTGGGCCTTGTCGATCGCCCTGATCGCATGGCCCTATTATCGCGACACCAACCCCGGAATCGTGGACATGGCCCGCCGCACGATCGAGCGGGTCCTGGCCGATGAAGGGTCTCGCTGATCAGAGCCAGCCCGGGAGCCGCCCTCAGCGGATCGAGGGACGCCGCTGGCCGCCATCGACCTGGATGTCGGCCGCATTGATGCCCGCGGCGCGCGGCGAGACGACGAAGGCGATCGCGTCGGCGATCTCCTGGACGGTGCTCAGCCGTTTCGCCGGAAAATCCTCCGCCTCGAACTTGGCGAAATCCTCGGGCCGCTCGGTCCTGGTCTTTTCCCAGCCCCCGCCGGGGAAGATCGTCGAGCCCGGTGAGACCGCGTTCACGCGGATGCCGTGGGACCCCAGCTCCCAGGCCAGCGAGCGCGCGGCATGGATCAGCCCCGCCTTGGCGGCGGCATATTGCGCACCGCGCGCGGCCGGAGCGCGCCCCGAGATCGAGGCGACGAAGACGGCGTTGCCGATGTCGCTGCGGGTGAGCGCGGGCGTCGCTTCGCGTAGCGCCGCGATCGCATGGCCGACATTGAAGCGGAAGGTCTCGTCCCAGTCGGCGTCGCTGCTGTTTGCCAACTCGCGCTCGCCGAAGCTGCCGCCGGCATTGGCGATCAGGATGTCGAGCCCACCATAGGTCGCGACCGTCTCGGCGACGGCCCGCGCCGACTCGGCGGGATCGCGGAAATCCGCCTGGATGGTGAGAACCTCGCCGCCTGCGGCCCTGATCTCGGCCGCGGTTGCGGCCAGCGTCTCCGCCCCACGCGCGGCGATGGCGAGGCGGGCGCCCTCGCCGGCGAGCAGCAGGGCGGTGGCCTTGCCGATGCCGCGGCTGCCGCCGGTGATCAGCGCGATCTTCCCCTTCAGACCCAGATCCATCTCAGGCCGCCTTCGGAGCGAGAAGCTTCTTGGCGAGCATGCAGTGGATGCCCTTCGAGCCGTTCACCGTCTGCGTCACCCGCAGATCGGCAGCGATCGAGCACAGCGTATAGGCGTCCTCGCGCGAGAGGCCGGCCACCTCGCCGATCAGCACGATCATGTCGCGCAGCGCCATCTCGGCGCAGCGGTCGAGATCGGGGTCCATGCCCATGGTCAGGTAATGCGTCGGCGTCTCCGCCCGCGGATAGGTGAAGGCGAGGTCCTCGCGCAGGATGAAGGTGAAGCGGCCCTGCAGCGCGGTTTCGATCGCCGTGACGCAGACCTCGCCGTCGCCCTGCGCCGCATGGCCGTCGCCGCAGGAGAACAGCCCGCCCTCGACGAAGACCGGCAGGAAGATCGTCGCGCCCGCGACCATCTCCTTGTTGTCGAGATTGCCGCCGAAGGCGCGCGGCACGATCGAGGTCACGCGGCCCCAGGCCGGCGGCGGTGCCGTGCCCATCACCCCGAAGAAGGGCGCGAGCTCGAGTTCAAGGCCCCAGGGCAGCTTGCCGATCTTGGCGTTGAGGTCGAGCGGAATGTGCAGCAGCCGCGTGGCGTGGAAATCGCTCTGCAGCGTGCCGGCGAGCGGGCGGATGACATTGTAGCCCCAGTCCTGCCGGAGCTGGATGTCCTCGATCCGCACCTCCAGCACATGGCCGGGCTTGGCACCCTCGACGGCGATGGGCCCGGTCAGGATATGCCCGGGCAGGGTCTTCTCGGCATGGGCATGGACATCGGCGATCTCGGGCGGGGTGGTGAAGCCGCTGCCCTGCTTGGGGTGGACCTCCGGCGCGCCCGTCACCGTATCGACCGTGACCGTGTCGCCGCTGGCGATCACGAGCTTCGGCTTCAGCGCCGCGTCAAAAAAGCCCCAATGGCAGGTCGCGCCGCTGGCTTTCAGGTGGTGATGGGTCATGCTTTGGCGTCCGGGTCAGAGGGTAGGGGCGTCAGGCGGGCGGGTTGTCCGGCAGCGGCGTGGCGGCCAGGCGGCGCGCGCCGGCATTGTGGCGCATCGTGTAGATCGTGCCGCCGGCCACCAACGCAGCGCCGACGATGGTGACGAGATTGGGCAGCTCGGCGAAGACGAGATAGCCGCTCACCGTCGCCAGCAGCAGGCGGACGAAGTCGAGCGGGGCCAGCGCCGAGGCCTCGCCCATCTGGTAGGCGCGGGTGACGAGCCATTGCCCGGCCGTGCCGACGACGCCGATCCCGACCATCAGCGCCCATTCGGCCGGTGTCGGCGGCGTCCACAGGAAGACGGCGGGCAAGCCCAGCGCGATCAGCACCACCGCGCCCTGCCAGAACAGGATCGTCTCGGTGCGCTCGGACTGGCCGAGCACGCGCACCGAGATGGTGATGCCGGCCCCGAACAGCGCGCCGAGGATGGCGAGCAGTGCATAGCCGTTCATCGCCTCGCCGCCCGGCCGCAGCATGACGAAGACCCCGGCGAAGCCGATCGCCAGGGCGATCCAGCGCCGCCGGTCGACGACCTCGCGCAGGATGAGGATGGCGAGCAGCGTCACGAACAGCACCTGCGCGAAGCCCAGCGCCGTCGCCTCCGCCATCGGCAGATGGATCAGTGCCGTGAAACCGCAGAGCATGGCGCCGAGCGAGAACATCCCCCGCAGGAACTGCAGCCCCGGGCGGCTGGTGTGCATGATCCGCGGCAGGGCGCGGCCCACCACCATTGCCAGGATCAGCGTCATCACCAGCTGCCGGACGATCAGGATCTGCGGCAGGGGGATGCGTCCGCCGGCCAGCTTGATCAGCGTCATCATCACCGCGAAGGCGGTGAAGGCGGCGATCATCAACAGCGAGCCGCGCAGATTGGGCGTGGCCGCCAGCCACCAGCCGCGGGCGCGCTCCAGAGGACGTCGTCGCGCCGTCGGCAGGGCGTTCGCCGCAGCCGGCAGGGCGCTGGCGGCGAGGATCGAAGCGGCGGCCGCGAGGCTGTCCGCCGAGGCCTCGACGGTAACAAGCTCCGGAGCGGGATCCGGCTGCGCCTCGTCGGGGAGGAAGGCAACGGCGCGCGCCCCGGAATCATCCTCGCTCATGGAACCACCAGGGCGCGGCCGTCGGCGCGCCGACGCCTCATGCTGCTTGCCTGAGCGTGGCTGTCGTCGGCCTCAGCCCCGTCAGGGCCAGCGCCTTCTCGATCTGCGCCCCGATGCGCAGCACCGTCGGCTCGTCGAAAGGCCGCCCGACGATCTGCACCGAAAGCGGCAGGCCCGAGGCCGAGAACCCGGCCGGCATCGATAGGGCGGGGTTGCCGGTCACGTTGAACGGCATGGTCTGGATCGGCCAGTTTGGCGGGAAGGCGTCCGACATGCTGTCGAAGCGTGCGGCCGGCGCCAGCGCCGAGGCGCAGAGGATCGCGTCGTACTGCTTGAGCAGCTGATGGTTGACCGCGACCGCCAGCTCCCGGCGCAGGCGATAGGCCTGGGTCAGGTCGGCGGCGCTCAGCGTCGCCCCCAGGATCATCCGGGTGAAGGTCAGACGGCCGAAATCGAGCGGCCGCTCGCGATAGTCCTTCTCGTGGATGGCGAAGGCCTCCGAGAACATGATCACCCGCCCGACCGCGTTGAACAGCTCGTAATCGGGGATCGTGACCTCTTCGACGATCGCGCCGGCCTTCGCCAGCAGGGCGGCGGCCTTGTCGATGGCTGCGACGACCTCGGGCGAGACGCCCTCGGCCTGCGCGAAGAAATGACGCGGCAGCGCGATCCGGAGACCGGTCACATCGCCGTCGAGCCCGCTGCGGAAGTCAGGGGCGGGCACATCGGCGCTGGCGGGGTCGAGCGGATCATGGCCCGCGATGACCTCCATGGTGATCGCGCTGTCCTCGACCGTCCAGCTCAGCGGGCCGCAATGGTCGAGCGTGTAGGAGAGCGGGAAGACGCCGCGCCGCGACACCAGCCCATAGGTCGGCTTCAGCCCGACCGTGCCGCAATAGGCGGCCGGCCCGCGGATCGAGCCGCCGGTGTCGGACCCCATCGCCATGCGGCACAGCCCCGCCGCCACCGCCGCGCCCGATCCTGAGGACGAGCCGCCGGGAATGTGCTCGGGGTTCCAGGGATTCCGTGCCGGCGGAAACGGCAGGTCGAAGCTCGGGCCGCCCAGCGCGAACTCATGCGTCGAGAGCTTGCCGAGCAGCACGCCGCCGCCGGCGTTGAGCTTCGCCGCCACGACGGAGTCGGCGGCGGGCACATTGTCGACCAGCAGCTTGGAGTGGCAGGTCGTGCGGATGCCGGCCGTGTCGTAGATGTCCTTCAGCGCATAGGGCACGCCCTGCATCGGGCCCGCGTCGATGCCCGCCTTGAAGGCGGCGTCGGCGGCTGCGGCATCGGTGAGCGCGCGCTCGGCGGTGACGGTGATGAAGCTGTTCAGGGCGCCGTCCAGCGCGGCGATCCGCGCCAGCGCGTCCTGCGCGAGCGCGGTCGCCGTCACCTCGCCCGCACGCAGGGCGGCGCCGGCCTCGGCGATGGAGAGTTCGTGCAGCGGTTTGGCGATCAAGGTCGCGGACATGTCAGGCCCCCTTCATCAGGGTGACGAGGGAGAAGGTGTTGGACGGCTCGGCGGCCGCCGTGCGCGGCTGGCGCAGCAGCGCGCACATGCGCTTGAGGTCGCCATAGCCGGCCAGGACGGCGTCCATCCGGTCCGCCGGGACCGCCACTTCGGCGCGCCGCAGCAGCACCTCCAGTTCGCGCTTCAGATCAGCCGCGCTCGTCTCGCTCATCGCCCTGTCCCCTGGTCCGCTTTTGTCGGCCCGGTCGATGCAACCGCCATGCCATTCTCATGTCATTGTATCCAATAGAGCTTGGCGCCTTGCGCGCAGGCGGCGGCGGTTCTCCTGCTGGTCTGCGGGATTCCGTGAGAGCGAATCGCGCAAGAGTCCAATAAAGCGGCGGGTCTGTCTCGGCTTATTCGGCGCGAAAGCCGCTCGTCTCGACGCTTCCGCCTCTTGCTGGAGTGAGGCGTCCATTTTGACGGCAATGCTGCATTGAATACAATCAATCGATCTTGGCATGGGCTTTGCTGCGGCGCTGGGGCTATCGCCGGCGCGGCCCGAGGCGGGGCCTGAGCCGGCGCGACCCTCATCCCGTCGATCAGGAGCGTCCCATGCACACCATCGCGATCCCGGACTACGTTCTCCAGCGCGTCGTCGAGCGGCGCGGCAAGGTCAGGCTGTTCGAGGCGCTCGACCCGGCCCGCACCGCACTCATCGTGGTCGATCTCCAGAACGGCTTCATGGCGCCGGGTCAGCCGGCCGAAATCCCCTTTGCCCGCGAGATCGTGCCCAACGTCAACCGGATCGGGCAGGCGCTCAGGGCCGCCGGCGGCCTCGTCGTCTACATCCAGAACACGATCACGGAGGAGACCCAGGCCGACTGGTGCGTCTGGTTCGACAACTTCACCAAGGGCGACTTCAAGCAGCGCATGATCGCCGCCTTCGCGCGCGGCAGCTTCGGCCATGCGATCTATCCGGAGCTGGAGGTCCTGCCCGGGGATTGGGCGGTCGAGAAGCAACGCTTCGGCGCCTTCGTCGAGGGCTCGTCGACGCTTCATGCGCAATTGCAGGAGCGGGGCGTCGATACGCTGATCATCGTCGGCACCGCCACCAATGTCTGCTGCGAGTCGACCGCGCGCGACGCGATGATGCTGAACTACAAGGTCGTCTTCGTGTCCGACGCCAATGCCTGCCGCACCGACGAGGAGCACAACGCGACGCTCGGCAACATCCTGGCCCTCTTCGGCGACGTCCAGTCGACCGACGAGGTCATCGCGACGATCGGCGCCGGCGCCACGGTGCTGCAGGCGGCCGAGTGACAGCCGAGGCGGCCTGTCGAGCCAGCCGCGCCCTTCAGGGCGCGGTCTTTCGTCGGGCCGCGCGGCCCCTTCGCCGGGCCGAGGCGGCGAAACATTGTGCAGCGCAGCATGGCGCGAGCGCCAAGCTGGCGGACATTGCCCGAACACGGGCCGTCTTGGCGAAATTGTGTGCAATAAGGCCTCGCCGACTTTGGGTGGCGGCGCCCCGATTTCGCGATTTCCACTGAAACGACGTTGCAGCGCCCAAAATCAGCGCCTCCCAAGGTCCGCACGTCAGGTGGGCGTGGAATGCCGGATCAGGCTGATGGGAAGATTGGACACAATCGAGCCGGCTTGGCACGGCCCTTGCAAAATTCATCCGAGACGCCGCTCACGACCTCATCGCATCCCGGAGGGAGCCTGCATGCCTCATACCGCCCTGAAATCTCGGAATCGCGCCGCTGGCCTCGTGGCCGGCTTTTCGCTCGTGGTCGCGGCAGCGCTCGCGGCTGCCAATCCTGCCCAGGCCCAGACGACGCTGCGCGTCGCGATGACGGCGGGCGACATCCCGGACGTCACCGGCCAGCCGGACCAGGGCTTCGAGGGCTACCGTTTCGTCGGCTATACGCTCTACGACTCGCTCATTCTCTGGGATCTCTCGCGCTCGGATGTCGAGGCCTCGCTGACGCCGGGTCTCGCCACGAAATGGGAGATCGACCCCAAGGACAGCAAGCGCTGGATCTTCACCCTCCGCAAGGACGTGAAGTTCCATGACGGGTCGGACTTCAACGCCGACGTCGTGCTCTGGAACATCTCGCGCATCACCGACGAGAAGGTTCCGCATTTCAACGCCAAGCAGTTCGCGGCGATGCGCACCCGCACCGTCAACATCGACCGTGCCGAGAAGATCGACGACCACACCGTCGCGATCATCACCAAGGAGCCTGACTCGCTCTTCTACATCCAGATGAGCTTCTGGATGATGATCTCGAAGGCACAGTTCGAGAAGGCGGGCTCCTACGAGAAATACGCCCAGATGCCCTCGGGCACGGGGCCCTATCGCTTCGCCGGCCTGGTCCCGCGCGAACGGCTGGAGATGACCCGCAACGAGACCTACTGGAACCCCAAGCGCATCCCCAAGCACGACCGGCTGGTGCTGCAGCCGATGCCGGAGGCGACGACGCGCGCCGCCGCGCTCCTCTCCGGCCAGGTCGATTTCATCGAGGCGCCCTCGCCCGACACGATCGCGCGGCTGAAATCTTCGGGCATGCAGGTCATCACGCTGCCCTACCCGCACAACTGGCACTACCAGTTCAATTTCGTCGACGGCCCCTTCAAGGACAAGCGCGTGCGCCAGGCGGCGAACTACGCGATGGACCGCGGCGAGATGGTCGAGATGCTGAACGG
The DNA here is from genome assembly GCF_001713455.1 of Bosea sp. RAC05. Taxonomy (NCBI): domain Bacteria; kingdom Pseudomonadati; phylum Pseudomonadota; class Alphaproteobacteria; order Hyphomicrobiales; family Alloboseaceae; genus Allobosea; species Allobosea sp. RAC05. The sequence continues at coordinate 821,097 of NZ_CP016464.1, forward strand.
CCTGGCCCAGGAGGGCTACGCGACCGTGCCGCCGAGCTCGCCCTATTTCGGCAAGCCGGTGCTCTACAAGCTCGACCAGAAGAAGGCGACTGCGCTGCTCAAGGAGGCGAAGTGCTTTCCTTGCGAGGTCACGCTGGCGATCTCGACCTCCGGCTCGGGCCAGATGCAGCCGCTGCCGATGAACGAGCTGGTCAAGTCGCAGCTCGAGGCGGTCGGGTTCAAGGTCAAGCTCGAGGTGATGGACTGGAACGCCCTGCTCGACGTCACCTTCAAGGGCCGCGAGAAGTTCCCCGCCTATCACGCCGTCAATGTCAGCCGCGCCACGCAGGATCCCTTCTCCGGCATCTTCCGCTTCGCCATGCGCAAGCAGTGGGCGCCGGCCGGCGGCAACTGGGGCCATTACGAGAACCCCGAGATCGAGAAGCTGATCACGGAGATCTACAACACCTTCGATCAGACGAAGCGCGACGCGATGATCACCCGCGTCCACGAGATCATGAACGCGGACGCCGCCATGCTCTTCGTCACCCATGACCTGAACCCGCGGGCGCTCTCGCCCAAGGTCAAGGGCTTCGTCCAGGCCCAGAGCTGGTTCCAGGACCTGACGCCGATCACCGTCGGCACCACGAACTGACGCGGCCTTGCCTTCGGGATGCGGCCCGTCGGGGCCGCATCCCCCTCCGAGCCCAAAGCGATCCAGGACCCGAGCCGACCGAAGGAGACCTCCATGTGGCACTACATCGCAAGGCGCATCGTCTACGCGATCCCGATCGCCATCGGCGTCACGGTCTTCTGCTTCGCGCTCGTCTTCCTGGCGCCCGGCAACCCCGTCCAGATGCTGCTCCCGGCCGATGCCAGCCAGGAGGTCGTCGACCTCATCATGAAGACCTACGGCTTCGACCGGCCGCTGCCGGTCCAGTACTGGACCTGGCTGACGCGCGCCGTCGTCGGTGATCTCGGGGTCTCGATCCAGTCCAACCGGCCGGTGATCGACGAGGTGCTGCGGGCGCTGGGCAACACCATCTTTCTCTCCTTCGGCGCGGTGATGCTGGCCTTCAGCATCGCCTTCGTGCTCGGCACGCTGGCGGCCTATTACCGGGGCAGCGCGGTTGATCGCGGCGTCACCGCCCTGTCGATCGTCGGCGTCTCGATCCCGAATTACTGGCTCGGCATCGTGCTGGTCATCATCTTCGCGGTCGAGCTGAACTGGCTGCCGGCGACCGGCATGGGCCCGCGCGGCTCGGAGACTTTCAACCTCTTCGAATGGTCCCACTTCAAGCATGTGATCCTGCCGATCATCACGCTCTGCATGGTGCCGGTCGGCATGATCACCCGCACCACGCGCTCCGCCGTCTCGGAGGTGCTCGGCAACGACTTCGTCAACACGCTGCGCGCCAAGGGCCTCGGCGAGCTCGCGGTCATCCGGCACGCGCTGAAGAACGCCATGCCGCAGATCCTGGCCGTGATGGGGCTGCAGTTCGGCTACCTGATGGGCGGCTCGATCCTGGTCGAGACCATCTTCAACTGGCCGGGCACGGGCTTCCTGCTCAACAAGGCGATCCTGACACGCGACATCCCGGTCCTGCAGGGCACGATCCTGATCCTCGCCCTCGTCTTCGTCTTCACCAACCTCGTCGTCGACCTGTTCCAGACCGCGGTCGACCCGCGCATCAAGCGCTCCTGAGGAGGCGGCCATGACCGATTTCACCACGGCGACCCGAATCCTCACCGCAGAGGAACAGGCCCCGGCCACCAAGGTCCGCGGCTACTGGCAGAATGTCGGCTACCGCCTGCGCTACGACTACGTCACGCTCGCCTTCGCGCTCGTCATCGTCCTGATCGTGGCGCTGGCCGTGTTCGCGCCCTGGATCGCGCCGAAGGACCCCTACAAGACCTCGATGGCCTTCCGGCTGCGCCCGGTCGGCTTCCGCGACTTCCATCTCGGCACCGACGAGCTCGGCCGCGACATCCTCTCGCGCCTGATCCATGGCGGGCGCATGTCGCTGCTGATGGGCGTGGTGCCGGTGGTCTTCGCCACGCTGATCGGCGGCTTCCTCGGCGTCCTCGCCGGCTTCATCGGCGGCAAGCTGAACATGGCGATCATGCGGACCATGGACGTCTTCTACGCCTTCCCCTCGATCCTGCTGGCGGTCGCGATCTCCGGCGCCATGGGCGGCGGCATGATGAACGGCATGGTGGCGCTGACGCTGGTCTTCATCCCGCCGCTCTGCCGCATTGCCGAGACGGCGACGACCCAGGTGCGCGGGCTCGATTTCGTCGAGGCGGCGCGGGCATCGGGTGGCTCGACCCGCTCGATCATCGCCACCCACATCCTCGGCAACGTGCTGGGCCCGATCTTCATCTACGCCTCGGGCCTGGTTTCGGTCTCGATCCTGATCGCCTCGGGGCTGTCCTTCCTCGGCCTCGGCGTCGAGCCGCCGCATCCCGACTGGGGGCTGATGCTCTCGACCCTGCGCCAGTCGATCTACGTCAACCCGATCGTCTGCGCGCTGCCGGGCGTGATGATCTTCGTCACCTCACTCGCCTTCAACATGGTCAGCGACGGGCTGCGCCAGGCGATGGACGTCAGACTGTGAAAGGGGCCGCCATGTCCACGACTCCCATGTCCACGACTCCCGCGCCGACCGCCCGCCCGCCGCAGCTGTCCTCGGTCCCGGAGGGAGACCTCCGCGATCGCGGCGGCCCCTCCCAGCCGATGCTGATCGTCTCCGACCTGAAGAAGCATTTCGCGATCAAGGGAGGGATGCTCAACCGCACGCAGGGGCATGTCAGGGCCGTCGACGGCGTCTCCTTCACCGTGCTCAAGGGCGAGACGCTCGGCGTCGTCGGCGAGTCCGGCTGCGGCAAGTCCACCCTGGCGCGGCTCCTGATGCACCTCATTCCCTATGACGCAGGCGAGGTGCTGTTCGACGGCGAGTCAATCGGTGGCGTCCGCGGCCTGACGATGAAGGAGTTCCGGCGCGCCATGCAGATGGTGTTCCAGGACAGCTACTCCTCGCTCAACCCGCGCCTGCCGGTCGAGGAATCGATCGCCTACGGCCCGCGCGTCCATGGCATTCCCCCCGCCAAGGCCAAGGAGATCGCCCGCGAACTCCTCACCAAGGTCGGCCTCAAGCCCGATCTCTTCGCCCAGCGCTATCCGCACGAGCTCTCCGGCGGCCAGAAGCAGCGCGTCAACATCGCCCGGGCGCTCGCGCTCGAACCGCGGCTCCTGATCCTCGACGAGGCGGTCTCGGCGCTCGACAAATCGGTCGAGGCGCAGGTCCTGAACCTGCTGCGCCAGCTCAAGCGCCACTTCAACCTCACCTATGTCTTCATCAGCCACGATCTCGACGTGGTGCAGTACATCTCCGACCGCGTGCTGGTGATGTATCTCGGCGAGATCGTCGAGATCGGGCCGGTGGATGCGATCTACGAGCATCCCAAGCACCCCTACACCCGTGCGCTCCTGGCCTCGCGGCTCTCCTTCGATCCGGCCGAGCGCGTCCATGAGGCGCCGCTGACCGGCGATCCGCCCAACCCGATCAACCCGCCGTCGGGCTGCCGCTTCCGCACCCGCTGCCCGATGGCCGAAAGCGTCTGCGCGGAAACCTCGCCCCGGCTCGAGGGCGCCGTCGCCGCCGACATCCATGTCGCCGCCTGCCACGTCCAGAACCCCGGCTCGGGCCACAGCCTCGCTGGCAAGGCGCCGGTGCTGGTCGCCAGGCCGAAGGCCGGCGCCGCCCCGCTGGCCGCCACCGCGTGAGGATGAACCGATGACGACAGCCACAGCGCCCTCCACCGTTCCCGGTCCCGTCGCCCTCGCCGCGGTCAGGCCGCTGGTTGAGGTCGAGGATCTCTCGGTCAAATTCGTCAGCCGCGAGGCGACGGTCGCTGCCGTCAACGGCGTCTCCTTCGCCATTCAGCCGGGCGAGGTGCTCTGCATCATCGGTGAGTCCGGCTCCGGCAAATCCGTGACGATGCGCGCCTTGATGCGGCTTCTGCCCAAGGGCCGCACGAAGATCGGCGGGCGGATGCGCGTCGGCGAGCACGACATCATGGCGCTCAGCGACAAGGAGCTGACGCAGATCCGCGGCTCGACGATCTCGATGATCTTCCAGGAGCCGATGACGGCGCTCGACCCCGTCTACACGATCGGTCACCAGATCGCCGAGACGGTCGTCAAGCACGAGGGCTGCTCCTATGCCGACGGGCTGAAGCGCGGGCTGGAATTGCTCGAATTCGTCAAGGTGCCCTCGCCGGAGCGGCGCCTGAAGGCCTATCCGCACGAGCTCTCCGGCGGCCTGCGCCAGCGCGCGATGATCGCGATGGCGCTGTCCTGCCGGCCGCAGCTCCTGCTGGCCGACGAGCCGACGACCGCGCTCGACGCGACCGTGCAGATCCAGGTGCTGGTGCTGCTGCGCAAGCTCCAGCGCGACATGGGCATGAGCGTGATCTTCGTCACCCATGATCTCGGCGTCGCCGCCCAGATCGCCGACCGTGTCGCGGTGATGTATGCCGGCCGCGTCGTCGAATCCGGTCCGGTGCGCGACGTGCTGATGAACCCGCAGCACCCCTATACCCGCGGCATGCTCGCCTCGTCCGTCCATGGCAGCGCCCGCGGCGTCGACATCGAGGCGATCCCCGGCTCGCCGCCCGACATGCGCCGCCTGCCGCCGGGCTGCGCCTTCGCACCGCGCTGTAAATTCGCCGACGAGGCCTGCCGCGCAGCGAGCCCGCCGGAAACATCGCCCGCGCCCGACCGCACGGTCTGCTGCTTCAAGGTCGGCTCGCCCGCCCTGTCCTCCTGAAACTCGCACGAGAGAGCCCGCCATGCACAAGGTCGAGATTCCCGCCTATGTCACCGAGCATGTCGTCGCCCGCCGCGGCGTCGAGCATGTTTATGCCGATCTCGATCCCGCCCGCACGGCGCTGATCGTGGTCGATCTCCAGAACGGCTTCATGATGCCGGGCGTCGCCCATGCGCTCTGCGACACGGCCCGCGAGATCGTGCCCAACGTCAACCTCATCGCCGACGCCGTGCGCCGGACCGGCGGCAAGGTGTTCTGGATCAAGAACACCCATGACGAGGCCTGCCTGACCTCCTGGTCGCATTTCCACGAGGATCTGACGCGGCCGGAGCGGCGCGGCGCCCGCGTCGAATCCATGTCGGAAGGCAAGCTCGGCCACGAGCTCTGGGCCGATCTCGAGGTCAGGCCGGAGGACGAGATCGTCCAGAAGACGCGTTTCAGCGCCTTCATCCAGGGCTCGTCCGATCTCGAGGCGCGGCTGCGGGCGCAGGGCTATGACACGCTGATCATCACCGGCACGGTGACCAATGTCTGCTGCGAATCGACCGCCCGCGACGCCATGATGCTGAACTTCAGGACGATCATGGTCACCGACGGCAACGCCGCCAATTCCGATGCCGAGCACAACGCCTCGCTGATCGCCTTCTACCTCACCTTCGGCGACATCATGGACACGCAGATGCTGATCGGCTGTCTTGAGACGAACGCCCGCTTCCGCGAGGCGGCCGAGTAACCCGGCGCGCGCGCCCGACACCCAGAGAGAGATATGCCTGCTTTGCCCAAGGTCGCGGTCATTGGGACCGGCGGCACGATCTGTTCCATCGGCACCGGCCCCTTCGACATCCTCGACTACGGCGCTAATGAACGGATGCTCCATGCCGACGCGCTGGTGGCGATGTTTCCCGACGTCGCTCAGCTCGCCGAGATCATCGCTGTTCCGTTCAAGGCGGTGCCGAGCCCCAACATCTTCTTCGAGGACTGGAAGACGCTCGTCCTGACCTGCGACCGGCTGGTCGCCGAGCATCCCGACCTCGCCGGCATCGTCATCCTGCACGGCACCGCCTCGCTGGAGGAGACGGCCTATTTCCTCAGCCTGACGGTGAAGGTGGCGGTGCCGGTCGTCGTCGTCGGCTCGCAGCGCCCGGCGAGCGCGCTGTCGACCGATGCGGGGATGAACCTCGCCAATGCGATCCGCACCGCGGCCTGCCCGCAGGCGCGCGGGCTCGGCGTTCTCGTCCTGCTGAACGACGAGATCCACGCCGCCCGCGATGTATCCAAGACCTCGACCTTCAGGCTGCAGACCTTCCGCTCGCCCGATTTCGGCGTGCTCGGCCATGCCGATGGCGATGCCGTCGTGTTCTACCGCAAGCCGCTGCGGAAGGCGGCGCCCGACACGGAGTTCGACATCCGCGCCCTCGACGCCCTGCCGCGCGTCGACATCGTGCTGGCCTATACCGGCTCGGACGGCACGGCGGCGCGCGCCTTCGTCGCGGCCGGTGCGAAGGGCATCGTCTCGGCGGGCTTCGCGCCGGGCTTCGCCGGCCCGGCCGATTTCGAGGTGCTGAAACAGGCCGCTGCGGACGGCATTGTCGTGATGCAGTCGACCCGCGCCGGCTCGGGCCGCACCTTCAAGGGCAAGCGCCTGCGCGAGGGCGGCTTCCTGATCACCGACAATCTCACGCCGCAGAAGGCGCGGCTGCTGCTCGCGCTGGCGCTGACGGTCAGCGCCGAGCCGGCCGAGATCGAACGCATCTTCCTGACCTATTGACGATGACCGTGATCCTGAAGGCGCCGGCGGGGGAGGAGCGCGACGCGCGACGCGGCGTCGTGATGATGCTCGTCGGGCTGGCGCTGTTCTCGATCCTGAACGGTGTCGTCAAGGCGCTGGCGGAGACCTTCGCGGTCAACCAGATCGTCTTCTTCCGCAACGGCTTCGCGCTCGTCACCCTGCTGCTGATGGCGCGCGGGCTCGGGGGCTTTGCCGCGCTGAAAGTCCACAACCGTCCCGGCATGGCGCTGCAGGCCGTGCAGTTCACCGCCGTGCTGCTCTTCATCTTCGTGGCCTATCGCCACATGCCTCTGGCCGACGCGACCGCGATCTCCTTCCTCCAGCCGGTCCTCGTGCTGCTGCTCTCGGCGCCGCTGCTCGGCGAGAAGGTGACGCGACTGGGCTGGCTCGCACTGCTGCTCGGGCTCGGGGGCGTGCTGCTGATGGTCAAGCCGAGCGGCGGCGGCAGCCTGTTCGGGCTGACCATGTCGGTCATCGGCACGGTCTTCAGCGCGCTCTCGCTGATCCAGCAGCGCAGCCTCTCGCGCAACGAAACCTCGCTGTCGATCGCCTTCTGGACCCTGGCCGGCTCGGCGCTGCTCGTCCTCCCGAGCCTGCCCTTCAACTGGGTCCAGCCGACGCCGGCGCAATGGGCGCTGCTGATCGGCAACGGCCTGGCCTCGGGCGCCTGCCAGTATTTGACCACGCGGGCGCTCTTCCATGCGCCGGTGGCGACGATCGCGCCGCTCTCCTACACCAAGATGCTCTGGGCGCTGATCGTCGGCTTCGTCTGGTTCGGCGACGTGCCGACGCTGCTCGTCCTCGGCGGCTCGGCGATCGTGATCGTCGCGAGCGCGCTGGTCTATCTGGCCCCCAAGCCGGTGCCCGCCCCGGTCAGGCTCGAAGAAGCGCCATGAAGCTCCTGACATCGCCCGTCGCAGCCTGGATGCGGGACGTCCGGGCCGGCTTTGCCGCCATGCGACCCTCCCGCTTCCCCTATCCCCGCTTCGCCCTGGCGCTGGCGCTCGGTGTGGCGGGCGGCCTGCTGTTCCAGCGGCTGTCGCTGCCCTTGCCCTGGATGATGGGCCCGATGGTGTTCTGCACGCTCGCGGCGCTGCTGCGCGCGCCGGTCGCCGCGCCGCCGGTGATCCGCCCGCCCATGACGATGGTGATCGGCGTCATGCTCGGCGCCGCCTTCAGCCCCGATCTCATGGCGCGCATCCCGCAATGGTGGCCGGCCACGCTCGGGCTCGTCGCCTTCATCGCGCTCTGCGGCGGCTCGGTGGTCTGGTATTTCCGCGCCATTGGCGGCTATGACCGCACCACCGCCTATTTCGCCGGCATGCCGGGCGGGCTGGTCGAGATGATCAGCATCGGCGAGGAGCGCGGCGGCGACGGCCAGGTCATCGCGCTCGTCCATTCGGTCCGCATCCTGCTCATCGTCATGACGCTGCCCTTCGCCATCCAGTGGCTCGAGGGCGTCTCGCTGAACCGGATGGCTGGCGCCGTCTCCGTCTTCGCCACGCCCGCGACGGCCGAGGTCTGGCTGCTCGGCTGCGGGCTGGCCGGCTGCCTCCTCGGCCACAGGCTGAACCTGCCCGCGAAATATCTGCTCGGACCGATGCTGGTCAGCGCCGCCGTCCATCTCGCGGGCTGGAGCGACTTCAAGCCACCCTTCGAGATCGTCAATGCGGCCCAGCTGATCCTCGGCGTCGTCATCGGCTGTCGCTTCGCCGGCACGGCGCCGCGCACCGTCGGGCGCATCATCCTGCTCTCGCTGGGCTCGACCGCGATCCTGCTGTTCTGGACCGGCGCCTGTGCCGCGCTAGTCTCCTGGCTCACCGGTTTCCGCGCGATGACGCTGATCCTCGCCTACTCCCCGGGCGGGCTCGCCGAGATGAGCCTGATCGCGCTCGCCGTCCATGCCGAGGTCGCCTTCGTCGCCGCCCACCACATCATCCGCATCTTTGTGGTGATGGTGGCCGCCGCGCCGGTCTATGCGGTGATCGCTCGTTTCGGCCGGGGGCAGGCCAGGTCCCCTGCGCCGCGCGGGATGCCGGCCGAATGAAGCGTTACGGCTGTTTAGATTGCATACAATGAAGCGCTGAAGCGCCTATCATGCACACTTTCCCGTCAACGCGCCCTGAATCACGTTGACGACCGGGTCGCGGGCCCCTAACTGCCTGCCAGCTGTACACGATCGAGATGATTCTGCCGCTGGCATGATCAGCCTCGGGCCGCGGGCAGGGCCCCTTCTTCATCCGCCTCTCCGACAGGACGACTCAATCATGGCGACACGCGGCGTCTCCGTCACCAACAAGCTCAGGGAAGCCGTGCTCGGAGGCGACTATGCCGGCGGCACGCGCCTGAACGAGGTCGATCTCGCCGACGCGCTGGCCGTGTCGCGCACGCCGATCCGGGCCGCCCTCTCGACGCTGGCGGCCGAAGGGTTGCTCGAGTATCGCCCCAACAGCGGCTACGCGGTGAAGACCTTCGCCGCCAAGGACATTGAGGGCATCTATGTCGTGCGCGCCAACCTCGAGGGCCTTTGCGCGCGGCTGGTGGCGCAGCAGGGCCTGTCGGACGTCCACCGCGGGCTCCTGCACAAGGTGCTGGCGGAGAGTGAGGAACTGCAGACAGTCGAGAGCTGGACCGACGAGGTCTCCGATCTCTGGCGCGATCTCAACGACCGCTTCCACAACACGCTGATCGAAGCCTCGGGCAACTCGCATCTCGCGATGATGCTGCGCAAGTCCCGCGCTATTCCGCTGCTCAACCAGCTCAAGTTCCGCTGGTTCGACCTGGAAACGCTGGCGCGCGCCCATGACGACCACAGCCAGATCTTCGCTGCCATCACCGGCGGGCAGGTCGTGCGGGCCGAGAGCATCGCCGAGGAGCATGTCTATCGCTCGGGCCAGCGCATCATCGAGCACTGGCGCAAGATGGATACCCGCAAGCCGGCCGCCGGCACGAAGGCGCGCGCCGCCTGACCTGCCGCTGTCGCGGCACGGCCGGGGCCGTGCCGCGCGGGAGCCGCCTCAGGCGGCTTCGGCCAGGCCGAGCATGGCCGGCCGCCGCTGCCGCCAGGGCGTGGCCTGCTCGAAGGCATGCGCCGCCTGCAGCAGAACCGCCTCGCCGAAGGGCCGCGCCGCGAGCTGGATCGAAACCGGCAGGCCATTGGGGCCGAAGCCCGAGGGGACGCAGATCGCCGGCATCCCCGTCAGGTTGAAGGCCATGGTGAAGTTCGGCTTGTCGAGATTGTCCCAGCGCGGCACCTGGTCGATCGGCGGCGCCTCGTCGGGATTGCCGGCGGTGAGCACCACGTCGACGCCGGCCATCGCCGCCGCCATTTCCGCGATCAGCTCGCGCCGGCGCCGCAGCGCCTGGACATAGTCCATGCCGGTGCAGAGCGCGGCGAAGACCAGGCGGTCGCGATAGCGCTGCCCGAACTTCTCCGGGTTCTTCAGCATCATCCGCTCATAGGCCGCGCCGCGCTCGACCGTCGAGATGAAGAAGCCGGCCGCATTGTACTCCTGCATGGCCGAGAGCTTGATCTCGACGATCTCCGCGCCGAGGCTCTCATAGGTCGAAATCGCGGCGTCGATGCCGGCCTTGACCGCGGGAGCGACCGGCCTGTCGGTCTCGTGCCAGCGGCTGAGCACACCCACTTTCAGCCCCTTGGCCCCCTTGCCGAGCCCGGCGGTGTAGTCGGGCACCGGCCTGTTGGCACTGGCGGGATCGGCGGGGTCGTGACCGGCCAGCGCCTGCAGCATCAGCGCGCAGTCCTGCGTCGTCCAGGCCATCGGGCCGATATGGTCGAGCGAATAGGCGGCCGGCGCGACGCCGGCGCGGCTGACCAGCCCATAGGTCGGCTTGAGGCCGACGATGCCGCACAGCGCCGCCGGGCCGCGGATCGAGCCGCCCGTATCGGTGCCGAGCCCGCCGAGCACGAGGCCGGCCGCAACCGCCGCCCCCGTGCCGCTCGAGGATCCCGCGGTGAAGCGCTGCGTATTCCACGGATTGCGCGAGGGCGGCCAGGGCAGGTCGAAGGACGGGCCGCCATCGGCGAATTCATGCGTGGTCAGCTTGCCCACCAGCACGGTGCCGGCGGCATCGAGCGCCGCGGCGCAGGTCGCGTCGGTCTCGGGGATATTGCCGATGTTGTGGGCGGACTGGCAGGTCGTCAGGATGCCCTTGGTGTCGATGATGTCCTTGAGACCGATCGGGATGCCGTGCAGCGGCGATGTCGGGCCCGAGGCCTTGATCTCGGCCTCCGCCTTCTTGGCGTCGGCCCGGGCGCGGTCCTCGGTCACGGTGACGAAGGCGTGCAGCTCCGGCTCGAAGGCCTTGATGCGGGCCAGGCACATCTCGGTCAGCTCGACCGGGGAGAGCTTGCCGGCTTTGATCAGGGCGGCGGCCTCGCTGATGGTCAGGATGTCCGTGCTCATCAGGCGCTCTCCTCGGTCGGGAAGCTGAAGACATGGGCCGGCTCGGCCATGTAGCTGCGCTCGCCGCGGATCCGGGCGGACATCTCGACGATGTAGCCATAGGCCTCGGCATATTCGGCGACCTGCTCGGGCGTCAGGGTGAAGCCGGCGCGCGCCAGGAAGGCGCTCATCTCGGCTTCGGATGCGATCGGTGTCGGCATGGCTGGCGGTTCTCCTGTGGCGCGGGTCGAATGCCCGCAGGCCTGCGGGCGGCGAAGGGCCGGGCTCCGGCTAGAGCGGAACCTGGCGACGCTTGCGGTGCTCGTCCTGGAAGATGAAGACGGTCGCGCCCATCACGATCGCGGCGCCGACCAGCGCCCAGCGGTCGGGAATCTCCTGGTAGGCGAGCCAGGCGAACAGCGCGATGAAGGGCAGGCGGGCGAAGTCGAAGGGCATCACGGTCGAGGCCGGCGCATTGCGCAAGGCCAGGAACAGCGTCAGCCGGCCGACGAACATCGCCACCGCCATCACCACCAGGAACAGCATGATGTCGAAGGACGGCGTCCGCCAGTAGAGCACGGCGGGGATCAGGCCGGTGACCACCGGGATCAGGGTGGTGACGGCGACGATGCGGCTGGTGCTCTCGATCTGCGTCAGCCGCTTCGAGATCAGATAGCTCGACGCCATCGACAGGGTCGAGATCATCAGCGCGATCGTGCCGGCGTCGAGCGCGACGAAGCCCGGCCGCGAGATCACCATCACGCCCACGAAGCCGACCAGCACGGCCGCCCAGCGGCTGCGCGAGACGCTCTCGCCAAGCAGGACCCCGGCCAGAGCCGTCACGATGATCGGCGCGGCGAAGGTCATCGCCGTGGCCTTGGCCAGCGGCACATGGGCGAGCGCGTAAAACCAGGTCAGGTTCGAGACGCAGCCGACGGCGGTCATGATCGCGTAGAGCCGGCGCTTCTCGCGCCGGTCCGGAAGGCCCGCTTCGGACCGCAGCTGCGGCCAGACGAAGACGAGCATGATCAGATTGGCCAGGAAGCTGATCTGGAACGGATGCAGCTCGGTCGCGATCTGCCGGACCAGCGAATTGCCACCCGCCAGGAAGGCCGTGCTCAGGATCATCCAGAGGATGCCGGCCTGGACGGTGTTGCGGGCCTCGGCCATGGCGGGGCGGGTTCCTCGGAGAGCTGGCAGGGGGAGACGGGCGGCCCCGGCGGGCCGCCCGGCAAAGGATCAGGCGGCGAGCAGGGCCGGCCGGGTCGCACGCCACTGGGTCGCCTGCTCATAGGCGTGGCCGAGCTGGAACACGGTCGTCTCGGCGAAGGGGTGCCCGACGAGCTGGATCGCGACCGGCAGCCCCGTTCCCGGCTCGTAGCCGGCGCAGAGCGCCAGCGCCGGCAGGCCGGTCACGTTGAAGGGCATGGTGATCGAGGGCTTCTGGTACATCAGCCATTTCGGCACCTTGTCGATCGGCTGCGCCGGGAAGGGCGAACCGGCCGTCAGCAGCACGTCGATGCCGATCATCGCCTCCGCCACCGCGGCGCAGAGCTCCTGCCGGCGCCGCAGCGCCTGGACATAATCGCCGCCGGTCAAAAGCCCGCCCATGCTGATCCGGTCGCGCGCGATCTCGCCATAGAGCTCCGGCGTCGCCCGCAGATCCGCCTCGTGGATCGCGAAGGCTTCCGACGACATGATGATCAGCCCCACCGCGGCGAAATCCATCAGCGGCGGCAGCGTCACCTCCTTGATGACGCAGCCGAGCGATCTGTAGACCGCGATCGCCTGCTCGATCGCCGCCAGCACGGGCGGCGCCGCCTGATGGTCGGTCTCGTGGAAATGGCGGATCACGCCGATGGTCTTGCCCTTCACCGTTTCGTCGAGCTTTTCGGTGAAGTCTGGGACGGCCACATCGGCACAGGCCGGATCGAGCGGGTCATGACCCGCCATCGCCTGCAGCATCAGCGCCGCATCCTCGACCGTCCAGCACATCGGCCCGGCATGATCGAGCGATTGCGACAGCGGCAGGATGCCCCGGCGCGAGAGCAGCCCATAGGTCGGCTTGATGCCGGCCAGCCCGCACAGCGAGGACGGGCTGCGGATCGAGCCGCCGGTGTCCGAGCCGGTCGCGCCCAGCACCATCCCGGCCGCGACTGCCGCGCCCGAGCCGGACGAGGAGCCGCCTGTCGTGCGCGCCGGGTCCCAGGGGTTGCGGGCGGGCAGCGTGAAAAGGTCGAAGGAGGGGCCGCCGATCGCGAATTCGAAAGTCCCGAGCTTGCCGGTGATGACCGCGCCGCTCTCGCGCAGCTTCGTCACGGTAAAGGCGTCCTCGGTCGGCACGCGACTCTTCAGCAGGTTGGAATGGGCCGTCGTCGCCACGCCGGCCGTGTCGTAGATGTCCTTCAGCCCGACCGGGATGCCGTGCATCGGGCCGCGCGGCCCGCTTGTCCCGATCTCGACTTCGGCCGCCTCTGCCGCCTCCAGCGCCAGCTCCGGCGTGAAGGCGACATAGGTGCTCAAGGTCGCGTCGAGCGCCTCGGTTCGCGCGATGCAGGCCTTCGTCAGCTCGACCGGCGAGAGCTTGCGCTCCGCGATCAGCGTCGAGGCCTCGCGGATGGTCAGCAGCGTGAGATCGCCGGTCATCTCAGCGGCCCGCCGGTGAAAAAATATGAGCCGGCTCGGCATCGTAGCCGCGGGGCTTGCGCACACGCTCCCGCATCGCCTGCAGCAGCATGTAGGCGCTGCGCATCTCGTCCATATGCTCGGGCTTGACGCGGATGCCGGCCCGGTCGAGCAGCACCTGGAAGGCTTCGGTCGAGATGGTCTCGCTCATGATCGTCTCCACGAATGGGGGATAGGCACCGGGTCACTCGGCGGCGAGCGCCTGCTGCGCCCATGGTGCCGGGCGCAGGTCGCGAAAGGCGGTGGCCTTCTCGAAGGCGCTGCCGACGCGCAGCACGAGATCGTCCTGGAAGGGCCGCCCGACGATCTGCATGGCCAAGGGCAGCCCCGCCGCCGAGAATCCGGAACAGACCGACAGCGCCGGCGAGCCGGTCAGGTTGAAGACGCGGGTGAAGGAGGGCCGCGCCCGCGACATCATGTTGCCGAGGTCGCCGAGCTTGGGTGCGACGCCTGGCATGGTCGGACAGATCAGCACGTCGACCGTTTCGAACACGGTCGCGATCTCGGCGATCAGGCGGCCGCGCTCGCGCAGCGCGTTGACATAGTCGCAGGCCCGCACGAAGGCGCCCATCATGATGCGCTGGCGGGCGAGTTCGCCATAGAGTTCCGGCGTCGCCTTCAGCGTCTCCTCATGGAAGGCGAAGGCCTCCGAGCGCGAGATCAGCGTCGCCGCGTCGCCATAGGCCGACAGCGGCGAGAGCGTCACGTCCACCACCTCGCAGCCCAGCTCCCGGAAGGTCACCAGCGCCGCCTCGATGCCGGCCTTGATCTCGGGGTCGGTCTCGGCGTCGCTCTCGAAGAAATGCCGGATGACGCCGATGCGCAGCCCCTTCACGTCCTTCTGGAGGGAGCCGGCGAAATCGGGCTTGGCGACGTCGGCGCTGCCGGGGTCGAGCGGGTCGTGCTGCGCCAGCACCTCCATCATCAGCGCGCAATCCTCGCTGGTCCAGCACATCGGCCCGCCATGGTCGAGGCTGAAGGAGAGCGGCAGGATGCCCCGGCGGCTGACCAGCCCATAGGTCGGCTTCAGGCCGGAAATCCCACACCAGGCGGCCGGCCCGCGGATCGAGCCGCCGGTGTCGGTGCCCATCGAGCCCATGGCGAGCCCGGCCGCGATCGCCGCGCCCGAGCCTGAGGAGGAGCCGGCCGGATCATGGGCGAGGTTCCACGGGTTCTTTGCCGGCGGCCAGGGCAGGTCGAAGGAGGTGCCGCCGATCGCGAACTCCCAGGTCGAGAGCTTGCCGAGCAGGATGGTGCCGGCCTCCGCCAGAAGCCGCGTCGTCGTCGCGTCCTCCTCCGGAACATGGTCCTTGTAGAGAGCGGAATGGCCGGTCGTGGCGATGCCCTTGGTGTTGTAGATGTCCTTCAGCCCGATCGGCACGCCATGCAGCGGCCCCTTGTAGCCGCCCTTCATGATCTCGCCCTCCGCCTTGCGCGCGGCCGCCATGGCCTGCTCGGGCAGCACGCGGAGATAGGCGTTGAGCTGCCCGTCGAAGGCGTCGATCCGGGAAAGGTAGGACGCGGTCAGTTCGACCGGGGAGAGTTTCTTCGCCTTCAGCAGCGGAGCGGCCTCGGCGATGGTCAAATCGTGCAGCGCGGTCATGGCGGCCCTCATTTGGTCCAGAGCCGGAGCGCGTGGACCGGCTCCTGCAGATAGCTGCGCTTGACGCGGATGTTGCGGGCGGCGGCTTCGAGATCGGCGGCCGCTCCTTTCAGGAACTCCAGCGTCTCCGGGCCGACTTTCAGGCCGTATTCGGCGAGCTTGGCCTCGATCGGGATCGGCGTGGCGGGCGTGTCGGTCATGGCGGCCTCCGGGACGCGGCTGAAAGGAGAGGGTCGGTTATTCGGCGGCGAGGCTCATCGGCGCGGCGGCCTCCAGGGCAGGCCGCCGTTCCCGCCAGGCGGTCGCGGCCTCATAGGCCTGTGCCGCGCGGTAGATCGTCGCCTCGCCGAAGGCATGGCCGGCGATCTGGACCGAGAGCGGCAGGCCGGAGGCCGAGAAGCCGCAGCACATCGTCAGCGAGGGCATGCCGGTGACGTTGAAGGGGATGGTCAGCGGCGGCTTGCTGAACAGGCCGAATTTCGGGATCTCGGTGATGACCGGGGCGGGCGTCGCGGTCGCCGCGCAGACGATGATGTCGAAGCGCGCCATCGTCTTCGCGACAGCCGCGACCAGTTCCGTGCGCATCCGCAACGCCTGGACATAGTCGCTGGCGTCGATCAGCCCGGCCAGCAGCAGCCGGTCGCGCAGGATCTCGCCATAGAGATCCGGCCTCGCCTGGATGTTGGGCTCATGGATGGCGAAAGCTTCGGAGAGCAGGATCATCATCCCGCAGGCGGCGAAATCGGCCAGCGGCGGCAGCGTCACCTCCTCGACCGTGGCGCCGAGATTCGCCAGCGTCGTGGCCACCCCGGCGACCGCGCCTTGCACCTCGTCCGTGGCCTCCGCCTGCGCCCCGAGCGAGGGGATATAGCCGACGCGCAGGCCCTTCACGCCGGCGCCCAGCAGCGCCTCGGGCGTCGGATCGGGCCGGTCGGCGCTGGCGGGGTCGAGCCGGTCATGGCCGGCGAGAACCTTCATGAGGAGGGCGTTGTCTTCGACCGTCCAGGTCATCGGGCCGATATGGTCGAGGCTCTGCGAGAGCGGCAGCACGCCGCGCCGCGAGACCAGCCCATAGGTCGGCTTCATCCCGACGATGCCGCAGAAGGCGGCCGGCAGGCGGATCGAGCCGCCGGTGTCGGTGCCGAGCGCCGCCGGCACATAACCCGCCGCCACCGCGGCGCCTGAACCTGAGGACGAGCCGCCGGTGAAATGCGCGAGGTTCCAGGGGTTTCGCGCCGGCGGGAAGGGCAGGTCGAAGGACGGCCCGCCCATGGCGAATTCATGGGTCGCGAGCTTGCCGAGGATGACGGCGCCCGCCGCCTTCAGTTTCTGCGTGACGAAGGCGTCGTCGGTCGCCCAGTTGTCGATGAGCTGGTGCGAATGGGCGGTGGTGCGCACGCCCTTGAGGTCGATGATGTCCTTCAGCCCGACGGGGACGCCATGCAGCGGCCCGCGGCTGATCCCGGCCATGACCTCGGCTTCCGCCTTCTTGGCCTGGGCGAGGGCGAGGTCGGCGGTCACCTCGATGAAGGCATGGGTCATCCCGTCGAGCGCCGCGACGCGGGCGATCAGCGCCTTCGTCAGCTCGACCGGGGAGACGCTCCTGGCCGCGATCCCCTTGGCCAGTTCTGAGACGGTCATGAAATGCAGCGGAGCGGACATGGCATGGGCCTCCTGACGGCGCCGACGGGCGGCGGGATCGAGCAAAGGGGTGGCGGCGGGGGCGGGCCGGGGAGGAGACCGCCCCCGCGCCGGTGACGATCAGTCGAGGCTGATCGTCACGAAGTCCTGCATCCAGCTCTGGGCCGGCACGAAGCCCTTGACCTTGGGCGACATCGCCCGCGGGTTCAGGTCGTGGACGATGAAGAGCCGGCCGGCCTGCTCGCTGACGATCTCGTGCAGCCGCGTGAACATGGCGAGCGACTTCTCCGGCTCGAAGGTGTTCATCGCCTTCTCAGCCAGCTCGTCGAACTCCTTGTTCTCGAACCAGCCCCAGTTCAGCCCGCCGGGGGCCCGTCGCGCGGTCGAGAAATGGCTGATCATGCCGGAGACGGGGTCGACCGAGCCGAGCGAGATATTGATCGCGTCATAGGTCGGCGCGCGCTCCCAGCCCTTGAAGAACAGGTCGAGCAGGGCGTTCCAGTCGAGCACCTCGAACTTGACCCGGAAGCCGACCGCTTCGAGCTGCGCCTTGACCAGCTCGTTCATCGGCAGCGGCTGCATCTGGCCCGAGCCGGAGGTCGAGATGCCGACCGTGATGGCGCAGGGGTAGCAGCCGGCCTCCTTGAGCAGCGCGGTCGCCTTCTTGGGATCGTAGGGATAGGTCTTCGGCTTGCCGTAGATCGCCTGGTACGGGGTGAACAGCGCCTCGCTCGCCTCGGCGATGCCGCCGAGCATCTCGACCATCTCCTTGCGGTCCATCGCATGGTTGGCCGCCTGGCGGACCTTGATGTCCTTGAAGGCGCCGCGCTGGAAATTGAACTGGTAGTGCCAGTTGTGCGGATAGGTCAGCGTCGTCACGCGCATGCCCGCTGCCTTCAGCCGCGGCAGCGTGTCGGGCGAGGGGGCCTCGATGAAATCGACCTGGCCCGAGAGCAGAGCCGCGGCCCGCGTCGTCGCCTCCGGCATCGGGATCAGCACCATCCGGTCGTGCTTGGGCGTGCGGGCCGGGTTCCAGTAATCTGCGTTGCGCACCAGCTCGAGCCGCTCGCGCGGCACGACCGAGCCGAACTTGTAGGGACCCGACCCCTGCGGCGAGAGCGCAAAGACCTTGTAGTCATAGCCCGCCTTCTCCAGCGCGCATTTCGAGATCACAAACCAGACGGCCATGTTGTAGGGGAAGACCGACTCCGGGACCTTGGTGTCGACGGCGATGGTGTAGTCGTCGATCTTGACGGCGCCGGCGACGTTGACCGTGCGCGAGCGGTTGCGCGCGAAATGGACGGGATTGAACTGCGGCACCTTGTCGTCGGTGATGCGCGCGATGTTCCAGAGCGCGGCTTCCGCGTTCCAGGGGCAGCCATCGTGGAACTTCACGTCGCGCCGCAGCTCGAAGATCCAGCGCTTGTTGTTGGTGGGATCGGGATACCATTTCGAGGCGAGCCCCGCGGTCGGCACCGCCTCGCGGTCCGAGCGCGTCAGGTCCCAGTTCAGGAAGCTGTCATAGAGCGAGAAGCCGACGAAGCGCTGGCCTTCCGCGCCCTGGTCGGGATGGCCGGTCCAGTCGGGAATGTCGCCGGCGGTCATCGCGACGCGCAGGACCTTTTCCTGGGCGAGCGCCGGGGCGGAGGGCGCCAGCGTGAGCGTGGCGCCGATGGCGAGCGCGGAAAGTGCCGCCGACACCCGGCAGGCGAGGTGGGAACGGAGCGTTGGGATGGAAGCCGGGAACCGCATGCGAAACCTCCGGGCAGGATGGATGAGCCGCGAGGCGGCCTGATCCGGGCTCTGCAATGCGCGTGCCAAGGCGGCTTGATTGTATGCAATAAAGCGAGAGCGCCCCATGCGCGGCCGAGAAAAACTCGGTGAAACAGCGCGCCGCAGAGTGGGTGCCGCAGAATTGCATCCATGGCTCGCGCGGGTGCGCCGATGCTGGATTATGTCGTGTTTTCTCGAAGCCACGCTGTCCTCCCGTGCTGGTTCGGGACCCAACGAAGGGCTCCGGATCATTCCTGAGCGCCCTGGCGTGGTACTTCTGCAGATTTCGAGCGGTTTGGCGTCGTCTTTCCAGCAGAAGCCGGCATGCCTCGATGTCCTGGCCGGTTGCCCGCTCCCGTCATGACGGCCCTGCAGAATCGGTCTGGAGGGGCGCGGGATCTGCTACGGCGCGCGGAATGCGTTCGGATGCCGCTGTTGACCTAAAATGGATACAATTTCGGTCGCATGAGTTGATTTTGGGCAGGCCCGCTGATCGGGCGCCGCGCGAGCCGTGCCGCCGTGCAGGCCGATCCCGGCGCAGGGCTTCGAGGCGCGTTCAGGCAATCGAGGAAGGAATCCGCGAACCCATCGCGGAATGGCGCGCCAGCCGGGATCAAGCTGAGAACGCCTATCTATCTGAAGTCTCGATATGATTTTGACGGTACCCTGGTGCGCCCTTGGCTTGAAGGAGGCTCCGTCGCGGGAAAACGGAGATGAAGCCGAGCCGGTTCTGCTCTTCGCTGAACCTGGCCCGCTTCAGGGTCCGGTCCTTCCTTCGCGTCGGTCTCCGGCCTCATCGGGAGGCCATCGCCGGGGCACAGCACAACCGCAGCAAACGGACTCGGCGCTGAACCCATGCTGGAGGCGACGTCACTCTGCCGCGGTCGCGCCACCTGCGAGGATGGCCTCGACGATCTCCTGAACATTCAAGGCTTCATCGAGGGTCGCGAGGTGGTGTGGCTGGCCACGCGTGAGCCGAACCACCCCCTCGATCTGGCGCCGGAGCGCGATCGGGCGCGCCTCCACCTGCGACAGCGCGTCGGCGGCGCGTTCCCATGTGCCGTCGGGCCGGCGGCGCTCGGCGACCGACCAGTCGCAGAGCCGCACCGCACCCCGGTCGCCTTCCAGCATCCAGATGTTGTGGTCGTCCTTCGCCGTTGTGCCGACGCTGCCAGTCAGGTCGACCGGGATGTCGCCGGCCATCAGCCTGGCTTCGATCGCGCGCTCCGATGTGCCGGTCTCGGGGAAGGCCGCGCGTGCGGAGAGACCGTGCAGCGGGCCCAGCAGCCGACGGCTCAGGTAGAGGAAATGCGACACGACCTCGCGGGTGAAGCCGCCCTGTTGCCGCCCGTCCAGCCAGGCGGCGGCATCGGCCTGCCAGGAGCGCGGCCAGGTCGCGAAGGCAACCTCGATCGTCACGCGCGAGGTCTTGCCGACGGCGCCCTGCGCGATCCAGTCCACAAATGTTGCGACCGCAAGCGAGGAGGCGAAGGGAAAGTTGACGGCCCCTCGGCCTGCGGCGGATTCGACGAAGGCCCGCGCCTCGTCGACGTCGACCGCCAGAGGTTTCTCGCAGAAAACGCTCTTGCCGGCGGCAATCGTGGCGCGGGCATGATCGAGATGGGACGCCGGTGGCGAAGCGATGTAGACGCAGTCGCTGGCGGCGATGATCGCGGCGGCGTCAGTCAGCCGCGGAACCTGCGGGAATGTCGTGGCCATGCGCTCCATCGCCGATGGCGCCGGATCCCAGACACCGCTGACCTTCACCAACGGGGGAGACTGATCGAGAATGGCGCTCAGCAGCCGCTCGCCCATGATGCCGGCGCCAATGATCCCGATCGAGAGAGTGTCGTCATGCATCGCCTGAGAGTCCCAGCCTTGAGCCGGGAAGGGCGGTAGCAGGTTTCGGGACGCCACACGAGCAGAAGGCTGCTGCCTCTGCCCCGTCGCCCCCGCCCGGGCATCAACGCACTGGCGATGAGATGCCGCTCGCCGCGACCACGCTTCGATCGCGCGGTTTGAAGCCTTCGACAGATCGAGAGGTTTCGCAGCCTCCCGGAATCGGCACGCCTCGGCTGTCAAAGAGCATCTGGCCCTCTGCCGGAACGAGCACACACGGGATCGCCTGGCGAACGGCTTCGGCTTCGGCGGCGTCAACGCGAGCCTGCTGTTCCACCGCTGGCGCGACGCATCAACCTGCTGCGCCGGTTCGTGCCGGCGGAGGCTTTCGACAAGAGCCTGCGGCGAGGCGCTGGCCGCTCTGGAGGACGATGCTGCCGCCATCGACCACGCCCGTCTGCGCCGCATCGAAGATGAACTGGCCGCGTTGAACGCGAGGGTCGCCGCAATGCGGCCGGAGCCGGACATCGCGGATGCCGAGCGCGCCCGACGCGCCGCAGAAGGGGGCGAATGCGGCACGCCCGCCGTTTTCGGTCGTCTGGTCGGCAATTGTCGATCGGTCTGATCAAGGCGAGGCCGCGACCGCCCGAGCCGCCCTCTACGCTGAATGGCTTTGCAAGGAGCCGATTGCTCCGTGACCACCAGGAAGGCTCGACCAGGGGCGGCCGGCCAGGCCCTCGCATCTCCCCATCAGCCTGGCGCCAAGACCGGAAGTCGATTGCGTGATTGACACCGGACACCGCACACAGCGCCGGTTTGCCGGCTGATCCTTCGGCAAGCGTGGGTGACGGCCACTATCGGCTTTCCAGAATGCGAACCATCGCGCCATAGCCGCGCTGGCGCGCCATCTCGAGGGGCGTGACGCCGTTGCGGTCGCCGATGTCCCGCCTGGCTCCGGCTGCCACGAGATGGCTCACGGTGCGTTCATGCCGTTTGCCCCCATCGCCGAGGATGACGGCCTCGATCAGCGCGGTCCAGGCGAGGTTGTTGACATGGTCGAGCGGAGCTCCCGCGTCGATCAGCATCCTGACGATCTCGTCGTGGCCGAGATGAGCGGCGGCAATCAGCGCCGTGCCGTCATAGGGGCTGGTGATCGCCCGGGGATCCGCGCCGATCGCCAGAGCCACGCGCATCGTTTCGGCATCGTCTGCCACGGCGGCGATCGTGACCGTGTCGTAGCGCTGGGCCTCAAGGGCGCGCGGATCGGCCCCTAGCCTCACCAGTGTCCGCATCGCCTCGCGCTGCCGGGCATGGGCCGCGATATGAAGGGCGGTCCGGCCCTGGCCGTCGCGTCTGTCGACGGCAGCCCCGGCCGCCACCAGTCTCTCGATGGCGGCGACATCGCCTGTCCAGGCGGCTGCGTGCAGGCCGTCATAGGCTGCGATGTCGGCAGCGGAAGGCGGCGTCTGCGCCGACGTCGGCAGGGCGGCGAGGACCAGCACCAAGCCCAGCGCCAGCACGGCGGTCAAACAGCGCATCATCTCGGCGTCTCCTGTGGGGCACTCGAAGGTATCAGGCGCTTGCGATGCTGCCGCAAGGGAACTTCGCTTGGATACGGACCTTTTCGAGCAGGTTGGCGTGCGCGAAGGCCGACCCGTGTTCGCAGACGCTGTCGGCATCCGTCATCACGAACACGCCGGTCGCACTCAGCCGTGCCCGTGTCATGGTCATCAAGGCGACCGTCAGCCTGCCCCATGGCGTGCACCTCCAATGACCGCCCAAGGCCACTCACCCCCAGGATTCCGGGAGGTCATCCCGCATCTGCCGCCGCGCGGTGGTCGCGGGCGCCCCATCAGGCCGCGGCCGCTGCAGGGGGCTCCTGTCATCTGGGCAGAGTGGGCCACAGCAGCGCCACGAAACGGCGAGCGGGCGCTATCCGGCGGCCATCCGGCTCAGAAGATCCGCTTCCCGCTCGAGCAGGACAACAAGAAGCCTCGACATTTCGGGGAGTTAATTGGCGCGCCCGACACGATTCGAACGTGTGACCTTTGCCTTCGGAGGGCAATGGCCGGAGCTTTCTGCGCAAAGGTAGTGGTTTCTGGAACCTCATAACACACTGAAAATATGACGGTTCGATTTCTTGTGATGTCTCGCGTCTTCTCTTAATGTTTCTCCCGTGGCTATTCGGTGGCTATTCGAAATGTGAGGGGCGGGCAGCCATGCCGGCGATCAAGCTGACGAAACGCGCTGTCGATACCATTGAGCCGGGAAGCACAATCGGCTTCTGGTACGACACCGATCTGAAGGGGTTCGGCCTGAAGGTGATGCCGTCCGGCGTCATGACGTGGATCGTGGAGTACCGGCCCGGCGCTGGCGGGCGGGGCGTCTCGAAACGGCGCATGACGCTTGGCAAGGCCGGTGCGCTGACGCCGGACGAAGCGAGGGCTCTGGCAAAAAATATCCTCGCCAAGGTTCACGCCGGCCAGGACCCCGCTGCTCTCAAGGTGGAAGCGAAGGCGGCGAAGACGGTCGCCGAGCTTTGCGATCTCTATCTGGAGGATGCGGAACGGGGGAACATCATCAGCAGGCGCGGCGCGCCCAAGAAGGCGTCGACTCTAGTGTCAGATCGCGGCCGGATCCTGCGGCACATCAAGCCGCTTTTGGGCAAGAAGCTGGTGCGCGATGTGAGCCGGGTCGACATCGAGCGGTTCCTGCGCGATGTCGCCGGTGGCAAGACGGCGGTCGACGTCAAGACGAAGCGGCACGGGCGGGCGATCGTGACCGGCGGCAAGGGCACAGCGACGCGGACCGTCCGCCTGCTCGGCGGCATCTTCAGCTATTCGATCCGGCTCGGCATGCGTTCTGACAATCCCGCTCATGGCGTTGCGAAATATGCCGACAATCAAGGCGCACGGTTTCTGTCGATCGCGGAGCTGGAACGTATCGGTGCAACTCTGCGCGAGGCCGAAAGCACCGGGATCGCCTGGCAGACGAGGCTCGAAGAAGCGGGCGCAAAGCACCTGCCGAAAAGCGCGGATGATCGCCGTTCGACGCTCGGCCCGCATGCTGCCGCAGCCATCCGACTGCTGATCCTGACAGGGTGCCGGCTGCGCGAAATCCTCGATCTGAAATGGCAGCATGTCGATCAGGAACGCGGCCTGCTGCATCTGCCGGATTCCAAGACGGGAGCGAAGACCATCGTTCTGGCTGCACCTGCCTTGGAAGTGCTGGCGACCGTACCGCGCATCGAGGGCTGCGATTTCGTGATCGCCGGTGACGACGTCAAGAAGGCGCGCAGTGACCTGAAGCGTCCCTGGGCGATGGTTCTGCGCGCGGCCGGCCTTCAGGGCGTCCGCATCCACGATCTGCGGCACACCTATGCCAGTCACGGTGCCGCCGCAGGCATGGGCCTGACGATCGTCGGCCGCCTGCTCGGGCATGCGGATGTGAAAACGACAAACCGCTACAGCCACTTCGACGCCGATCCCATGCGCCGCGCTGCCGACGCGATCGGCAGCGCGCTGGCTGCGGCCCTCGGCTCGGATGCCGCGGCGCCATCGAACATCGTTGCCCTCAAGAGATAGAGCAAGCGTAGATATCGGCCGCGCCTTGCCTCTGGCGTCCGTCAGCAGCTCATTTCAGACGCGCTGCGGCCGCAGGATGGGCACCGCTTCTGCCAAGTGTTCGAACCGTTCGCGCCATACTCGTGAAAGAGCCGCTGGACGGCCACATTGAGCCGAATTGATACTGTGTCGTGCGGCAAAAACACTCAATAGTGTAACCTGACACGGGGGGATCGCACACACATGGTGAACGTCGAAACTGCCGGCGTCCCGGTACGCTCAATCTACAATCCAGCGCGGGTCGGGACCAGTACGGGCCGGACACGAAGGCATCACGGGGCTACGTACGTGTATGTGCTCTATCCGAGCGGCGAGGAGGAGCCGGTGCCGCTTGCCGAGCTGGAACTCACCCCAATAAACGAGCAGCGCAATGATGCCTTCGCCGCGGGTCGCTTCTCGGAGCCGCGCGCTATTGCTCGAACGCTGGTGTCGGAAAAAATCCGAGGTGAACTCACTGACGTCATGTACTCTATGGGCGCCGGGAACGCGACATTTTACCCGCATCAGTTCAAGCCCGTCCTCACATTTCTCGCTTCCACTTTAGGACGCATCCTCATTGCCGACGAAGTCGGCCTCGGGAAAACGATCGAGGCTCTCTACATCTGGCGCGAGTTGCAAGCACGCGTGGGCGCCCGTCGCCTCCTTGTGGTCTGCCCCGCAGCGCTGCGAAACAAGTGGCAGGGGGAGCTGCGCGAGCGCTTCGCTCTCGACGCAAAAATCGTCGGCGCGCGTGATCTGCTTGGACTTGCGCGCGAGGCATCGTCAGATCCGACGCGGGCGTTCTGCGCGATTGCTGGAATCGAGAGCATTCGCTCTCGTCGCGCCGAGGCGGAGTCTGAAGAACGGCGATCTGTTCGCGCCGATCTTGGCGCTTTCCTGCTAGATCACGAGGCTGGTGCCGAGTTCGCACCATTCGACCTTGTCGTCGTCGATGAAGCACATTACCTGCGCAATCCCAACACGGCCAACCACCAGATTGGGCAGATGCTAGCGGCCGCGGCCGGACACCTTGTCCTCCTGACTGCCACACCGATTCAGATCGGCAGCGAGAACCTGTTCAACCTGTTGCGGCTCGTCGACCCCGACCGATTCGTGAGTCTCGAATCGTTCGAGAGCCTGCGGCGTGCAAACTCAGCAGTGACTCGAGCGCTCAACGCTTTACGATGCTCACCGTGCGACCAGCCAGCGTTCGTTCGAGCGCTATCCGACATGGCTCAGAGCCGGTTCTTCCGCTCCGACCCGCTTGTCGGCGGATGGCGCGAGACACCACCCGACCTCACGAGCTATGAGGAGCGGACGCGGATCGCTCGGGAACTCGAGGAGCGGTCTCTTTTGTCTGGAGTGCTCACCCGCACCCGTAAGCGGGATGTCATCCAGAACCGCGTGATCCGCGAGCCCAGAATCTTGAAGGTTCGCTTGAATGCAGCTGAGCGCGCGATTTACGATAGCGTAACTGATGCGCTGCGTCGCCAAGCCTACGGCTCGGACACTGTGAACACGCTGGTCCTCATCGCCCGGCAGCGCCAGCTTGCCAGCTCGATCGCCGCCACCTTGGCGGCCTGGCGCGACGGATCCGGCGCCGCGAGTCTACTCGCCGAAGAGTTGGACCTACCACTCGACCCCGACGAAATCGTCCCCCTTCAGGTTCGCACGCTTCCGGCCCCGGTCGGTACTCCGCAGTCAATGGAGGCGCAGGACACAAAATTCGCGGTTTTTCAGCGCTTTATCGAAGGATGGCTTACGCTCCATCCGAACGATAAACTTGTCGTCTTCTCCTTCTTCCGCGGGACGCTGCGCTACCTTGAGAAACGTCTGAGGGAGGGCGGATTCGCGACTGCACTGATTCTGGGAGGCATGGGCGAGGCCAAGGATGAGGAACTCGCACGCTTCGCTGATCCGAACGGACCAAGCATCCTCCTATCCTCCGAGGTTGGCAGCGAGGGCATCGATCTGCAGTTTTCGCGCGTCGTCGTGAACTACGACCTGCCATGGAACCCGATGAGGGTCGAACAGCGCATCGGCCGTATCGACCGGCTTGGCCAGAAGTCGGACAAGATCACGGTGGTCAGCCTCGTAATTGAGGACACGATTGAGGAGGCTATCCTCGATCGGCTCTATAACCGGATCAGGATCTTCGAGGAGTCGATTGGTGACATAGAAGAAATTCTGGGCGAGACGGTTGATGATCTCGTGATCGAGTATTTTCGCGACGGCCTCTCTGATAGCCAAATGGCGGAGCGCCTTGAGCAGAACGCGCTGGCCGCCGCGCAGCACCGGCTGGAGGTCGCCCACCTTGAGGACCAAGCGCCGGAACTCGCCGGCAGCATGGACTTTATTCTATCCTCGATCCAGGCCGGGCGGGAGGCCGGCCGATGGATACGGCCTGACGACTTGCGCGACTTTCTTCTTGACGTCCTCCTGGAGGCCTATCCGGGATCGCGGTTCGAGGAAGATGCGGATGAGAAGAACCTCTTTCGCATCACCCTCAGTCCAGCCGCCGGCGCCGCCTTCGCCCGCTTCGTGGAGCATACCCGCCCTCAACGAGGCACTCGCTTCCAGATGCCTGGCGCCGAGGTTGCCGTCGTCTTCGAGCCGAGTCTGCGGATCAAGCGGCATCCGCGTCCGGAAACCCTCGACATCACCCATCCGCTTATCGGCTTCGCCCGCTCCCTTGCAACCGGTCAAGCGATACCCGCGCAGCCTGTAGCAGCCATCGTGCTACCGAGCAGTTTCACCGACGCGCCATCCGGCGTGTATGTCTTCGCAGTCGATCATTGGCGGCTCCAGGGCGTCCGCCAGGACATCCGTCAGCAGGTCTTCGTCATGAACGTGGAGACCGGTGAACGACTAAACCCAATCGTCGGCGATAGGCTTGTCGACTTTGCCGTCCGGCAAGGAAAGCGGGCGGATCTCTCGGAATTTGACGATTTGAAGCCCACCCTCACCGAAGCCTTCCTGAGCTGCGAGCGCGAGCTAGAGGATCTCTTTCTTTCGGAGATGCATGCTTTCCGGCTGGAAAATGCCCGGCGGCTCGAGCAGGGACGCATCCTGGTTCAGGATCGTTCTGCAGCGCGACTTTCAGAGCTGCGGCAACGGCACGAAAGCCAGCGTCGCTCGGACGACGAGCGTCGGCGCCGCGCAGCTCAAATGACCCAAGGCTTGATAGCGAAACTTGAAGCCGACCGCGACCAGCGTCTTGCTAAGCTCGAAGAAGCGGCAAAGGCGAGCACCACCCGGCGATCTGTCGCCGGTGGCCTTGTCATCGTGGAAGGCTAACGCATGTCGGGGAGTTGGAAAGATCGGCTCGGTGCGCTCCGTCGTGCTATCACGGGTGACCTGAAGGCCACCAATCCCTCCGAGCGAGTGAAAGACGAAGCGCCCAACAGGTTAGTCGCAGTCCATTTCGGCATCGACTTTGGCACCCGGTTTACAAAGGTCTCGGCGCATTTGCCGCATCTCGACAGGCGCACGACGCTGGCGCTCGGGTCGACAGGCCAGCGCCTTCTGCCCTCACGCATAGCCATCGCCGACGGGTGCGCCTACCCCCCAGACCTACGGGCTCCGGCAGACGCCACTTGGGTCAAATACCTGAAGATGCGCCTCGCAGGCAGCGGAGAGATCGCTTTCGGCGAAGGCACACCAAGACAGTATGATCAGATCAAAGCTCTTGCTGCCCTGTATCTCGCAGGTGTGCTTCGTCTCGCGGAGCAAGCATGCGGCGAGGCTAATCTTTTGCCTAAAGGGGGCGCACTGCAGGCCTCTGCCCAGGTCGGTGTGCCGGTTAAGGCCTATGACAGCCATTATCTGGCGGTGTTCGAAGAGGTTTGCGCGGTAGCCTGGGAATGGAAACGCGAAAAGCCAACGCCCCGCCCCCTTGGCGAGCTCGTGGAGAGTTATCGTAACGTTGCGCCAACTCGGATCGAGCGGGGCGAGTCGCCGATCTCAGTCGCCCCTGAGCTCGTGGCAGCCATTTCGCACATCGCGTCGCGCCGGGATGCACCGGAGGGCCTCTATGCGTTTCTCGACATTGGCGGAGGTACCCTTGACGGGACGGTGTTTCGCCTGGCGCGCAGCCCGACACCGCAGGTTACCATTCTCTCAGCGGAGGTCGCCCCTCTCGGGACTGTAGCGATTGCCCAGCGGCTCGCTGGGAGTAGCGGTGTTGAGGCGGCGGAGCAGCTCCTCATTTCTGGAATGCTCACGCCCTCCGACAATAGGACCCTAGCTGCCGCAGAGCGGGAGGTGGGTCTTGTCTTGCACAAGGTCATTGCAAGGGCCGCCATGAAGACCTCGGTGCTCGACTTCGTCGCTCTGGGGGCCTCCGACCTAGATCGGCATATGCGGAAGGGCGCCTATGCGACCGTTCCGGTGATGCTGGCCGGTGGCGGAGCGGCATCGCATTGGTATGCCAAAGCGTTCGAAGCCGTTGACATGCACCAGCGCCTAGTCGGCGCGTTTCGGATCCGGATCGTCCCGCGGCCACCAGACTCGAGCGAGGATGACTATCCACGCTTTGTAGTGGCATACGGGCTTAGCAGCCGCGACCTGGAACTGCGCCACAGATATGTGCTGCCTAGCGACGTCCCAAACGCCGAGCCTCCACCAGATCGGCGGCAAGTCATCGATTCGCCTGCTTCAAAAGACGCGGTATGAGGCTCTCGTGCCGGTTGGGGAAGGCCAAGAGAAGACCTCGCTTCAGCACTATTGGCGCGACTACCCGAAGCGGAGGCGCTCATCACGAAGCCTAGTAGCTGCGCTTGATCAGCGGCAGTGCCTTTTCGAGGTCCTCGGGCTTTGAGAGCGCGATCGCCGGTGCCGAAAGGCCGACGTTGGAGACATTGCGCGTGAAACCGGGTTCCAGCGTGATTGAGGCGGAGTGGACGTTGCCCGTCGATTGCTTTCTCGCGTCATTTCGCTGATCTAACCTGTGGAGTAGATCGCATGGGCGCTTTTGACGACATGAAGCCTGGCACAAGGCTCAAGGGCCTCGGGGCCGGGGGCATAGCTGAAGTTGTCTCTGTCTCTCGATTTGGACCGGACGCCGTCAATTTGGTATTTCGGGTCGATGGGCAGATCGGCGAGAGACTGGTCTACAGAGGCGAAGAGGCCGCCTTCGAGTTCATTGCCACCGGCCAGACCTATGCCTTCGATGCGGATGCGGCTCTGTTGAGGCTGGCGTCGGAAGCCTATCGAATTCGTCTCGCCCATCTTTTCGATCCATATCTTGCTGTAAGCGCGTCGCAGATCGAGGCGTTGCCGCACCAAATCACGGCCGTCTACGGCGAGATGTTGCCGCGTCAGCCCCTCCGATTCCTGCTGGCGGACGATCCCGGCGCGGGAAAGACCGTAATGGCCGGCCTCCTGATCAAAGAGCTTCTGATCCGAGGCGATCTTGAGCGCTGCCTGATCGTCGCTCCGGGAAGCCTGGTCGAACAATGGCAGGAGGAAATGGCCGAGAAATTCGGCCTGCATTTCGATCTTATCACCCGTGATCAGATCGAGGCATCCGTTACCGGTAATCCCTTCGTCGAGAAGAGCCGGCTGATCATGCGCCTCGATATGGCAGCGCGATCCGACGACTTGAAAGCGAAGCTGGAGGCGGCCGGCGATTGGGACCTCATCATCTGCGATGAGGCCCATCGCATGGCCGCATCCTATTTCGGCGGCGAAGTGAAGGAAACCCAACGCCACAGGCTCGGCAAGCTGCTGGGAACGCGCACGCGAAATTTCCTTCTGATGTCGGCGACGCCGCACAACGGCAAGGAAGCCGACTTCCAGCTGTTTATGGGCCTGCTCGATGCCGACCGCTTCGAGGGCCGCTTTCGCGAAGGCGTCCACAAGGCAGACGTGTCAGACATGATGCGGCGGCTCACGAAAGAAGAACTCTATCGCTTCGACGGAACGCCGCTCTTTCCCGAGCGTCGCGCTTATACCGCAAGCTTCGCTCTGTCGCCGGTCGAAGCCGATCTCTATCAGGCTGTGACGACCTATGTGCGCGAGGAGATGAACCGCGCGGATCGTTCAGGCGACGACAAGCGCCGATCCAACGTCGGGTTCGCGTTGCAAATCCTTCAGCGGCGCCTTGCCTCTTCTCCGGCCGCAATCCATCGCTCGCTCGAAAGGCGGCGGCGGCGTCTTGAAGACCGGCTGCGCGAAGAGCGGCTGATGCGCCAGACGGGTTCGGCGCCGCTAACGCACGCGCCGGCTTTGCCCAGCTACGATCCCGACGATCTCGACGAAGTGCCGGGCGCGGAAGCGGAAGACGCCGAGGAGCAGATTGTCGATCAGGCAACCGCCGCGGCCACGCTTGCGGAACTCGAAGCCGAAATCCTGATCCTCAAAGATCTCGAAGACCGCGCGCTTCGTCTGAAGCTGTCCGGCCAGGACGCCAAATGGCGCGAGCTTGAATCGATCCTCGACGAGCCATTGATGCTCGATGCGAAGACCGGCCTCCGGCGCAAGGTGCTTATTTTCACCGAGCCGAAGGACACGCTCGAATATCTGCAACAGAAGATCGGCGCGCTGGTTGGTGATCCGTCGGCCGTGGTCGTGATCCACGGCGGCGTCGCGCGCGAAGCACGGCGTGGGGCCATAGCCGCCTTTAATTCCGATCCGCGGGTGCGGGTGATGATCGCCAATGATGCTGCGGGCGAAGGCGTGAACCTTCAGCGCGGCGCGCATCTGATGGTGAACTACGATCTGCCCTGGAACCCGAACCGTCTTGAACAGCGCTTCGGCCGCATCCATCGCATCGGCCAGACCGAAGTTTGCCATCTTTGGAATCTTTGCGCGGCGAACACGCGCGAAGGCGAGGTCTATCGTCGGCTGTTGGAAAAGCTGGAAGAGGCCCGTACGGCGCTCGGCGGCAAGGTTTATGACGTGCTTGGCGAATTGTTCGAAGGCCACGCGCTGCGCGATCTGCTCGTCGATGCGATCCGCTATGGCGACCGACCGGAAAAGAAGGCCGAGCTGTTCCGCAAGGTCGATGGCGCGGTTGATGTCGAAACGATCGAGAAGCTGGTCGCCGAACGCAAGCTGACCTCCGAGGGCATGAACCCGAGTTCGGTCGCCGATATCCGCGAACAGATGGAGCGCGCCGCCGCCCGCCGTCTGCAACCGCATTTCATCGGCGCGTTCTTCCGCGAAGCTTTTACGATGCTCGGCGGGCGGATAGCCGAGCGCGAAAAGGGTCGTTTCGAGATCCTGCGCACGCCCTCGATCCTGAAGGAGCGCGACCGGTTGATTGGGCGCGCCGATCCAGTGTTGGATCGCTATGCTCGCATCACCTTCGAGAAATCCCTGATCATCGGCCAGCCGCAGGCCGAACTGGTGGCGCCGGGGCATCCTCTTCTGGAAGCGCTGGTCGATGTGATCCTCGAACGCTTCCAGCCGCTGCTCAATCAGGGCGGCGTGCTCGTAGACGATACCGACGAGAGCCTTGATCCAAAGCTTTTGGTCTATCTCGAACACGCGATCCGCGATGCGCGTACCGGCCGCTCCGGCGAACCGCGCGCGATTTCCCAGCGCCTTCAGTTCTTGTTCTTGAAGGAAGACGGTTCGGCAGCGGATGGCGGTCCCGCGCCCTATCTCGATTGCCGGCCAATCACGCCGGAGGAGCGCGTGGCGGTAGCCGATACGATCGTTGCGCCTTGGCTTTCCGGGAATGTCGAGGCGCAAGCTCTCGGATATGCAGTGCGATCGCTGGTGCCCGATCATCTGAACGAGGTCCGCACGCGCCGGATCGCGGAGATCGATAAGGTGGAGCGCGAGGTGCGCGCCCGCCTCAATCGCGAAATCAATTATTGGGATGCCCGCGCCGCCCGGCTTCGCGAAGAGGAGCGCGCGGGCAAGGAACAGCGCATCAACGCCCAGAACGCGGAAGCGACAGCGGCGCGTCTCGTGGAGCGGCTGCACCGGCGCCAATCCGAACTGGACCGAGAACGCCAGATCTCTGCCCTCCCGCCGGTCTTGAAGGGCGCGGCGCTGGTGATCCCCGCTGGGCTACTTAAGGCAAAAGCCCCGTCGCAGCCAACGAGCAAGCCGACTGGGTTTGCCGAAGACCCGATCCAGCGCGCCGTCTCCGAGCGGATGGCGATGGAAGCGGTCTTCGCGGCCGAGCGGGCGCTTGGCCACGAGCCCCGGGACGTGTCGGCCGAAAAGAGGGGCTGGGACATCGAGAGCCGCGATGTCCGCACCGGCCATCTGCGCTTTATCGAGGTCAAAGGTCGGCACGCGGATGGACGGGACGTCATCCTGACCAAGAACGAATTGCTCGCGTCGCTTAATGTCGCTGAGGCCTTCATTCTCGCCGTGGTTCAGATCGACGAGGGCTTCGTGCGCGAGCCGGTCTATGTCCGCCAGTTTTTCAAAAGAGAATTGGGGTTCGCAGAGACCGCAGTGGTTTTTAACGTTGCGGACCTGCTATCCCTCGGCCGCGCGCCCGGCTAGGGCAGCGCGAATCATTTGCTTTTGAGTGCGGAGACGGCGTGAAGGCCATCATTATCGACGAACCATGGATTTCCATGATCCTTTCCGGCCAAAAAACCTGGGAAATGCGGAAATCCGCCAATCACGACCGTGGCCTCGTCGGGCTCATCAGGAAGGGGTCCGGCCACGTTGTCGGTGTTGCTGAGCTTGTTGCATCATTGCCGGCCATCGATCCCGAGGACTACGCCGCAACAGAACATCTCCACGGCATCCGAGGCGAGCGACAGACTTGGGCGATCACAGAAGGATATACGGTTCCATGGGTTCTGGCGGGCGCGCGACCTCTGACCCGTCCCGTTGCCTATCGCCATAAATCTGGCGCGCAGAGCCGGGTCATTCTCGACGAGGACGTTGGCAGGGCTGTTCGGGATCAACAGCCAAGTGAAACGAAGAGTCAGACCGTGCCAGTCACCACGGTTGATGCTCCGCTTGTGCCGCTGCGCCCACGAACTGAAATGCCAAGGGTACCGCTTTCTCGAACTAGAGAGACCCCCGACAGTCGAATTGACGGGGATTGGGCGTGCGTCTCGCTCACTCAAGGAAACCTCAACAGCGGCCATTTTTATCTACGCTCGATCCTGGAGTTTTTTCCCGCGGCGGCGGTCGGTGGCAGCGACAAGGGTCAGATTGCTTCTTTGCTCCTCGATTTAGCCATCGAAGGCGTCGGCACCGTCCGCACGGATATTACCGGCCCGGATCGTCTAGGCCGCCCTGGCAAAAGCAATCATCGGCTTTTCCGTGACCGAACATCGATTGCAAAGTTCTTCAAGGCGACCGGTGCCGAGGCGGGTGACCTGGTGATGATCGAACGCAGAGGACCTCAATCATTTCACGTCACCTTGAAGAAGGCAGCGAGCCCGTTATGACCCTTCGCAAGAAACTCATCGAGGTGTCGATCCCGCTCGAAGCCATCAACGTCGCCTCGGCGCGGGAAAAGTCGATCCGGCACGGTCACCCTTCGACGCTGCATCTCTGGTGGGCGCGCCGCCCGTTGGCAGCTTGCCGCGCGGTCCTGTTCGCTCAGCTGGTGGACGATCCCTCAAGCTGGCCGGATCGCTTCCCGACTGAGGAAGCGCAGGATATCGAACGCCGCCGGCTGCATCGCATCATCGAGGACATGGTGCCGTGGGAAGCCTCGAACAACGAAACGATCCTGAACGCCGCCCGATGGGAGATCGCACGCTCTGTCGCCTGGGGCCTCGGCGAAGAGCCACCTTCCAGGGGTGACGGCAAGGCGACCCTCGATTACCTGCAAACCAAGGCGCCGCCGGTCTATGACCCCTTCTCGGGCGGCGGATCAATCCCGCTCGAAGCACAGCGGCTTGGCCTACGCGCCTATGGGTCGGATCTGAACCCCGTCGCGGTGCTGATAGGTAAGGCGCTGGTGGAAATCCCGCCCAAGTTCGCCGGCAAGCCTCCGGTCAATCCGAAATCCCGCTCTGAGATTGCGCGTGGCGGCACTTGGAACGGGAAGGGCGCGCAGGGTCTTGCCGAGGATGTGCGATACTACGGGCAGTGGATGCGCGATGAGGCCGCAACGCGCATCGGCCATCTTTATCCAAAAGCGAAACTCCCCGATGGCTCTGAAGCGACGGTCATCGCCTGGCTTTGGGCGCGCACCGTTCGCTCGCCCGATCCGGCGGCCAAAGGTGCTATGGTGCCGCTTGTCTCGTCATTCATGCTTTCAACCAAGGAAGGGAAGAAATCTTGGGTCGCACCCGTCATTG
Organism: Bosea sp. RAC05; assembly: GCF_001713455.1. Lineage (NCBI taxonomy): Bacteria > Pseudomonadati > Pseudomonadota > Alphaproteobacteria > Hyphomicrobiales > Alloboseaceae > Allobosea > Allobosea sp. RAC05. The sequence goes on from NZ_CP016464.1 coordinate 855,481, forward strand.
ACGCCAACGCGCCCGATGGTTGGCGCTTCGAGGCAAGAACGGGGGCTCTCTCCAAGCTCGATGAAAAGGCGCTTGCCGAGGGCACGAAATCCGCTCGCGCAACCTTCCGATGCGTTCTAACCGGTGCAACCATGACCGGCGAATACATCGACGCCGAAGCACAGGCCGGCCGCATGAATACGCGTCTGATGGCGCTAGTTGCGGAGGGAAATCGAACCAGACACTTTTTGTCTCCAAATCTAGAGCATGAGCGAGCAGCAGAAAACGCTGCCCAAAAACTTGCAGCAGATGGTGACGAATTGGATCTCCCTCGGCAGGAGTGCCGCGGTACATTCGCGAGCAATGCCCAAGGGCGGCGCTACTCATTTGTTACATTTGCAGATTACTTCACACCACGCCAGCTGATCATTCTCACAACGTTTTGTGACTTGGTATCTCATGCTCGAGAGAAGGTCCTAGCGGATGCATCCGCAGCTGGACTCGGTGATGCCGAGGCGCGCTTACAAGACGGGGGCCTCGGGACGCATGCATATGCTGATGCAATTGCAACCTATCTAGCGCTGGCAGTCGACCGATCCGTTATGGGAGGAAACTCCCTCACACGATGGAACCCGGTCGGCCCAAAAGCTCAGCACGCGTTCGGTTTGCAGGGACTAGCGATGATCTGGAGCTTCGCGGAGACAAACCTAATGGGCGAAGCCACCGGAAGCTTCGATTCCGGCTACGAGATGGTCGTGAATGCCCTTATTTCGACAAACACGACCCCCGGTTCAATCGTCGTAATGGATGCCGCTGCAGCGACATATCCCTCCGATAATTTTGTCTTTTCAACAGACCCTCCTTATTACGACAATATCGGATACGCTGACCTATCAGATTTCTTTTACGTTTGGCTGCGGAGATCGCTTAAATCAGTTCATCCAGAGGCCGTTCGTAGGCTAACAACACCAAAAGAAGAAGAACTAATAGCAAGCACATATCGCCATGGTGGAAAGGCCGGAGCGGAGGCGTTTTTTTTAACGGGCATGAGTAGAGCGCTCGCGAAACTCAGCCAGTCGGCTTCCGATTCAGAACCACAAACACTTTACTATGCGTTTAAACAAGCTGAAGCCACGCGAGAAGGAGTTACTTCGGCAGGCTGGGCGACCTTTCTGCAAGCTGTAGTCGATGCTGGTTTTTCTATCGACGGCACTTGGCCCCTCCGAACCGAAATGGCTACTCGAATGGTGAGTATGGACGCAAACGCGCTTGCGTCTTCGGTTGTCCTAGTCTGTCGCAAGCGACCAAATGACGCCAAAACCGTCATCAAGTCTGAATTCATTAGAGAGTTGAAGCGCGAACTGCCTAGCGCAATCGACAAAATCAGGAAAGCCGGTGTTGGCCCGGTGGACATGCAGCAATCGGTCATCGGCCCCGGTATGGGTGTGTTCTCGCGCCACGCGAAGGTTCTAGAAGACGACGATAGCGCGATGGCTGTGAAGACGGCGTTGTCGCTCATCAACCGCGTCTGGGAAGAGATCGACCAGGAGCTCGACGCCGCCTTCGACGCGGAAACGCAGGTCGCGCTTGCCTGGTTTGCAACCTTTGGCTTCGACGCACGCGCTTCTGGCGAGTTGATAACCCTTGCCAACGCGAAGAACATCGGCACGAACGCGCTCTTTGAGTCCGGCGTGTTCAAGGATTTGAAGGGCAAGACGGCCCTGACGCCGCGCGACGAACTGCCGAGAGGCTGGACGCCGGCAAGCGACAAATCCCTCACCGTCTGGGAATGCGCTCAACACACCGCCCGCGTCTTGAACGCCGAGGATGGCGGCAGCACCGCAGCCGGCCGGCTGGTTGCCGAAATGGGGCCGAAGGCTGCAGAGGCCCGGGCGCTCGCTTATCGCTTGTTCGAAATCGCCACGCAGAAGGGTTGGGCCGCCGAGGCGCTGATCTATAACGAACTCGCCCAGGAGTGGCCGAAGCTCGAGGATCTGGCGTCTAACGCTGCGGCGGCGGTTTCGAGCGAACCTGTCCAAGGCACGTTGCTGTGAGCAAAGCGGAGGTCGAGGGACGCATGTCGCACGAGATCGAAGGCACCAAGCGGGTGCGCGACACGCTGGACTTTGTCTTCAGACCGGTCCTCGACGGTTTTGTCGAGGCCAATATGAAGGCCAAGCATGGCCTGCGCTGGCTGCACTATGCCAGCCGATCCGCCGGCCAAGGCCCCAACGATGCGCTCGACGTCTACGGCCTCTGCAAGACCATCTTGGACAACTGGAACGAGGTTTTTGGCGCCCGTTTTGATCGCAAGACCGTTCACAAGGCGCGCCGTCTCGTCTCGACCGTCTTCGAGGCACGCAATGCAACATCGCACCTGAACCTGCCGCTGAGCGATCCAGAGGCGCTGACTTTTCTCTGGGCGATCGCGGAAACCGCGATACTGCTCAAGGCGCCCTCCGAGACCATCGATCAGATCAAGGCGGTCTACGCGGCACAGCGCTCGACCGGCATTGAGGCTGGCAAGATCGATCCCGCTACCCCCAGCGAGCCGAAGCTTGTTGAAGAGCCGAAACCATCGGCGCAGCTGGATCTGAGTGGGAATGAAGCGCAGGGCAAGGCGTTAAAGCCTTGGATCGAGGTTGCGCTGCCCCATCCCGACGTCATCGCCAACCGGTTCAAGGAATCGGAGTTCGCGGCCGATCTATTCGCGGTCGATGCTGGTTACGCCGGCGAAGGCTACGCGACGCCCAACTCATTCTACAGCATCACCTTCCTCACCGAAGGCTTGAAGCGCGTTCTGACGACCGCCGCCCAACGCCTCGGCGGCGGTGGCGGCGATCCCGTGATCGGCCTGCAAACCGCCTTCGGTGGCGGCAAGACGCACACGATGCTCGCAATCTTCCATCTGGTGAAGCATCTGCGCGATGGCGGCGATCCGCGCGGCTTGCCGGGCCTCGGCGAAATCCTCGATCGGGCGGGGGTGTCGTCTCTGCCGAAGCCGAAGATGGCCGTATTCGTCGGTTCGTCGAAAGGCGCGGACGTTTCGCTGAACCTGAAGGATGGGCCGCGCGTCAACACGCTTTGGGGCTATATCGCCTGGCGGGTTGCGGGCGATGCCGGATTGAAACTCGTTGCGGAGGCGGAGGCCGCGCGCACAAGCCCCGGCTCCGAACTGATGGTTGAAGTGTTCAAGCTCGCCGGGCCGAGCGTGATCCTGCTCGACGAACTGACGATGTTCGCCCGCCAGCTCGACGACGACCGCTTCGAGGCTTTCCTGTCGTTCATCCAGTCGCTCACCGAAGCGGCAAAGATGGTGCCGGGCATTCTGATCGTCGGCTCGCTGCCGGAAAGTCACGCAGAGGCCGGAGGCCCGCGCGGCGAAGCAGCGCTGCTGCGGCTTGAGAAAATCTTCGGCCGCATACAATCAGCCTGGCTACCCGCCTCCGGTGATGAAACCTACGAGATCATCCGACGGCGCCTGTTTCAGCCGCTCGATGCCGAAGGCGAGAAGGCGCGCGACGAAACCGTCAAAGCTTTCCACGATCTCTACAAAAAGAATTCTGCCGAATTCCCGCCCGAAGTAAAGGAAGCGCGCTACCTCGAACTGCTGCGCCTGTCCTATCCGATTCATCCCGAACTGTTCGATCGGCTCTCGAAGGATTGGGCGAGCCTCGAGAAATTCCAGCGGACGCGCGGCGTGTTGCGCTTCATGGCGAACGTTGTCGGCGTGCTGTGGCACGGCCAGATCCGCGATCCTTTGATCACGCCTGCGCGTGTGCCTGTCGCTCATGAGCGCGTGCGGGTGAGCGTCCTCTATCCTCTCGACCCGGCATTCGGATCTGTGGTCGATAAGGAAGTTGATGGCGAAGGATCGCTGCCGAACCGGATGGAAGCGAACCCCTCGCGACGAATCTCGCAATTGCGGGCCGCGACCCGTGCTGCACGGGCCGTCTTCATCTGCTCGGCGCCGCTGGTGGGACAACCGAATGCTGGGCTCACCGGCCAGGGCCTGCGCCTGGCCTGCGCCGAACCCGGCGATCAATTGGCGATCTTCGGTGAAGCACTGCGTGAGCTCACCGAAAAGGCCACTTATCTCTATGAAGAGGCCGGGCGCTATTGGTTCTCTACCCAGCCGACGCTGAACCGGCTCGCTGACGACCGCGCCAAGGCACTGCCCGATCACGAGGTCGATGCGGCAATCGCGGACGTGCTTCGCGAGGACGCGGGCAGCAAGGGCGGCTTCTATCGCGTCTTCGCCGCGCCGGACGATCCGGTCACCATCGATGAGGCGCAATCGCTGTCCCTCGTGATCCTGAGCCCCGCGCTGGCGCATGCTGGAAAAGGCACGGCAAAGTCGCCCGCGACCGATGCCGTATCCGAAGCGCTGATGCGCTGCCGGGCCTCGCAACGCCGGCTGCGCAATACGCTCGTGTTCGTGGCGCCGGATGAAGCAAATCTCGCCACCGCCCGCGAGGTGATGCGCAAGGCCATGGCGTGGTCGTTAATCGACAAGGACAGTCGGCTTCAACAGCAGATGACACAGGCCCAGGCGGCGGACGCAAAAGATAAGGCAAAAACGAATCGAGAGTCGGCGTCGAAGGCAATCCGCACAGCCTGGAGCCACATCCTTTATCCGGTGAAGAGCGAAACTGCGGGTAAGCCGTTTGACCTCGAACATAGCCTGATCTCGTCCCGAGATCGTGCGGCGATCCCGGTCGTCGTTTACGACAAGGCGAAGGCGGATGGCATCGTCCTTGAGAAGCTGGGCACCGAGCGGCTGTGGCATTCGCTCAGGCCGATCTGGCCGGATGATCGGCCGCATCTGACGATCGCCGAGATCGCAGACTGGTTCGCGGCTTATGTGTATCTGCCGAAGGTCCGCGACAAAGTGGTCCTGGAAGGCTCCATCCGCGACGCGGTTGGCAAGCTTGATCCGCAGTTTGGTTATGCAGACGGCTTCGATGAGGCCGCGGGTAGGTATTCAAAACTGCTTTGGGCGAAGAGCCCGCCCGAATTCGCGTCGCCGACCGCCATGATCGTTCGAGAAGCTGAAGCGCAAGAGCAGATCAAACAGGATCGCGCCCCAGCGCCGCGGCCGGAAACGGAGGCACCTCCCGGCCAGCAGCCGCAATCGGATCAGCATCCACCAGACCAACCCGGACCGACGCCGCCGGCGAAACCACGACGTTTCTACGGTTCGGTGGAGCTCGATATGGTGCGCCCTGTGAAATCGTTCGACGCGATCCTCAATGCCGTCGTCATGGAGCTGCAGCGCACCCAAGGGGCGAAAGTGAAGCTCACACTTGAGATCGAGGCAGAAGCCAACGACGGGTTTGCCGAGGGCGAGGTGAGCATTGTTCGCGACAATGCCCGACAGCTGAAATTCAAAGCTGAATCAACCGGCTTCGAAAGCTAAACAGTGAGAGCGCCAAGCTTTCTCGTGCTGCAGCGTTTTTGGACCGCGGCATATTCATGGAAGCGAGCACGCTCATCAATGCGTCACGCATAGGGGCGAACGATGCCGAGCGGCCCCGCCAAGCGGGATGATTTGATCGCATGCGTGATCGCGGGAACGCTGTCGCCTGCGGAAGCCGAAGCTGAAGCTGCGCGCCTTGGACTGCGTGCCATCGAGTACCGGCCCGATCCGAATGATTTTGATCCCATGCAGGAGCAATTCTGGACGCTGCCGATGGCTGTCGCCTGGGTAGCCTACCGGACGGCGGAGACAGTTCGGGAAAATTGGGACAAGTACCGGCTGGAATGCGTGCACTGGCTTTACAGCGACCAGCTTAAGGCGCCGGGTCGCTCAGGCTTCGACCTGTTTCATTTCGCTCCCGCCAACCTTCGGCGCTTGAAAATGGCTGAGAAGCTCGAAGAGGTGAGGGATCTTGATCCCGATTACTTGATGCCTGTCTCGAATGCGATCGACGCCCTTTGGCAGGCGTTGCGCGGCTCCTGTTTCGAAGCCTCAGGAATCGAGCGGGAGAGCGGCAAGCGTGAGATAATCGACGCCCTGCGGCTTCAGGATCTCGTCTTCGGAGAAGATGAACATCGCGACGTGATGCGCCAACGCGCTCCAATCGGCATTGGACCAGTCCGCTACACGGATATCACGGTGCCGATGGGTGGCGTCCGAGGCCACTGGGGTGTTCGGCCCCTTGCCACGCGACAGGCGAAGCTCCCGGATCTCATGCGGCCGGACGGTCTCGGCGTTATGCCGCTCTATTGCGCCGCGCAATGGATTGCGACGGAAGGCGGCACAATCGATTTCGATCCGACCGATCTTGATCGTTGGAGAGCGGCTTATGGCGAATTGCTCGCGCGCATCTCGTCCGACGAAATGAAGGTCATCGGGTTTCGCGATGGAATGCGGGAGCCGGTACCAGGATATCAGTTCGCCGGTGTGAAGGTGTCCTATCCTTTCGCCGACACGCCAATCGCTTTGGTCCTCAGTGATGAAATGTATCTGCAATCCTACGCCTACACCTGCGAGAAGGATTGGCTTGAAGGCCTCGACGATAGCCTCCTCAAGCATCGGGGACCAAAATGGGCGCGGTTGGTCCTCCTGCGGGCTGATGTCGCGAAGCTGTGGCCGTTTGCGCAGGCTGGCGGCGATCTACCTGATCCGTATCCATTGACCTATCGGTCGGGAGGACCCGGCAGGCCATCATCAATGCATCTTGTTGAAGCTGAGTTCCGTCGCCGATGCGCTCTAGCGACCGTCGAGGTCTCGATGGCGAAAGAGTCTGTCTACCTGGCCGCTTGGCTGAGGTCTGCCCATCCTACCGCCCCGCCCCTGACGCCCAAAACGATCCAGAACCGACTGCTGTCGGCATTCCGCGCGCACGCGGCATCCGGAAAATAAAATATCGGGAGAATATCGGGCGACTTTTTCGGGCGTCGCCCTTCAAGCAGATCTGTCCTCGCAACTCCGGCAATCGCTGGCAATCGACAGGACAGGACAATGCTTCACAACGATACCACACAAGCCGACCCCGCTCGATTCCTTCGCCGGGGCGATGCCGCGCAGTATGTCCAGGCGAGGTTCGGCTTTCCTTGCTCCCGGCAATGGCTGGCGAAGCTGGCCGTGACCGGAGGCGGGCCGGTCTATCGGAAAGCTGGCAGAACGCCGATCTATGCTCCGGCCGATCTTGACGCGTGGGCCCGCTCGCGGATTGGGGCCCCCCAGCGTTCCACGTCGGACGGATCGTCCCGCGCAGGGACCTGACAGATGGGCAGGCGGCATCCAGATTACAGGCGCATCAAACTTCACCGCACCTACACGATCGCCGAGCTGGTGGGACAGTTCGATGTCCACGCCAACACCATCCGGAAATGGCGACGCGAAGGATTAGAGACGGTCGACGACAGGCGGCCCGCCCTGTTCCATGGCTCGACCGTTCGCGCCTTTCTCACGGGCCGACGCGAGAGCGCAAAGAAGCCCACTGGGCCCGGTCGTATCTACTGCCTTCCCTGTCGCGAGCCGAAAACGCCGGCCGGCGGGATGGTAGACTATCGGCCTGAAACGGCGACGGGTGGCAAGCTGGAGGGCCTATGCCCGGACTGTTCCCGCTTGATCGTCCGCTACGTCTCGCGCGCCCAACTGCCCACGATTACCGCCGGCCTCGATGTCCAGTTTACCCATGCATAGCCACGCCTAGGGGAAGGTCGATGACCCCTCGTGAACTGTGACTTCGACAGGAAGATCCAAACACGATGAAGATCAACGGCAAAAATGAGCGCATCAAGCGCGAGTATGCCCGTTATCTCAGGGACGCGCGCGGCCAAAGCGATAGCTCCATCGATGCTGAACTGGCGTCGATCGCGCGGTTTGAAGCCTTCTACAGATCGAGAGATTTCGCTGCCTTCCGCAATCGGCATGCGTCCGCTTTCAAAGAGCATCTGGCCCTCTGCCGGAATGAGCGCACACGGGGGCGCATTGCCGAGACGACACAACTCCACATTCTGTCGGGACTGCGGAAGTTCTTCGTATGGCTGGCGGATGAGGACGGCTACCGCAGCCGGATCAAGCGGTCCGATGCCGACTATTTCAATCTGGGCCGCAGGCAAACCGCGATCGCGCGTACCGTGCGGGACGTCGAGGGACCGACGATCGACCAAGTGCGGCGCGTGGTCGAGACGATGCCGCACGCGACTGAGGTCGAGATGCGGGATCGCGCTGTCATGGCTTTTGCAATGCTTACAGGCGCGCGCGACAACGCCATCGCGTCTGTGAGGATGAAGCATCTCGATCTCGCCAAGAGCGTAGTCGTCCAGGACGCGCGCGACGTTCGGACGAAGGCCAGCAAGACCATCGAGACGTGGTTCTTTCCAGTCGGCGAGCCCTTCGCCGGTATTTTGGAAGACTGGGTGGCGCATCTCCAAGAGCAGTGGTTATGGGGCCTCGACGACCCGCTCTTTCCGAAAACTCACATAACCGTCAGCGACAATCGGCGCTTCGCCGCCGGCGGTCTGATGCGCGAGTGTTGGGCCACTGCCACGCCCATTCGCGCCATCTTCAAGCGAGAGTTCGAGCGCTGCGGGCTGCCCTATTTCAACCCGCACAGCTTGCGGAAGACACTTGTCCGTCTCGGGCAAGAGCGCTGCCAAACGCCGGAGCAGTTCAAAGCGTGGTCGCAGAACCTCGGCCATGAGAACGTGCTGACGACCTTCACCTCGTATGGTCACGTCGCTCGCACTCGCCAACGCGAGATCATTTTGGGACTTGGAGGGCAACCGTCTGCCGTTTAACGCGACGAATTGGCCGGCATCAGTGGACCTTATCAATCGGTCAGAATCCGCGCGGTAGCGATTTGGTAGCTACCCAGCCTGATGCACGACTAGCGTCATTAGCGGTGCCATCTAGATTTACTGGCTTTCATGCGCTTAGGCGGCCCGTCGACGTCCAATATTGTAGATAAAAGAAGCTACAGCTTCAGCAAGATTTTGTTCAGGAACTCTCGCGTCCGCTCCGCGCGCGGCGTGCTGAAGAATTCCTCGACGGGCGCGTGCTCGACGATGCGGCCCCGGTCCATGAAGATCACCTCATCGGCAACTTCGCGTGCAAATCCCATCTCGTGCGTGACAACGAGCATAGTCATGCCGCCCTGCGCCAGATCGCGCATGACATACAATACTTCCGCGATCATTTCGGGGTCGAGTGCCGAGGTCGGCTCGTCGAACAGCATGGCCTTGGGCTCAAGTGCCAGCGCGCGCGCAATCGCCGCGCGCTGCTGCTGCCCGCCGGACAATCGGCCAGGGAATTTTTCGGCCTGATCGACTATTCCGACGCGCCCCAGATAATGGAATGCTAGTTCTTCCGCCTGCTTGCGCGAAAGCCCCTTCGCCTTTATCGGCGCCAGCGTGATGTTGTCCAAGACCGTCATGTGCGGATAAAGCTCGAAATGCTGGAAAACCATTCCGACAGCTCGACGCAGCTTCGGCAGGTCCTTGCAACCGCGCACGGACACGCCGTCCACCCATACATCGCCATTCTGGAAGCGTTCGAGGCCGTTAATGCAGCGCAGCAGAGTGCTCTTGCCGGAGCCGCTCGGCCCGCAGATCACGATGCACTGGCCGGCGTTGACCGATAGCGAAACGTCATCCAGCGCGACGAAGCTGTCGAAGCGCAGCCCCGCATTCTCGACCTTGATGATCGGCTGATCCATCAAACGGCCTCTTTCTCAAAATACCGAGCGACACGCGAGAAGCCATAGCAGACGACGAAATAGATTGCCGCGACCGTCACATACAGCTCGACGGGCCGCACGGTCCGCTCCGCGATCGACACTGCCGTATGCAGCAATTCGCTGTAGCCGATGATGTAGACCACCGTCGTTCCCTGGAACACGACGATGCATTGCGTGATGAGCGCCGGCAGCATAGCGCGGATCGCCTGCGGCAGTATGATGTGGCGCATGGTCTGCGCATAGGTCAGGCCGGAAGAGAGCCCTGCCTGGATCTGCTTGGCGCCGACGGACTGGATGCCCGAGCGCACGATCTCGGTGAAGTAGGCCGCGAAGAAGACGATAAAGGCGACGATGATTGAGGTGAGATCGTTGACGTTGCGCCCGGTGATTAGCGGCACCAGGAAATAGAACCAGAACAGGATGAGGATGAGCGGATTGCTGCGCAGCACGTTAACGAACGCCGTGCAGGCGCCGCGGAGCCAGCGACGGTGGCTTAGGCGGCCGATCGCAATCAGGCATCCGAGCGGCAGGCTGAACACTATCGAGACCAACGTGAGCTGGACGCTCTTGGCCAATCCGCTCATCAACAGGGGAAAGTTCGCGATGACAACCTGCCAATCCATCAGAGCCTCGATTCATCGCGCTTGATCAGACCGGGAATCTGATAGCGCCGTTCGAGCCAGGACATGAACAGGACGACCATGATCGCCGTGGCGATGTAGGTCAGCGAAGCGACCGTATAGGCCTCGATGCCGCGGAACGACCATGCCTCGATCCGGCGTGTCGTGGCCGTGATCTCGATGACGCCGATCGTCAGCGCGAGCGCCGTGTTCTTGAATACAGTCAGGAATTCCGAGGTCAGCGCCGGGATGATTATGCGCAGCGCATAGGGCACGATCACGTAGCGGTAGACCTGCACCTGCGTAAGACCGGTCGAGAGCCCAGCCTTGAACTGCCCGGGCGGAATGGCGCGCACGGCGGAGCGAATCTGCTCGGCCAGCCGCGCAGACGTATAAAAGGCAATGCCAATCATCGCCGTCCAGTACGGCACGTGGTCGAGCCGGTTCCACCAGAAGCTGAAATCCCTTGGCAGCATCTGCGGCACGACATACAGCCACAGAAAAAGCTGCACGATCAGCGGGATATTGCGGAAGATTTCGACATAGGTCGCGCCGATGGCGCGCAGCAGGCGCGAATTCGTCACGCGTAGCACGCCGATCAGGATGCCGAGGAACAGCGCCAGCACCCAAGCCAGCAGGGCCAGGTGGAACGTCGTTAGGATGCCTTCGACGATCCAGCCGAAATAGGGCTCGCGCCAGAGCAATCCCCAGTCGAATTCATAGCGCATGCGCCCTCGCTCCCCGGGCTCAGATCGACGTCAGGTAGCGCTGGAGCCTGGTCAAACCTTCCTCGATCTCGGGCAGCGGCGCGTTGAACACGAACCGGATATGCCCCTCTCCCATACCGCCGAACACTGCCCCCGAAAGGCCGCTGACCCGGGCATTGGCGAGTAACCGGCTGGCGAACTCGTCCGACGACAGACCGAAGCTGCTGATGTCGGGGAACGCGAAATAGGCGCCGGCTGGCATCGTGCAGCGGATGCCCGGGACCGCACGCAGGCCCGCAACGAGCGTGTTGCGTTGTGTCTCGTAGTTCCTGGACACTTCCTCGATGGAGAGCGTGCCCTGCGCATAGGGTCCGTCGAGCGCGGCCGCCGCACCGGCCTGCACGAAGGACGTCACGCAGGTGAACATGTGCGAAAGCACCATCCGGATGCGCTCGCTCACGTCGGGAGCGGCGATCACCCAGCCCACGCGCCAGCCGAACATGTTGTAGGTTTTGCTCGCCGTCTGAATTGAGATCGTGCGCTCGCGCATGCCCTCGATCGTGGCGATGCTGACATGACGGTTGTCATCGAACAGGAAGTGCTCGTAGGCCTCGTCCATCACCACCCAAAGGTCGTGCTCTATGGCGATGCGGGCGATCTCGAGCATTGTCGCGATCGAAAGGATTGCGCCGGTCGGGTTGTGTGGCGAGCACAGCACGATTGCTCGCGTCCTGGGGGTTATGCGCGCGACGAGATCCGCTGGATCGAGCTGGAAATCGTTCTGGGGCCGGATCGGGAACGGAACCGGCGTCGCGCCGGTCAGGCGGATCATCGGGTCGAAACTGAGCCAGCCCGGATCTTCCAGCAGTACCTCGTCGCCCACATCGACGATGGCGAGCAGCGTCGCCACGATGCCGGCCTTGCCGCCCGGACTGACCGAGATTTCGGTGTCTGGGTCGATGACCATGTCGTTTGCGCGCGCCATCTTGCGCGCGATCGCGGCCCGGAATTCGGGAATGCCGCGCGGGTCAGCATACATCGACGCCTGCGGTTGCTCGAGGTAGCGGACCGCCGCTTCCTTGATATGGGCCGGCGTATCGAACTTCGAGCCGAAGTCGATCACGCTGACGCCGCTCGCGCGCAACTCCCGGATGCGCCGCATCGATGCCAAGGAAGATGAGAACCGCATCCGCTCTAGGCGTGGCGCGAAGCTACGGTTGGACATCGGCAGAACTCCGGGAACGGCGGACGCGCGCATTACTTGTTTTTCAGCCAGTCCTCGATGCCGAACGGGCACTGGCCGTAGAGCACGGTCTTGGTCTGCTCGGAGATTGGCAGCGCGAAGCCCGCCTTCGGCTTGTTCTCGCCGAACCACTCATCCCATAGCTTGTCGTACCCACCCGTATGGATGAAGTAGCAAAGCGCATGGTCCACGGTGCGCTTCCACTTGGAATCGTTCTGCGGAAGGATGATACCATTGGGCGTGCACATCAGGTCGGGGCCGGAAACCGCCCATTCGTCCGGGTTCTGTGCGCGCAACGCCAGCGACTTGAGTGCGACGTCGAGCGTAACATGCGCGTCGGTCCGACCCTGTTCCAGCGCGAGGAAGCCGACCGCATGTGTCGGGAACGTCACGAGCTGCACTGGCGGTTTGATCTTGCCGGTCTGGCCCATTTCCGTGAGCAGCTTCTGCTCGACGCTGCCATTGGTGACGCCGATGCGCTTGCCGGCGAGGTCGGAGACGGCGTTCACCGGCATGGACTTGCGATGCAGTGTCTTCACGCACACCGCGTTATTGATAAGCGAGAAGTCGACAACCTGCTCGCGCTCGACGGTCTTGCCAGTCGAGCCCAGCACCCAGTCGAGCGATCCGTTGACGATGAGCGGGATGCGGGTCTGCGGCGTGACCTTCCGGAACTCCAGTTCCAGCTTGGTGTCCATCTTCTTCTCGATCAGGGCGTGTAGAGCCCTGCTGAGATCGACAGCCCAGCCGGCGACCTCACCCTTCTCGTCGACATAGCCAAATGGAGGCGTGCCCTCCTGTGCGCCAGCGATGATCTTCTTGTTCTGCAGGACACGGTCGTACTTGCTCTGGACCTGGGCATCCGCAGTTGCCAGGGCGATCGGCAGAAGGACGATGCCGGTTGCGAGGCGCAGGCCAACTTTGAGAAACAGGCGCAGGCTCATCTCAGTCCCTCCACGGGATGATCGCCAGCGCCCCTCGGCGCTGTCGCAGGGATAGGTTCCGGGGATTCCACCGTTTTTTCTCGCTTCTTTCGGAAAGGCCCGTATTAGCGCGTGGCCGGTTTGGAATCCGCCGAAACCCACGTTACCGGATTAAAGTGCTTGCTGCGGACGCGGCTTGTCCAATCCCCTGTTTGTATAGCCGCAATCAGATTTATTTATCGGCTGCTTCACAGGTAGGACGACGTGCGACAGGATGCTGCGCATGATCGACTTGCGGAACCTCGAGACCTTCGTCTGGGTGGCGCGGCTGGGCGGCTTCCGCCGCGCGGCCGCGAAGCTCAACATGACCCAGCCCGCCATCTCGGCGCGGATCTCGCTGCTGGAGCAGGACCTGCGCCTGCAATTGTTCGAGACGCGCCCGCGTCGCGGCGTGCTCACCCCGTCCGGGCAGGAATTGTTGCGCTATGCCGAACGCATCCTCACTCTGAAGGACGACATGTTGCGCGCCGTGGGCGGCAACACTTCCTACAAGGTCGCGCTCAAGATCGGCGTCCCGGAAAGCATCGTTCATACTTGGCTGGCGATTCTCGTAGACACGCTTTCGCGCAACTACCCCACTCTTACGCTCGATGTCGAAGTGGATTCCACGACGAACCTTCGGGAAAGTCTCTCCGCCGGCCGCCTCGACATCGCGATCACGAACGGGCCCTTCAACGATCCGAAGATCCGCTCGGAACTACTATGCGCTTTCCCGATGGCGTGGATGGCAAGCACGTCGCTGCCGATTGCACGCAACGGCGCTGACCTTGCCTCGCTCACGGCCTATCCGGTCATCACCTTCCGGCGCGGTTCGGCTCCCTATGCGACCGTGCGCGAGTTCCTCGACCGGAACGGGTTCGCGACAGCGCGCATGTTCGCAAGTTCTGCCATTGCTGGCATCGTGCGGATGGGGCTGGACGGTATCGGAACTTGCGTGCTGCCCGAGGGGGTCATCACCAGCGAATTGCAGGACGGGCGAATGACTGTCCTCGATGTCGGCATCGAACTTCCGCCGCTCGATTTCTACGTTAACGTATCGCGCGACACGGATGTCTGGCTCGCCCGCCAGGTCGTCGAGATGTCGATCCAGGTAGCGCGCGACTATCTTGACGAGCGGACATGGGGATCAAAGAAATTGATCGGCGGAATCCAAAATCAGGATTAGACCCGCCCGCCCACTTGCCATGAAAGTCGCGCGGTTGCTCGCGTCACCCTGACGCCAGCTCGATCGGACTTCACCAATGGATCCGCAGCATTCACGGGCGTTTCGTGTCGGCATTGATGTCGGCGGCACCTTCACTGACATCGTCGCCACCGGCAGTGACGGTCGCATCCTCGTGCGCAAGGTCGCCTCGACCACGGGCGACCTGAGCCTGGGCAGTTCGCGCGGCGTGTCCGAACTGCTTAACGAAAATGCCATCCGCGCCGATGAGGTCGATGTCGTCGTCCATGCCACGACCACCGCGACCAATGCCGTGCTCGAAGGCAAGGGAGCGCGCACCGCGCTCATCACCACGGCCGGCTTCCGTGACATTCTTGAGTTTCGGCGCGTGCGCGTGCCGGAATTGTACAATCTCGGCTACGTCAAGCCTGCCCCGCTCGTGCCGCGCAGCCTGCGCTTCGAGGTCTCGGAGCGACTGGGACCGCTCGGGGAGATTTGGCGGCCGCTCGACGAGGACAGCGTGCGCGTCGCCGCCGCGCGCATCCAAGCTTCCGGCGCCGAAGCGGTGGCGATCTGCCTGCTGCATTCCTATGTCAATCCCGAACATGAGAAGCGTGTGCGCGCTATCGTTGAGGAGATGCTGGGCGACAAGCTGTTCGTGACCTGCTCCCACGAGATCCTGCCCGAGATGCGCGAATACGAGCGCACGAGTACCACCGTCATTAACGCCTATCTCGGCCCGGTGATGAAGGCCTATCTCCAGCGCCTGGAGGAACGGCTGACTGGGCTCGGCACTGGACGTTCGCTGCACGTGATGACGTCCGGCGGCGGCCAGATGAGCCTGAAGGCCGCCATGAACAAGCCTGCCTATCTGGTCGAATCCGGTCCAGCGGCGGGCGTGATAGCTGCCGCGCGCATCGCGAAGCGCCTCGACCTGCCCAACATCATCACGCTCGACATGGGTGGCACGACCGCGAAGACGGCGATCGTCGAGCATGCCGAGCCAGCCAAGACCAGCGAATTCGAGGTCGGCGCCGGCATCAACCTGTCGAGCAAGCTCGTGCGGGGCGCAGGTTACGCGATCAAGCTGCCATTCATCGACGTGTCGGAAATCGGCGCGGGCGGCGGCAGCAAAATCTGGTTCGACAAGGGCGGCGTACTCAAGGTCGGCCCCGAGAGCGCAGGCTCCGAGCCCGGCCCAGTCTGCTACGGCAAGGGCGGCACGGTCGCGACCCTGACCGATGCCTTCCTCACGCTCGGCTACGTCAACAGCAAATATCTCGTCGGCGGTGCGCTGGGTCTAGAGGCCGGCATCTCGCAGGAGGCCGTACGCGCGCAGGTCGCCGAGCCGCTCGGTATCGACCTGCGCGATGCGGCCTATGGGGCGGTGACCGTCGCGGTTGCCAACATGGTCCGTGCGGTCAAGTCGGTTTCGACCTATCGCGGCCGCGATCCACGCGGCTACACCCTCATCGCCTTCGGCGGCAACGGCCCCCTCGTCGGCGCGATGATCGCGCACGAATTGTCGATGCCGCGCGTGCTCGTGCCTCCCCATTCCGGCGTGCTCAGCGCCTACGGGCTGCTGATGGCCGATCACGAGCAGGAACTCGTGCGCTCCTATCCGGCCCGCACCGCCGAGTGCGATCCGGCGGCGCTCAATGCAGCCTATGAGGAACTCTCGCGCGAGGCGGTCGATACGCTGAGCGCAGAGGGTTTCGCGCCGCAGGATATCGAGGTCCGCCGCTTCGCCGACCTGCGGTATGTCGGCCAGGCCTATGAACTGACGGTTCCGGTCGCCGGCACCGGCGTGCCTGTCATGGCCGAGGTCGATGCAGCCTTCCATGAAGAGCACCGCAAGACCTATTCGCACATGTCGAAATCCGAGCCGGTCGGGCTTGTCAGCATCCGCATTGTCGCGAGTGTGCGCACGCCGCAGCCTGCCGAAGAGCCGGCCGACGCTCCGGAAGCCGCAGCGGACGCGCCTCCCGTGACGCGGGATGTCTATTTCGGTGCCGTGCGCGGGCTGCATGCAGTGCCCGTGCTGCGCCGCGCTGGTCTGCGCGAGGGCGAACGCGCCGGGCCGCTGCTGGTCGAGGAATACGACTCGACCTGCCTTGTGCCGCCGGGAGCAACCGCGCGGGTCGACCGCTGGAACAACATCGTCATCACGCTGGAGCCCCGCGCATGAGCAGACGCTTCGACCCTATCACGCTCGACGTGATCCAGAACGCGCTCGGCTCGATCGCCGACGAACTGGCGCTCGTCATCATGCGCTCGGCCTATTCCAACATCGTGCGCGACGCGATGGATTACTCCACTGCCGTCTGTGACCATGAAGGCAGGACGGTTGCACAGGGCCTGACGACGCCCGTGCATCTCGGCTCTTTCCCGGATGCAATGCGCGCTTTGGTCTCGCAGTTCGCAGGCCGCATGTCAGATGGGGACATCTTCATCTTCAACGACCCCTATGGGGCCGGCGGCATGCACCTGCCGGACTTCTACATCGTGAAGCCTGTCTTCGTCGGTAGCTGCGTCGAGGGCTACATCGCGACGCTCGCCCACCAATGCGACATAGGTGGCCTCGCCCCCGGTGGCATGGCCGTGTTCGCAACGGAAATCTATCAGGAAGGGCTGCGCATCCCGATTCTGAAGCTGCACGATGCGGGCGTAGCAAACGAGGCCATCCCTCAGATCGTTGCGAAAAACTCCCGCCAGCCGGTCGAGGTGCTGGGCGATATACGCGCGCAGATCGCTGCCTGCGGCAATGGCGAGAAGGGCCTGCGGCAACTGATCGAACGCTACGGTGTCGACGAGTTCCGTCGCTACACCGCCGAATTGCACGACTATGCCGAACGCCTGATCCGGGCCGAGATCAGCGCCTTGCCCGACGGCACCTACGAATTCGAGGATTTTTTGGACGGGCTGGGCGAGAACCCCGAACCGATCCGCTTCAAATGCGCGCTGATCATCGCCGGGGACCACATTACCGTCGATTGGGAGGGCACCTCTCCGCAGGTCAAGGCGGCGATCAACGGCCCGATCCCGACCACGCATGCCATGGCCTATCTCGCCGTGCGCTGCGCCATCGGCGTCGCAATCCCCAATTGCGAAGGCTATATGCGCGCCATCACTGTCAAGGCACCCAAGGGCTCGATCGTGAACCCGAACGAGCCGGCCGCATGCGGCGCGCGCGGCGTCATCTGCTTTCGCATGTATGACGCCATGCTGGGCGCGTTCTCGCAGATCCTGCCCAACCGCATCCCCGCAGCCAACGAGGGCGGCTCGTCAGCACCACACATTGCGGGCCGCACGCGCGACAACCGGCCGTTCCTGATCTCCGGCGGGCTGATGGGCTGCTGGGGCGGCAGCGCCGTGCGCGATGGGCAGGAAGGCATCTCCAATCCGGCCGCCAATCTCGGCAACGCGCCGATCGAACTGGTGGAATCACGCCTGCCCGTCGAGATTACCTGCTATTCCTTCGTGCAGAATTCCGGCGGCCCCGGACGGCATCGGGGTGGCGTCGCGCTGATGCGCGGATACCGCCTACTCGAGGAGGAGGCGGAACTCGTGATGCGCTCCGACCGGCGTGCCGTTTTGCCCTATGGCCTCTTCGGCGGCGAGCCGGGCACGCCTTCCTGGAATTTCATCAATCCCGGCCCCGACCAGGTCGTCCTACCCGTCTGTCCGTTCGCGAGCGTGCCGATGAAGCAGGACGATATCTTCCTGCACATCCAGGCCGGTGCCGGTGGCTATGGCGACCCGCTCGAGCGGGCGCCGGCGAAGGTGCTTCTCGACTTGCTCAACGAACTCATCACGACCGACTATGCCTCGGACGTTTACGGCGTGGTCATCGTGGATGGGGCCGTAGACGAGGTTGCGACGGGGGAACGGCGGCGCGCGCTGGCATCCGGCGGCGCGATCGCCAAAGCGAGCTATCTCGACCATTTCGCCAGGTCCACATGCACCGAGGGTCTGGCAAGGAAGCCGAACGCCAGTCCTACCTAATTGGTGAATTGATAGACGACAGCACCGATCAACGATGCAGAAGTCGTTCCCAGAGGAGCTCAGTCGCAAAGGCGTGGTCGCAGCACCAATGCGAATGCCAAGTCGACATTTCTAGCCGTGGCTACTCGGTGGCTATCCGAGTCAGCCGCCCCCAATGTAAACAGGCGCGTGCAGTAAATTACTGTAATGAATTCAAATGTTTAAATGGCGCGCCCGACACGATTCGAACGTGTGACCTTTGCCTTCGGAGGGCAACGCTCTATCCAGCTGAGCTACGGGCGCAATCCGTGGATGCTGGATAGCCGATCGCGCGGCGCGGGGCAACGAGGGAATTGCGACTGAGCAAGGGCCGTTCAGGCAAGGGTCACACGTTCGGACCGTGTCGGGCGCGCCGCGGTTGTGGCGCGTCATCCTTTCCGGAAGTCGTCGAGAAACTCCGACGCAGGCTCGACGCCGGTTACAAGCAAGTGATCCCGGGCGCGGGTGCAGGCGACGTAGAGCAGGTGCCGTTCCGTGTTGTAGACTTCTTCGAGATCGGCATCGTCGGCCACGCTCTCGATGCGCTCCTGCAGCGGGATGACCTCATCGTTGCACGCCATGACGACCACGGAGCGGAACTCCAGTCCCTTCGCGAAATGCATGGTCGCGATCGCGATTGCACCATCCTCGATCTCGACCTTGTCGTTCAGTTCTACGAATGCCGCACCGGCTAGCTTGATCGCTGCCCTCGCTCGTTTGATTTCGGCATCCGACCGAACGACGACACCCATTTCGTGCGGCCTGCAGCCTTCGGCAAGCCGCTTCGAGATCCAGGCTGAGACTACCCCAGCCTCATGCTCCGGACTGCCGGCGATCACGACGTCTGGCGGCGCTCCGTCGAACATCGATACGGTGCCGCGACGGCCTTCCGTGTTGCCGTCAATATCCGAGATGGTGCCTGGCAACAGCCTGTCGGCGTGAGAGCGGATCTGATGCGATGTGCGGTAGTTGATCCGCAGCGTGAACGAGCGCCCGCGCACGTCGAGGCCCAGAGCCTTCCAGGAGAAGGGCTGTTGGAAGATCCGCTGACCTAGATCGCCGGCGAAGAACAGGCCATCCGGCCGCTCCCCCGTCAGCGCTGCCAGGAAGCGTGCCTCGGCGACGCCGAGGTCCTGAGCCTCGTCGACGACCGCATGATCGAAGGGACGCGCCTTGCCGCTCGCCAGATGCTCCGTAAGCCGGCCGAAGATGTCTGCCCAGGTGACGAGCTTGCGCTCTGCCATTGCCGCCCGCGCCTGCTCGAAGATGGTCCAGAGCGCCTCGCGCTGTTTGCCGCCGATACGCGTCTTGCGACCCAGCCGGGAGACATCGCGATAGGCCTCCCAGTTCTTGAGCTGCCAAGCGTCAGCGATGTCGGTCCATTCGCCGAACAGGAAATGCACCGAGAACTTTTGCTCCGGGAACTCGGCTGCCGCCTTGGTGAGGAAGTTACGGACCAGCGATGCCGAGGCGATCTGGGGCTGGCCGAACCATTCGGTGTAAAGCTCGTATCCGAGCGCCGTCAGCGCCTTCACGGCGATGTGCGTGCAACAGCATCGTCGGATGGCACCAGGGTCAACAGCTTGGCGCGCAGTGCGTTCGCGAGCGGCTTCGAGAAGGTGGTGAGAAGCACGCGGCTGGTTGGATTGGCGCGCGCCAGATGGACGGCACGGTGAAGGGCGACAATCGTCTTGCCGGTTCCGGCCGAACCAGAGACGCGTGCAGGACCGGTGAAGGCACGCTCGACCAGCGCACTCTGTGCCGGGTGCAGGAACACTGCCCATCTGTCCCAAGGATAGTCGAGAGCCTGCCGGAGCTCCTCAGCATTGGTGAGCACGCGGAAGCGGCGCTGAGCGTCGGGGTGCGCGAAAGGATCGGCTTCGGCTGGCACCGGCTGCGGCGGCACCCCGCCAGCGGATAAGTCACCAGCCAACAGGCATGCGAAAGGGCGAACTGCGCGGCGAACACGGCCGGTCGACTGAACTCTGAAATGGGGCAGATGTGCCATCGAGGCTGAGAGGCGCTCGCGTCGCGCTCTTGCGTCTCAGGGCAAACGACGATGCCTGCCGTGGCCCTTGCCCTTCAGCCCCGCGGCCAATGCAGCGCGTCCAGCGTCGCCTCAAGCAGGGTCGGATCGCCCAGAGCCAACATGCCGTTGGCATGGAGAGCGTCCAAGCCGTCGAGCGCTCTGACGATGCCCCCTGCTCCCGCGACAAGTGGTATATGCGCGGCGATGTCGTAGATCTCGAACCCGCCCCAGCCGATCGCGATGTCGATATGCCCCTCCGCCAGCATCGCCAGCGAGAAGCAATCGCCGCCATAGACCAGCATGCGCACCGCCGCGCCGAGGCGCTCGACAGCGGCATGGGCAACGGGGTCCCGTGCGATCGACGAACTCACCCAGACCGTCGCATCGGACAGCGATGGGCACGCTCTCGTCCTGAGCGGAAAGATTCGGTTCTCCCGCCGACAGAAGGAGCGCTCGCCATCGCCCCAGTAGCGCTCGCGCAAGAACGGTTGATCGAGAAGGCCAAGGACGGCTTCGCCGTTCCTCAGCAAGGCGATCAAGGTGCCCCAGACGGGCTGGCCGGAGATGAAGGCTTTCGTGCCATCGATCGGGTCGATCACCCAGACATACTCGGCGTCGACGTTGTGGCGACCGAATTCCTCGCCGATGATGCCATGCTTCGGGTGGTGGGCCCCAATCAGTGCACGGATGGCGCGCTCTGCCGCCCGATCCGCCTCCGTGACGGGGTCGAAGCCGGAGGACGAGCCCTTGTCGGTGATAGCCGGCATGGCGCGATACCAGGGCAGGATCGCCGGGCCCGAGGCATCGGCGAGGCGATGAGCAAAACTGAGCAGGTCCGGCTCGGTCATGTCGTGCGCCGGCGCCAGCTCTGCGACCGCAGGACGAGACCACGCAGGACCATCTGGATCGCGGTCGCCACCATCGACATCGCCATGATCAGCACGGCGAAAGCCGCCGCCTGGCCGATGCGGCTGCCCTCGACGAGGTTGATGACCGCGATCGCGGCGACGCGCGTCTGCGCAGTGAACAGGAAGATCAGGGCCGACACCGTGGTCATGGCGTTGACGAAGAAGTAGCCGGCGACATCGACCAGTGTCGGCATGAGGACGGGAAAGTAGACCCGCCGCGCCGCGCCCGCCGGGCGCACGCGCAGGGCCTGCGCCGCCATGTCGATCTCGCGATCCAGCCGCTGCAGCTCGTTGACCGCCATCAGATGCGGCACAGTGTAGAAATGCGCGACCGTGCAGAGCATGATCAGGAGCATCGTGCCCTGCAGGCCATGCAGCGGGTTGGCCGGATTGTTGAAGAAGAAGACATAACCGAGCCCGAGCACGAGGCCTGGAACAGCGACAGGGACCATCGCGACCGCCTGCAAGCCGTTGCGAACGCCGCTCGCGCCGAGCTTGCGTGCGACGAGCCAGCCCGACAGTGCCACCATCGTCGTCCCGATCAGCGCGGTGCCTGCGGCAAGCACGAGCGAATTGCCGAGCGCGCGGAATTCGTCGTCGTCGGTGAAGAGCCGCTCATAATTCTGCAGGCCGAGCGTCAGGTTATAGGGCCAGAACCGCACCAGTGATCCATAGATCGCCATGCCGAGGATGGCGAGGATGGCGCAGGTCACCACAGCAGCGAATCCAAACAGCGCTGCGTCGCGCCAGACCAGCCGCTCGGGCTCGATAGGCACCGATTTCCCGGTGATCATCGAGCGCTGGCTGCGCCGCGCGAACCAGTCGATGCCATAGGCGATGACAGCCGGGAGCAGCAGCAGAACGCCGACGACCGCGCCCATCTCGAAATCGAAGCGGCCGATCACGAGCTTGTAGATGTCGGTGGCGAGCACATTGGTGGACCCGCCGACGACGCTGGGAATGCCGAAATCGGTGAAGACCAGGATGTAGACGATCGAGGCGGCACTGATGGCCGCGTAGCGGCAGGACGGGAGCGTCACCGTCATGAAGCGCCGCCAGGGACCGGCCTTCAGCGCACGCGCCGCCTCATAGTGGCGCTGGTCTCCGGCGGACAGCCCCGCACTGAGAATCAGAACCGCATGCGGGAACGCATAGAAGGCGCTCGCCATGACGATCCCGACCGGCCCGTAGAGGCTTTCCCCGAGAAGCCAGTGCTTCAGCCAGCCCTGGTTGCCGAACAGGAAAACCATTCCGAACGCCGGCAGCAGAGACGGGGCCAGCAGCGGCAGAAGCGCCATCAGCCGGAAGAAGCCCCGGCCCGGGATGCGCGTGCGCACCAGCGCGTAGGCATAGGGAAAGGCCAGCGCCATGACGATGACGGTGGAGATGGCCGACAGGCTCGCGGAATTCCAGGCGGCGACGGCCAGGCCGGGCTCGGTCGCATAGCGAATGAAGTTGTCGAGGCCGACGAAGCCGCCGTCCCGCGCCAGAAAGGCGCGGATCAGCAGGGCCGAAATCGGCAGGACGGTGATGATCCCGAGCAACAGCAACAGGACCGGCGGCAGCGCCGTCCCCGTCAGATCCGGCATGATCGGGCGGGAGCGCCTGTCCGCCGCGGTCGCAGCCTCAACCATGATCGTCGAGCAGGAAAAGCTGACTGGGGGCGACACCGAAGGTGACGTGATCGCCCGGTTCTGGCGGCGCGCCAAAACGAGGGAACGGCACCTCGGCCGTGATGGCCGGCGCGTCGGCCTCGTCCGGAAGCAGGGTCAGGCGCAGCCGATCCCCCAGAAACGCGGTCGCGGTCACACGGGCGCCGATTCCCGGCGAGGCCAGCTCCGCGGCATCACTCAACATGACGGCGGCGGGACGGAAGCAGACAAAGGTGCCGGGCTTCTCCGAGCCCAAAGGCTGAGCGAGCTGGAAAGAGAGCCCCTGGCTCTCGACGCGCGTCCCGGAGACAGACCTGACGGGCAGCGCGTTGATCTCACCCAGAATGCGCGCGACGAACAGGTTGGTCGGTCGATGGTAGAGTTCGGCGGGCGCGCCGACCTGCTCGATCCGCCCGGCATTCATCACCACGACGCGATCGGCGATGGACAGGGCTTCCTGCTGGTCGTGCGTGACCATGATGCTGGTGACGCCGACGCGCCGCTGCAACGCCCGCAACTCATCACGCAGACTGGCCCGGACATTGGCGTCGAGCGCCGAGAGCGGCTCATCGAGCAGGAGGAGCCCGGGCGACAAGGCGAGCGCACGCGCCAGGGCGACGCGCTGCTGCTGCCCCCCGGAGATCTGGCTGGGGTATTTCTGCGCGTGCCCCTCGAGGCCCACCAGCTCGAGCAGTTCGCGGATGCGGGTCGCGCGATCGGCGCGCGACATCGGCAGGATTTCGAGGCCGAACCCGACATTGCCCGCGACGGTGCGATTGGGAAACAGGGCGTAGGACTGGAAGACGATGCCGAAATCGCGCGCCTCCGGCGGGGCTGCGCTGATCTCCTGGCCGTCCTGCCGGATCGACCCGGCATCGGCGGTCTCGAACCCGGCGATCAGCCGCAGCAGCGTGGTCTTGCCACAGCCGGAGGGTCCGAGAATGCAGAGCAGTTCGCCGCGCATGACGTCGAGGCTCGCATCGTGCACCACGGTTGCGGTGCCGTAGCGCTTGGTCAGGCCCGACAGCGACAGGAAAGGGCGAGCGCTAGCGCTCGCCCCTGATGGCTGTGGTTTCGCGTCGACCGAAAGCGCGACTGTGGTCACCGTCATCGTCAGCTCTCTCGGACCGGCTGGCTTGGCGGATCAGGACCTGGGCGGAACCTTGACGCCGTAGCGCTTCTGCCATTCGGCCATGACGGCCTCGCGGCTGGCGGCGAGCTTGGCGAAGTCCATCGTCAGCAGCTTCGACTTCTCGTCCGCCGGATAGTTCTTGGGGAGGGACTGGATGTCGTCATAGGCCGTGATCGGCAGGAACTTCGCCGAGATCTCCGCCGCTTCGCGCGAGGAGATCCAGTCCGACATCGCCTTGGCGTCGGCGAGGTTCTTGGCGCCCTTGACGATGGCGGCCGCCTCGATTTCCCAGCCGAGGCCTTCGGAGGGCAGAATGATCTGGATCGGCGCGCCTTCGTTGATCGATTTCACGCCGGGTGTTGCATAGGAAATGCCGATGAGGGTCTCGCCGGACGCCGCTTGGCGGCAGGGCGCCGAGCCGGAATGGCCGTATTTCGAGACGTTCTCGTGCAGCTTGTCCATGAACTCCCAGCCGCCCTTCTCGCCGAAGACGGTGAGCCAGCCATTGACCGCCAGCAGCGCGGTGCCCGACGACAGCGGCGAGGGCATGGTGATCTGGCCCTTGTAGATCGGGTTCGTCAGATCCGCCCAGCTCTTCGGCGCGGGAATGTTCTTCTTGGCGGCCTCGACCGTGTTGAAGCAGAGCGACGACGCCCAGGCATCGATGCCCACCCACACCGGCTCGGCGCGGCCATCGCGCATCACCGGCGCCACCTTGTCGTAATGGGCCGGCTTGTAGGGTAGCAGCAGGCCTCGCGCATCGGCCGCCATCAGGGCGGAGACGGCGTTGCCCATGATGATGTCGGCCTGCGGCGACGCCGCCTCGGCGATGACGCGGGCGATGATCGGCGCGGTCGAGCCGAGGATCGCATTGACCTTCACCTGAGGATGCTTGGCCTCGAAGCCCTTGATCAGCGCCTTCGCCTGATCCTCGTCGAGGGAGGAGTAGACGGTCAGAGTGCGCTGCTGGGCCGAGGCCGCCACGGGCGCGAGAGCCACAAAACCCGCGATGCTCGCGGCCAGAACGTGCTTGAACATGTCAGCGCTTCCCCCAGACTCGCCATCTCATGATGACCTAGCGAAAGCGGATACGGCGCATGCACGACGTTTGCGTGACACCGGAACTCGCGGCCGGCCGGAGCCTCTCGTCCACAGACTGCGGCCGTTGCGGCTGTCGCCAAATGGTCGTCAAGCTCGCCTATGCCCACGCATGTCGGCAGCGCCACCATTGACCCCGATCCTGCGCGTGCCGCTGCCATCTTTGGCGAGGCCTGCGCCATTGCTTTGGCGCCGGCCGTTGCGCTGCGGGGGCAGGCTGGTGGTTTCGGCGGGAGGCGATGCGCGATGAGCGGGGATCTGGTTGCGCGCGATGCCGCCGCCTTCTTCCATCAGGATGGCTCCAGTCCCTGCGTCTCGGCCCTGCACGCGGTCGAGGGCGCCTGGCTGGAGGATGACACGGGCCGCCGCCTGCTCGACCTGCACGGCAACACCGCCCATCACATCGGCCATGCCCACCCCGAACTGATCGCCGCGCTGAAGGACCAGCTCGATACGCTGCCCTTCTCGCCACGACGCTTCACCAACGAGCCGGCGGTCGGGCTGGCGGAGACGCTGCTGTCGAAATGGCCGGGGGCGCCGGCCCGGGTCCTGTTCGCCACAGGCGGCTCGGATGCGATCGAGATCGCCCTCAAGCTCGCCCGCGTCGCGACCGGCAAGCCCGAGACGATCTCGATCGAAGGCTCCTATCACGGGCATGGCTTTGGCGCGTTCGGCCTGTCGCGCGCCGCGCCCGACGCGAGGCTGGGCCCTTTCCTGCCCGGTCGCCACCATGTCACGCCCTATTGGCATCCCGACAACGGCGCCCTGCGGATGGTCGCGGATGTCCAGCGGGCCCTGGAGTCGTCATCCCGGATCGGTGCGCTGATCGCCGAGCCGATCCGATCGAATGGCCACGTGCCGCCACCCTGGCTCTGGCCGCAGATCCGGCAGCTCTGCGACGCTCATGGCGTCCTGCTGATCTTCGACGAAATCCCCTCGGGCCTCGGCAAAACCGGCCGCTTCTTCGCCTTCGAGCATGTCGGCGCGACGCCCGACGCCGTGGTGCTCGGCAAGGCCCTCGGCGGCGGCATCCTGCCGATCGCCGCGGTGATCGCCGACGCGCGCCTCAACCTCGCGCCCGAGCTGTCGCTCGGCCACTACACCCATGAGAAGAACCCGATGACGACGCGGGCGGCGCTGACGACGATCGGAATCATCGAGCGACAGAACCTGGTCGCACGCGCCGCACGGCTCGAGGAGGAGATCCGGACGCGGGTCGCCCGTCTGCGGGAGGACAGCCCGCTGGTCGACCATGTCCGCGGCAAGGGCCTGCTGCTGGTGATCGGGCTCGATCCCGACCGCGTCGATGCCGCGCGATGGCCGATCGCCGCGATCATCGATCACCTGCGCGATCACGGCCTGTCGACGACAGCCAAGGATCGATCAAGCTTCGGCTTCTCGCCGCCGCTGACAATCAGTGACGCCGAACTCGACTGGGCGCTCGACCGTCTCGGCGAGGCAATGGCTTCGCCAGGATGATGGCCGTGCCGCTCAGCGCGAAATCGAAAGCGACGTAATGTGCGATACGCTGCGGGCTTACCGATGTGAGCACGGCAAGTCAGCGATTGCCGTGTGCGCAACCAGGCCCGCGCCGCCGAGCCGCGCTACCGCAGCTACGAGGATCGCGACCTGCGTGAGGCCGGCTACGGCCACCAGCGCCCGGTGCGCTTCGTCGAGGCCGAGGAAGACTGCTTCGAGAAGCCGATCAAGCGCTTCGACCGCTACTCCGGCGAGACCATCGTCGTCGGCTACAAGACCATCTGCCGCTGAGCGCGTGACGCAGCATCGGACCCCTGGCGAGCAGGCCAGGGGCTTTGGCTGTCGAGGGTGTGCGCGTTCGACTCTTGCGTGAGCCTGAGTGAACCCAGGCTGGAGGTGCGCCCGATGCTGCTCTTCCGCTATCTGTCGCGAACCGATGCGGTTTCAGTGCAGGGCGGACACTGGTTCGGCGGTCGCGCGACCGCTTAACCGGACGCGGCGACGCGGCGGATGCTGCGATGGCATCAGTCAGAGTTGGAGGGCAGCTCCCGCTTTGGCTCTTCGGGGGATGTCTCGCTGCAGATCTTCGCCTACGATCCCGCCGTCAGGGTGACCACGCCCTGAGCCTGCAATCCACGTCTAGGATGGGCTTGTGATGCGCAATCTGAACTATTCGGTCTGGCTCTTCGCCGCGGCCCTGCTGTCTCCCTCGGCGGCGGTCGCCGATCCCTGCCGGGAATCGCTCGTGAGAGAGATGAGCAGGCCGATGAAGGGCCAGGCCAGCAAGTCGACGATCACGACGGTGACCAGCGGCCAGAAGCCGATGATCAACTATCATTTCAGCAACGGCTCGGGCGATTGGCTGACGCAAGTGATCGACCCACCCGGAATGCCTTGGTCACTCGCGGTCGGCGATGTCCTATATGCATCATCGGACAAGGGTAAGACCTGGAAGAAGGTCCGCGAGCTGAACGATCCGGGGCACGATCCGGAAGTCGTCCTGAAGCAACAGGCCGACGTCGCGCGATCCGCGCAGAACATCGCCTGCGGTTTCGAGGAAATCGACGGCGTCCGCCTCGAGAAGTTCGAGGGCGATCTGGTCTATCCGCAGATGAACATGACCACCCGCCAGACGCTCTGGATTCATCCGGCGACGCGTCAGACCGTCAAAACGTTCAGCGTCATGCGCATGTCGGGCATGGAAACCGCTGTCACGCAGTCGATCGAATACCTGTCGGATCTGACGCTGCCCAAGCCATAGTGAACGCGATGCGAGCCGCAGTCGGCCCCCCCCCCCAACGTTTCCCAGGGGCATTCCCCTGTCCGGAGTGGCGCGGTCGTGCCGAACCGAGTTGTGATCGCGGTTGCAGCGCCGATCAGTGCCACAAGCTATTGTGGATACAGGAGAATTTGGGGCGCGCTTCCGGCGAAAACCCAGCTTCGGAGGGACCTGCTCCCTCGGCAAACTGCCTTGGAGAGGCAGTCTTCTTGCACAAGATCGCCCGACGAGTTGCGCATTGGGGCTCAGCCTGCTTCCATGAGCGACGCATTGTGTTGAGGAGATGCAATCACAGGGCGACACACCCTACGGTTGCCGGAGGGCCCGCCATGTTCGACGAATACGGTTTGCAACGGGTTTCCGAGTTGGACGATGCCCCGCAGCACACGCTTCGTCATTTCGTCTACTGCAGCCGTGCCGCTGACGGCGTTGACGACGCCGAGGTCGGTCGCATCGTTGAGTCTGCTCAACGCAGCAATCGCGCGCGTGGCATCACCGGCGTGCTGGTTTTTGGCGGTGGCGTCTTCTTCCAGTGGATCGAGGGGCCGCCCGCCCAGATCCAGAGTTTGATCGCGAGTCTGCATAGCGATCCGCGCCATTACGATATCGTCTCGCTGAGCCAGAGTGAGGAAAAGCGCGAGCGTCTGTATCCGAACTGGGAGATGGAGAGAGTAGGAGTCGAGGACATTCGCATGGTGCTGCAGGACGCGCTCGAAAGCGTCGAAGATGAGAACAGCGCCGCGGCGCTGAAGCGTATTCTCACTCACTTCGATTCTGCGCCGCTGCTTTCACTTGGATGAACTCGGCTCCGAGCGCGTGAGGGTCCCTCGGGGAACTCATCCGGTTCGAGCGAGGCGTCGAATGTCCATGTCGCCGGTCTAGGCGATCAGCCCAGGATCATCACATCGGTCGGGTTGCGGGAATAATCGACGGGCCACGATACTGACTTGGCAACTTGCACGCTCGGCCGTGTTTGATTTCAACCTTTGCAAAGGTCGCCAGCTGCGGTTTGGGCGAGGGTCTTGGTTGCTGGAAGTCAGATCGAATACAGCTGCCTGCTCCCGGTGCAATGACCTTTTCAGCCCAGGCCGGGTCGACGCTAACGATCGTCCAGGAGCGGGGGGGCTATGATCGTCAGTTCAAAATCGTTGGCGTGCCGCGTCCGGGCGCTCTACGTTTACCAAGCGATCCTGGGACAGAGCTACCTAATGTGGCCAGCCAATCATACGCTTCCGCAATCCTGATCCGCTGCAGCCGGTGCAGCACTTCTTGATCAAAGTGCTCGGCTCGACAGCGAGAGCGTGCGTTGGCGCAGATGCGATTGAAGAGATGGACCGTGACAAACGTATCGGCGCTCGCCCTATGAAGGCGACCAGGAGATGCAATGCCCATCTCGTCGATGAGACCGCCTAGTCGATAACTTCTCCGACCCGGGAACATGCGGCGAGCCAATAGCAGGGTGCATAAGGCGCGAACGGGCTGCCCATCGAGAAACTCGCTGGCCTCGTGTTCGTAAAACCGTCGATCGAAGCCTGCGTTGTGGCAAACGATAGGCGATGACCCGATGAAGGATGAGAGCTGACGCATCACGACCGCCGACGTAGGTGCGCCGCTGAGCATCGCGCTCGTTATGCCGGTGATCTGGGTGATCTCTGCCGGGACGCGGATGCCTGGGTCGACAAAGGAAAGCAGTTCATGGCCTGCTCGGCCGTCCACCACTTCGCGAGCTGACACCTCAATCACCCGCGCGCCCATCGCCGGGCTGAGTCCAGTCGTCTCGAAATCGAGCACGATAAAGCGTCCGCTTGGGAGGCTATTCAAGGTCGGACGCTCCGTGCCCACTTCATCGATTCGCAAGCAGGATATCACCCAGCGATGGTAGGCCGCGGGGATTTCTCTTCCGCGCTGGAGCCGACTACCACCCTGCATGTGGCGCGGTCGTGCCGAACCGCGTTGTGATCGCTGTTCCAGCGCCGATTTGCGCCTCAAACTATTGTGATTGCTAGAAAATTTAGAGGCGCTTTCGGCGAAAACCCAGCTTCGGAGGGCAACGCTCTATCCAGCTGAGCTACGGGCGCAATCCGTGGATGTTGGATAGCCGATCGCGCGGCGCGGGGCAACGAGGGAATTGCGGGCGCGGGCATGGCCCGAAGCGGCAGAGGTCACGGGATCGACCCACGTCGGGCGCGCCGCAGGTGCGGCGTTGGTAATGCCGTCCCTGCCGCGCCTCCGCTCATCGCCGGCTGCCGGGCGAGAGCATCGCTGTCGGCGCGCGACAGGATCCATCGCCGCCCGCTCCCGACCCGACGGAATCAGACAGGCCGCGATCAGCGAATCCCACTTCGAATCGGATCGCCCCTGCGGGCGTCCCTCAGCGTTCCTCTCTGGGCGTGATCAACATCCGGAACAGCACGCCGTCACCGAGCTCGCTGTTGATCTCGCGCATCGCGAAATACGGCGTCAGCACGAGCACCATCAGAAGGCTGGTCGCGGCCGCCTCCATCAGGCTTCCGTCCGCGAGTTCGGACATGATCGCCACCGGGGGCTTGCCATGGACCGTGCCGACAATGAGCTCCTCGATCACGGTGAGAATCATGAGGAGCGAGGCGAAGAGCAGCGCCTGCCAGGCGATGGCGCCGATCGGGCGGCCTTTGCGCCGGACGCGTTCGCCGACCCGCGCACCATGCAAGAGCAGCAGGAACTTGCCGAGCACGAGCGCCTTGATGGCCGCCAGCCCGAGGGGCGCGTAGGGCACGCCCGCTTGGGTCAGCACGGCCGTCTTGAAGAGAAGGATGGCGCCGAAGCAGACGTAGAGGTAGGCGGCGATCACCGCATAGGCGATGAGTTCGTGGCGGGCACGCTCGGCCAGGCTGGCATGGCGCTCCGCGCTCGCGGGAGCCGAGGGCGCAGGCGCACCGCCTGCCCCCGCGTCCACGCTGCGCAGGACCGCAACCTCGGCGGGCGTGCACCAGGCGCTGAAGCCGTCGGTCCAGACGAGAAGGTCTCCGTCCGGCTCCGCGGCCACCATGGCCTTGACCTCGTTCCGCGACATCGGCCCCACGACATCGCCGTGCCTTGCCACGAACCACTGGGAATCCATCGTCTCGCCCCGCTGCCCCGTCCGTCGGCACTGTCCGCCCTGCGCGATAGGGTGGCAAGGCCGGATTGACGCTTCGTCATCCCCGGGCCTTTCAGCCCGACAGCGCCGAACTGCGGGCCTCCCTCGGCTTCGTCCTCGGGCAAGACGTCACGGCAGCATCGACGAGCTCCATCAGCAACAGCGCGGTGCGCTCATCGCCCTGCAGCACGGTTCCGCCACCGACGCGGTCCGCGCGATCGGCCGCGTCGACAGCCTCCGAGAGGCGCTCGTCGGCCTCCGGCGGCAATGGGTTGCGGTTTAACGGCCAGGGAGAGACGTCGCGGGTCGGGATCAGGGGATCCGGGCATTCGATGGATCGACGCCATGCCTCGATGGCAAGGGCATGCAGCACGTTCGCGGCGCGCCCGATCGCCCCCCAGACGCAGGGCACGATCGAGCGCTGGCACCCAACCTTCAAGAACCGCATCCTGCCCAGAACCTCTGTTCCCGAGGCCCCGGACACGTCTCACATCATCTGACCACGCACACGGTTTCACCGCTTCGGCAGCGGTCGAGACGGTATCCTCTGATGATTCCCCGCCTGCGGCGGAGGCGGAAACCCAAAATCATGCCCCCCCGCGGGCGGCGCAAGCGGCAGAGGCTGATGGTGCCCCGGCAGCAGCGCAGCCGGAATCTGCTGGTGAGCCCCCTGCGTAAACGCGCGCTGCAGAGCGTGGACGATCGCATTCGCGAACTGATGCGTCATGCCCCGGACGCCGAAGAAGGGAACGTTCAGGCTGGACACAAACATGACCTGATGGTGGCCGGGTCCGAGGGCGTTTTTTTCCACCGCGAAGCCGACAAAGCCCTCCGGCTGCTCACGAAGGCGTTTCACGAGGATTTGGTGGGCAGCAGAATCGCGATATCGACGATTTGCAGTGGTGTTCGTGGGGGCCATTGTTAGAGCCCCAGGGACGGATGCCGAGGCTGCGATGCCGGGCACGCGATGCGAGCCTATGGTTGGTCTGGTTCGGCCAAGCCGAACACTCTGATTCTGCTGCATCGCCGGAAACACCAGCGCTTGTGTGGCAGCTCCGGCCATGTGCTCCAGCGCGGCGTTCGAATAATGATCGATCGGCGTCAGGTCGCGTTCATGAAATAGCGGCCCCTGATATTTACGGGCATTTCGGGCTGGAACAAGCGGGCACAGGAACACTTTCCCCGTGGCCATGTGGACGACCCCTGTATAGGCGACACGCTCTTGCCCGATGGCAGCCGGCTGCGGCGGCGCTGCACGATGCGGACTGCCATGGGGCAAGAATCGATGGGCGGGTGCGCGGGCGGCTGCGTTCGCGGGCGGGTCAGGGACCCTTTCGCGGAACGCGACGATGGAGGCGATGTCCAGCCTGAGCCGGGGAACGGTGGGCAGCGGGGGGCCGTTTCCGTTTAGGACAAGCGGTGTCTGTTCCGGCGTGAATATATCGGGCATCTTGGACATCCTGAACTTGGGAGGGTCTGTCGCAGGGGAATGCTAGATTTATTTAATATAGCTGGACGGTTTTACGAACGCGACCAATTGATTCAACGAAGGTGGCCCCGATGTCATCTCTGTTCTGCTGATGGGCGTCAGAGCCCTGCGCCCGGTGTGAGGCCATAGGACCTCAATCAGGGGGGCGGCTCAGTTCCGGGGGGAACAGGCCGGATTCCTGCGCAGAGCGGGCTCGATTGGTCTGAACAGTCGGGGCTGTCGCCAACTGGATTTCGCCCTGTTCCCGCCGGAACAGTGCACCGATGCGCCCGACTCTAGGGTCAATTCATCGGCGAACGGATCGCCGCCCCGCCAGAGGATGAGCGTCATGACCCAGAGCTTCACCAAGGTTTGCAGCAAGACCGTCGCCGCCGCCCTGACCGTCGCCCTGATCAGCGGTTCCTTCGTCTCCGGCGCCTCGGCCTCCGACCGCGGCTTCGAGGTCAAGCCGGTCAAGCAGCACAGCCGCAAGACGGCCGTCGCCGGGGCCCTGCTCGGCCTCACCGGCGCCCTCATCGGCGCGGCGATCGTCAGCAACCAGGCCCGCGCCGCCGAGCCCCGCTACCGCAGCTTCCATGACCGCGACCAGCGTCACGCGGACTATGGCCACCAGCGCCCGGTGCGCTTCGTCGAGGCCGAGGAGGACTGCTTCGAGAAGCCGATCAAGCGCTTCGATCGCTACTCCGGCGAGACCATCATCGTCGGCTACAAGACCATCTGCCGCTGAACGCGTGACGCAGCACCAGGCCCCTGGCGAGCACGCCAGGGGCTTTGCTTTTTGGGCCGGTGTCGCATGTCCGCAGCCCGTCCGCAGGAGGCCCGAATGATGTCCGTGTCGCGCCCCCGCCGGACCGAGGGTCCGACGGTGAACCTTGGCGGGTCGAGCCGCCGTGGTCGATGGGAACGCGGTGGCGAGCCGATGCCCGTCACGAAGCCCGGCGTCGGCAGGCAACGCGTTCATCGCTCTCCTGGAGCATCCGAGAGATCCTCGAACCTCAGCTGGAAGCGTGC
This sequence comes from Bosea sp. RAC05, assembly GCF_001713455.1. Lineage (NCBI taxonomy): Bacteria > Pseudomonadati > Pseudomonadota > Alphaproteobacteria > Hyphomicrobiales > Alloboseaceae > Allobosea > Allobosea sp. RAC05. The sequence continues at coordinate 889,085 of NZ_CP016464.1, forward strand.
GAGGTATTTGCGCAGCCTGTCGGCGTCATTGCCGCTCGTCTTGGCCGTGCGCGAGACCGAGAAGAGCATCCGCCCGGCGGCGCTCAGCGAGCGGCTCTCGCGGCAGACGGCGACGACCGCGGCCAGTTGGGCCCGGTCGAACAGATCGATCTGCTCGATCCGTTCGCTTCCAAGAAGATTGGTCAGCAGCCGCTCGGGGCCAGCTACCTCGGCACGATCTGCGTGCCAGCGTTTCATAAGCCGGCTAATTTCATCGCGCACCGTCACCTCGTTGATGCGCCCCTGCGGAGCCAGGGTCGCCATGCGCGTGATCGAGGCCGAAAGGTCGCGGAAATTGGCAGGCCATGGCGCATCGGGGGCGACGGCAAAGGCGAGATAGAGTTCGCGGGCTTCCTTGTTGAAGGTGGCGTTCTGTCGCTCCCGCTCGGCAAAGCGCCGCAGTTCGAAATCGAGGTTCGGTTCGATATCCTCCTTCCGCTCGCGCAGAGCCGGCAGGCGGAAGGTCCAGAGGTTGAGGCGCGCGAACAGGTCCTCGCGAAACGAGCCCTCTCGGACACGCTGAGACAGGTCGCGATTGGTGCCGGCGATCAGCTGGAAGTCGGAGCTGCGGTCCCGGTCGGAGCCCATGGGCAGGAAGCGCTTCTCCTCGATCGCACGCAGGCACATCGCCTGTTCGTCGAGGCCGAGTTCGCCGATCTCGTCGAGGAACAGCACGCCCTTGTCGGCTGCTTTCATCAGGCCCGGCCGGTCGCTCTGGGCGCCGGTGAAGGCGCCCTTTACGTGGCCGAACAGGGTCGACATGGCCTGGTCGCCGCGCAGCGTCGCGCAGTTCACCTCGACGAAGGCGCCCGAGACCTGGTGCTGGGCCTTCTTCAACTCGTAGATTCGCCGGGCGAGCTGCGATTTGCCGGCCCCGGTCGGGCCGGTCAGGAGAACCGGCGCGCGCGAACGGATCGCGACGCGCTCGATCTGGTCGATCATCGCATTGAAGACCGGGCTTCTCGTGGCGATGCCCGATTTCAGGAACGAGGTCGCCTCATCATGCTCGGCAGCAAAGCGCGTCGCGATGGCGTCGTAGCGTGACAGGTCGAGATCAATGATGGAGTGCCCGCCGGAGACATCGTCGCCGGTCGGGCGCCCGCGCGGCGGCGACAGCTGGAGCAGGCGCCCGGGGATGAAATGCGCTTCCGTCAGCAGGAACCAGCAGATCTGAGCGACATGGGTGCCGGTGGTAATGTTGACCAGATAGTCCTCGCGGTCGGGATCGAAGGCATAGGTCCGGGCGAACTCCCGCAGTCTTGTATAGACCTCGCTGAAATCCCAGGGGTCCTTCATCTCGACGAGATGCCGCCGAACCTCGGTCGCGGGCGACACCGTTTCGATATCGGCGATGATCTCCCGGGCGAGGCCCTCGGACTTGCGACCATGGATCAGTTCCAGCCGGTCGATGAACAGCCCCTGCTGCTGGCACAGCGCGATCGTCGGCCGCCAGCGCTTCCAGCGCTCGCCGCGGCCGGCATCGAGCGTGGTTCCCAGAATGCTGATGGCAACGCGGCGGCGCATGGTTCAGGCCTATCTAAAAATCTATTTAAGTATCCTACAGGATATAATCTTCACAGGACAGTACCGGCTCACATGACGGGTCATCATGCGACGACCTAGAATTAATCGCGTTATATCAGAGAGTTGCGCGAAATTTTTGCCCCGCAGTCGTTGTCTGCCGCTTGTTGGCACGGAGCCTGTACTGTGTGTCCGGCGACGCCGAGCTCGAGCTTGAGCTCCGATGCATCGGCGATCACGCAGCAGGCCCCCGGCGGCAATCCGGCCGCCGGGGTTTCGGGTATCGAATGAAGAACTGTGCCTGCGAGTGCGACTGGAAGCACCGCCGCGGCCAAGCCGCGGAAGCCCCCTTGTGACGGGTGCATAGGGCCGGAAAGAGAGACGAGATGACTGAGGTTCTGAGCGGGCAGGATTTGATCGATGCCGGCGTCAAGCAGGGCAAGTGGTTCGGCCGCGCTCTGGCTGCGGGCAACGCGCTGCTGGACAAGGGCGGCTCCTTCGAGGAGGCGATCGCCGTGGCGCGCGGCTTCGCGCCGCCCCCGCCCGCGCTGCCGCACGCCTCCGGTACGGTGCCCTTCCACCTCAACATCGCGGCGGAGACGCCTGATGAGCAGGCCAACATCGACTCGGTCGTGCTGACCATGACCGAACTGATGCGCACGCCCGTCGTGCGGGCGGGCGCGGTGATGCCCGATGCCTGCCCCGCCGGGCCGGTTGGCACGATTCCCGTCGGCGGCGTCGCGGTCTCCGAGGGCATCCATCCCGGCATGCATTCGGCCGACATCTGCTGTTCGATGGCGATCTCGCTGTTTCCCGGTGTCGCTCCGGCGGCGCTGCTGGACGCCGTCCATGCGGTGACGCATTTCGGTCCCGGCGGCCGGCCGCGCGGACAGCAGATGCGGCCGCCTGCGGAGGTGATGGCGCGCTTCGAAGCCAACCCGCTGCTGCGCGACATTCCGAGCATGGCGATCGAGCATTTCGGCACGCAGGGCGACGGCAACCACTTCGCCTATGTCGGGACGTTGAAGTCGAGCGGCGTGACGGCACTGGTCACGCATCATGGCTCGCGCGGTCCTGGCGCGCGGCTCTACGGCAAGGGCATGCGGGTGGCGGAGGATTTCCGGCGCCTGCTGTCGCCGGAGACCGCGCCGCAGAACGCCTGGATTCCCGCCGATACGCGCGAGGCGGACGAATACTGGGATGCGCTGCAGGCCATTCGCGAATGGACCAAGCACAACCATGTCGTCATCCACGACATGGCGGCCGAGCGGCTGTCGGCGAAGGTGTCGGATCGGTTCTGGAACGAGCACAACTTCGTCTTCCGGCGCTCGGACGGGCTGTTCTACCACGGCAAGGGCGCGACTCCGGCCTTCGACAACTGGGCCGGAGACGCGACCGATCTGACGCTGATTCCGCTGAACATGGCGGAACCGGTGCTGATCGTCCGTGGGAAGAACGCCGCCAACGGGCTGGGCTTCTCGCCGCATGGCGCAGGCCGCAACCTCTCCCGCACCCGCCACAAGCGGATGCAGGAGGGTCGCACCGACGCGGAGATCCTGGCGGCGGAGACGCAGGGGATCGACGCGCGCTTCTTCTCGGGGGTGACCGATATCTCGGAACTGCCGAGCGCCTACAAGAGCGCGGCCTCGGTGCGCCGGCAGATCGAGCATTACGGCCTGGCGGAGGTCGTCGACGAGGTGCTGCCTTTTGGATGCATCATGGCTGGCGACTGGGAAAAGGAGGCGCCCTGGCGCAAGAAGAAGCAGCGGCGGCAGGAGCAGGGGACCGGCCGTCCCTGACACTCCCGGCGACATCAGGGGGTGAGATCGCGCCGCGGCGCCGACGGCGTCGCCGCGCTTCTGTGCGCGCCGTGCCCGCGTTGGGCCTCCGGTCGCCAGCAGGCGCGCAAGCCCGGTTCGCGCTCGGCGCGTCGTTGAGGTCAAAGGAACAGATCGGAGTCGTTGGGCTGCGAAACCGAGCGTCGGAGGGCAGCGCTCCATCCAGCTGAGCGACGGGCGCAATCCGTGGATGCTGGATGGCCAACCGCGCGGCGGTGAGGACTTGTGGCGGTGCCGGGCGCGTGGCGGCAAAAGTCACGCGTCCGACCCGTGTCGGGCGCGGCCGCGATGGCGGCTTGGCGCTGGCCGTGTCCCCCGCGATCAGTTGCGGGCCGCCGAGACGACCCTGCACAGGGAGCGGCGCACGGTTGCCGCATCGGCGATTTGTCCGGCCTGGATCATGAAGACGGCATCCACCCGCGTGCCCTTGCCCGCCGGGCGCGCCGAAAGGCGCAGCGTTTGCGGGCGGCCGGATCCGGAGGTTTCCTGAAAGGCCGTCAGCGCACCGGCCGCACGGTCGACGCTGACGCGGATGAAGCCTTCGGCCAGCATGGCGGCCCGCAGGCTGTTGATCGCCTGGCCCCTGTCGACGCCGGCAAAGGTCTGGGACGTCCGAAAATTCAGGGCGGTGAGCATGGGCGTTCCCTCGACCTCGAAGTTGCTCTCGCAGGTCTGGGCCATGAGAGGCGTGGCGCTGAACAGGAAGCCGAACGCGGCCGCGGAAATCAGACTCTTCATTTTGGGTCCTTGGCTGTCTTCACGCGCGGATTGCGCAATCAGGGTCTCCGCGGCGTCGCTGGCCGCGGGCCTGTGGAGGAAAGGAACCACCCCTCGCCAACCGGGCGGGGCGGCCGGGACTAAAGCCGCGCCTTGCGGGCCGCGATGAAGATCCTGAAGTCCTTTGGGCCTGAGCCATGCCGGGCCTTGTCGGTGATCGAAAAACCGCGGTCGGCCACCTCGCTCGCCAGATCGTCTGCGGTGAAGAACGACAGATAGGGCGCCTTGCCGATGAGCCGCATCAGCGGAATCGCGAACCGAATGACGGCGTTCATCTCGGACAGGCAGGGCGTCTTGGTGATGAACAGGCCGCCTGGCCTGAGAACGCGGCCGACGGATTGAAACAGGGTGGGCCGGTCCTGGATCAGGTGCAGGAGATTGAAGGCCAGCACCGCGTCGAACTGCTGGTCAGGCCACGGTTCGCATCGTTCGTCCGTGACCATGAACGTTGCGTTGGTGCACCCCGCCGCGGCTTGGCGCGCCTGGGCAAGGGTAATCATCTCGCGCGAGATGTCCGTGGCGGTGATATGGCCGACATCAGGCGCGAGCTTCAAGGCGGTGCTGCCGGTGCCGCAACCGATCTCGAGCACGGTCGCCGAGCGATCGAGCAGCTCCCGCGTCCGGGCGAGGGTGCGCTCGTAGCCCGGCAGGTCCTTGATCCGGCTTTTCGCATAGCTGGGGGCGGCGCGGTTCCAGAAGGCCGCCTCTCTGATCGCATGGCTGTCGGCAGTGGTCGGCACGGTTTGCTCCCTCGACGCCCCGCATTAGCACGCGTCGCGATATGTGAATTTGACTTGTTTTGAAGATCGCATATTCGAAAACGCATGAACGTCGTCGACTGGAATATGGTTCGGGCATTCCGCGCCACGGCCGAGGCCGGGTCGCTCTCGGCGGCGTCGCGCCAGCTGGGTTTGAGCCAGCCGACCCTGTCGCGGCAGGTCGCGGCCCTCGAGGAGCAACTGGCCGTGACCCTGTTCGAGCGGGTTGGCAAGCGGCTCGTCCTGACGGCTGGCGGGGCCGGCATGCTGGAGCATGCCCGTCAGATGGCCGCTGCCGCCGACGCGCTCGCGCTCACGGCTGCGGGACAATCGTCTGATGTTGCGGGCCGCGTCAGCCTGTCGGTTACCGATGCGATCGCGACGCATGTCATGCCGGACATCGTCGCGCGCCTGCGCGAGGAGGTCCCTCAGATCACCATCGTCGTGACGGCGACCGATGCGCTCAGCGATCTCCGGCGACGGGAGGCCGACATCGCCATTCGCCATGTGCGCCCGACGGAACCCGAACTGATCGGCCGTCTCATCGGCGAGCTGACCGCCCATCTCTATGCGTCCGAGAGCTGGGTCGCCCGTCATGGCGTGCCGCAGTCCGTGGCGGACCTCAGGGGGGCGACCCTGCTGGCGTTCGATCCGGTCGAGCGCTTCGTTGCCCATATGGAGATGCTGGGGCTGACATTCGGACTGGAGCAGTGCCGGGTCGTCTCCAACAGTGCGCTGGCGCTATGGGAGATGACGCGCCGGGGGCTCGGGGTCGGCGTGGTCCTCGATGTCGCGGCCGCGCGCACGCCTGGGCTGGTGGCGCTTCTGCCGGACATCCGGAGAACGCCCGTGCCGATCTGGCTGGTGACGCATCGCGAGGTGCAGACCAGCCGTCGCATCCGCCTGGTCTACGATATCCTCGCCGAGGAGCTGCGCCGGCTGGTCGTGGTGGGGGCGGCGCTGAGCGAGGCGCCGGGAGTCGCAGGCAAGCCCGCCTGAGGGATCCGGGACGCGTTGAGCTGGAGCTGGACCACGCTCGCAGACGTTCCGCGGAGACATTCCGTGCCCCTGAGGGGGCCCATACAGCGTTTCCGCACGTTCTGGACAATACGCGCGGGAGGCGGCGTCGAGTGGTCGCCATGTATTCCCGGCTGTAATGCCAAGCTGTCTCCCAGACGGCCACCGATGCGCGTGGCACGTGTAGCCCAGCGACGTCTGTCGCATGACGCTGCGTAAAGCTTGTTAACGCTCATGCTGTAACCGGTTGCTTGCTATTCCGGGAGGATACGAAAAGTGCCGAAATTCCAGTCTTTGGGCGCCAAGGCGGCAGGCCTGGTCGTCGCGTTGTGCGTGGCGTGCTGCGCCGTGCTTCTGGTGCTGTCGCATTTCGCGCTGAGGGCTGATGCCGATCTCGACATGTCGAAGGACGCCCTGGCGGCCCGCGGTCGCGCCGAGGACGTGCTGGCCAAGATCGGCCATCGGGTCGAAACCTATGCCTCGATCTACGCCACGCATCCCGAGGTCGTGGCGGCCGTGCAGAGCGGCGACAAGGCCAGGCTGCGCGAGACCTTCGTACGTCTCTTCGGCCAGATCAAGCAGCTCGACCCCGTCATCGGCACGCTGGAAGTTACCGACGCGAAGGGCGTCGTCATCATGCGCGGCCACAACCCCAACAGTGCCGGCGACGACAAGAGCAAGGACCCGTTGGTCAGCCGCGCGATCGGGGGCCAGTCGGCCAGCGGCCTTGCGGTTTCCGCCTCGTCGGGAGAAGTGGCCACCGAATCGGTCCAGCCGATCAATCTCGGCGGGCAGCGCCTTGGCACGCTGAAACTCGGCTCGCGCTTCAGGGCCGACACGGCCGCCGAGATCAAGCGGCTGACCGGTGCCGAGGCCATTATGATCTACAAGGGCAAGGTCAATGCCGCGACGCTGCCGGACATGACATCCTTCGCCATCCCCGACGGGGCCCTGGCGGCGGACGCCACCGCCACGATGAACCTGAGCGGGCGCGCATTCGAGGTGTCGGGCCTGTCGCTTCCCATCGCGGGCGCCGACCCCCTCACCGTCGTGACCCTGTCCGATCGCGGGCCGCGGCGTGCGGCCCTGGTCGCCTTCGAGCTCAGCCTCGCCGGCAAGGCGCTGCTCCTGCTGCTGGTTCTGGTGCCGCTAGTCGCGCTGATCTCGCGCCGCAGCGTCCGCTCGATCGAGCAGCTGACCGGCGTGATGAAAGCCCTGACCGCGGGCCGTCTCGATGTCGCCGTGCCGCATCAGGACCGCAAGGACGAGATCGGGGCGATGGCGGTGGCGATCGGGGTGTTCAGGGAGAACGCCGATCGCGTTCGCGCCCTGGAGGCCGATGAAAGGCTCACCGCGGCGGAACGCAGTGCGCGGGCCGAGGCGATGGCCCAGGTCGTCGCCCAGGTCGGTGCCGTCGTCGAGCGCGCCGCGAGGGGGGATTTCAGCGGCCGCGTCGCGGCCGGCGCGGTCGGGCCCGATCTGCAGACGCTCGTCGAGAGCGTCAACCTGATCAACCAGGTGATCGACCGGGCGACGGACGAGTTCGCGACCGTGCTGGACGCGGTCGCCGAGGGCGATCTCACGCAGGAGGTCGAGACGGCCTATGAAGGCCGGCTGGGCGACCTGCAGCGCGCGATCAACGGCACCGTCCACAAGCTGGGCGCGACCGTCGCCACGATCCAGGCGACGGCGGCACAGATCGGCCTGTCGGCCCGTGAGATCACCACCGGTGCCAACGACCTGTCGCAGCGCACCGAACAGCAGGCCGCTTCGCTGGAGGAGACGGCCGCGACGACCGAGCAGCTCGCAGCCTCGGTCAAGCACAGCGCGACGGCCTCGCGTCGCAGCGTGGCGCTGGCGGAGCAGACGACGTCGATCGCAGGGCAGGGCGGCGCTATCGTCGCCGACGCGGTCGACGCCATGGCGCGCATCGAGCAGTCGAGCGGCAAGATCGCCGAGATCACCACGGTCATCGACGGCATCGCCTTCCAGACCAATCTGCTGGCCCTGAATGCGGCCGTCGAGGCGGCGCGGGCGGGCGAGGCTGGCAAGGGCTTCGCCGTCGTGGCCTCGGAGGTCCGCACGCTGGCACAGCGCTCGGGCGAGGCGGCGCGCGACATCAAGCTGCTGATCGCCAGCTCGGGCGCGGAGGTCACGCAAGGGGTGGCGCTGGTGCGCTCCACCGGCGAGGTGCTGACCAACATCGTCGCCTCGGCGGGCGACCTCTCGGGGCAGATCACCCAGATCGCCGCCGCCAGCGGCGAGCAGTCGATCGGCATCGACGCCATGGCGCAGGTCGTGGCGCAGATGGACGAGATGACCCAGCAGAACGCGTCCCTGTCGGAGCAGAGCGCCGCGTCGGCGATATCCCTGTCCGAGCAGATCGACCGGCTGAACCAGATGGTGGACGGCTTCCGGACGCGCGATCGCGCGGCGGCGCGGCCGACTCCGTTTCGGGCCGCCGCCTGAGGGCGAAGGGCGGCGCGGCGGCGGCCTCACCGCCCCGCCGCGGCGCACGCCAGGCTGAGCGCCAGCAGGCGGGCGAGCGCCTCGTCGGCGATGTCCGCCGGCCGGCCCATGAAAAGGCTGCGAGCGCGCGATCGAGTTCTTCGTGCAGCGCTGCCTGCCGGCCGCTGCTGGTTTAGAGATTGGTCGGCGTTCGTTCCCTGATCTTGACCGCGGCCTCCGCATTCTTCGGCAGCATGCGGTCGGGGTCGCGGAGCGGCTCCTCGCCCGGCGCGGCGGTGGCACGATCTCGACCAGATCGGGCGGGTAGAGCCAGGCCTGGCGCTTCTCGTCGAGTGCCTTGGCGTCGTCGCGATGACGATGGCTGGGCGTCAGCGCGGGGCAACGTGGGAACTGCGATATAGCGAGGTCTCTACAGGCAGTAGAGCTGGCTCGGCGGGTCTGAACAGTTTGGGGGCCGATTTCTGCACGAACGCAGCTGGTCGCTCGTATGCAGCGTCTTCACATGAAGCACGGGACCTGCGAACTCCGACTTCGCTTCGGTCTCAGAGAAGCCGGCCGCCCTTCAAGAAGCTGCCTTCGCCACGGCGTGATCTGGTTGGGGGGACGTCGAACTGCTGAGCTCGGGCGGCTAGCGTCTTCTCGCCATTGGTCGGCGCCCGCGCGATCGTCGCCTTGAAAGCCGGGCTGTGGTTCCGGCAAACGCGTCCCGTCATATCCGCTTCTGTTCACGACAGTCGTGCCGCGCTCAGGCCGAGATTCCACCTGCGCCGGCTGTCAAGATTTCCCGAGCCAGCTCTGGATCGCGCTCATCACATGGCTCCAGTCCGTGCCCTTGCCGATCGCGAGCCCAGTGAGCACGCCGAGCCCCACGAGCGTCAGAATCTTGAAGGTTCTCATGAGTCAGGTCCATCTCGGTGTGAAGGCGTTACGTCCAGGCTTGTGCCCGCCTGCCCCTCGCGGAGTCAGCTCTCAGGCCTGGTCCTACGGGGCGCAGCTTGCCCTATCCACCGACGCCTTCGCACAGCGACGACTGATCGTCGATCATGAGAAGACCCGGGCTCTCGATGGATCGACGCCGTGGCCCGACACCATACACGTAGCACCGCTCTGAAGCGCCAGGCGCGCCGGCCTGTTCCCACTGGAACAGCGCACCGATGCGCCCACCTCTAGGGTCAATTCATCGGCGAACGGATCGCCGCCCCGCCAGAGGATGAGCGTCATGACCCAGAGCTTCACCAAGGTTTGCAGCAAGACCGTCGCCGCCGCCCTGACCGTCGCCCTGATCAGCGGTTCCTTCGTCTCCGGCGCCTCGGCCTCCGACCGCGGCTTCGAGGTGAAGCCGGTCAAGCAGCACAGCCGCAAGACGGCCGTCGCCGGGGCCCTGCTCGGCCTCACCGGCGCCCTCATCGGCGCGGCGATCGTCAGCAACCAGGCCCGCGCCGCCGAGCCGCGCTACCGCAGCTACGAGGATCGCGACCTGCGGGAGGCCGGCTACGGCCACCAGCGCCCGGTGCGCTTCGTCGAGGCCGAGGAAGACTGCTTCGAGAAGCCGATCAAGCGCTTCGATCGCTACTCCGGCGAGACCATCGTCGTCGGCTACAAGACCATCTGCCGCTGAACGCTCGCTCTGACGGCGCGATCCGCCCCCCGGCTCCGGCCGGGGTTTCGCGTTTAGCCCGAGGCGGCTTTGCGCAACGATGCTGTGGGCCTGTTGGGAAACAACGCAGCGCCCGGATCGATGACGAAGAGGACTGGGCTGGTGAGGGCGCGCGCCCGTGCCGGATCGCCGCGATGACGACCGTTGTCAGACCGTGCCTCTCCATGGGGCGCCGGGCGCGCTGCTGGGCACTGCGACGCGACGCAGGGCTGATGGCGATCCCGAACAGGGCGCGTGACGCGGCGCCTCTCCGGCGCGCAGCCGGCCTCACTGGCATTCGGTCACCTCGCCACCCGTGACGCGATGCGTCTGGCAGCGCGCCGTCTCGCGGCCGCAGGAGGCCGCCAGGGTCGCCAGCACCAGTGCGACGCCGATCGTGACGCGCCATCTCGGCCGTGAGCTCATGAGCCGCTCTCGCAGGGGTTCATCGGTGTCGGCCCGGGTCGATTGCCAAACGATAGCGATCACCGTAGCGATGGTCCATGAAACGCGCTTTGATCGGCATCGGCGGCGCCCTGATCCTGATGACCTTGATCGCGTGGTATCTGCTCAGCGGCTTCGGCTGCGAGATGAACACGGCCGGCTGCCGGACCGTCAGACTGGATCTGTCGCGCGATGCGCTGCGTCTGTTCCTGCCGCCTCTGGCGATCGGCCTCGTCCTGGTTGGCCTCGGCCTGCGCAGGAAGCCTCGCCGCCCCGAGCCCGATGCCTAGGCGCCCGGCGCGAGCCGCGCTGGCCGGCCTCGTCGGGCTCTGCGCCGCGGGCACGGGGCTGAGCGCCCAGCCGCTGCCGGACAGGATCATCGGCATCTGGGCGCTGGAGCTCTCCGATTGCTCGGCCGAAGGCGCAGCCGATTTCCGGATCGAGATCACCGCGACGGATGTCGTCTTCGCGGCCTCGCACTGGTCGTCGCCGGACTGGAAACCCCTGAACCAGGGCTGGCGTGCTCTGGCGCGGGTCGAGGAGGGCGGAGCCGGCCGCCTGAAAGGCCGCCACGCGATCACACTAATGCTCGGCCGAGACGGCCGGCTGACGATCAACCGCCAGGGCGAGGCCGACACCGCCTATCATCGCTGCCCCCCGGCGTCCCGGACGCGCTGACGGCCGGTTGCGCCCTGTCGCCGTTGGCACGACCGGACGCCATCCCGACCTTGCAGCCGGCGCGATGGGAGCCTGTTGCAGCCCCCCTCAGCCCTCATCCTTCGAGACGCCGCTTTCGCGGCTCCTCAGGATGAGGGCTGGTGTCCCGCGCTCCCCCTATGACCCCGCCACCTCGAACAGCACCTCGTTGCGCCGCAGCGGGCCGGGCGTCCAGGGGTCGTTGTAATAGGCGTAGGTGGCCGCACCCTGGATCGCGATCCCGGCTTTCGCCAGCCAGGCCCGCAGGGCAGCCTCGTTTTCCGCGATCAGCGCGTCCGTGGCGACGCCAGAGAAGCGGATCGCGGCGCGCCGCGCGGCCGGCAGCTGCAGCAGGCGCACATCCTCGCCCGCTGCCTTCGGCAGGGTTTCCAGCGTGTACTTCGACGGCATCACGAAGCGGATCAGCCAGCTCTGCCCGGCGGCCTGCGCCGGCGTCTGGATGACGGGTGCGGTCATGCTGACGGTCTCGCCCTCGCGGCTCTTGGCGAAGATGTAGCCGGCGAGCGGGGAGAAGCCGGCGCGCACCGCCGCCTGCCGGTCGCCGCGCCGCGTCACCTCCGCCACGACCAGCGCGGGATAGTCGCGGATCTCGATGGCGCCGTCCTGCCTGACCGAGGTGTATTTCGGCTGCTCGACCGTGCTCATCACATAGATCCAGATCCCGATGGCGATCGCCGCGAGCCCGACGACGAGCCCGAGCCCCGTCAGCGCCAGCATCTTGAACGTCCACATGGCCTGGTCCGCATCGCTGGCCTGGCGCCCGCCGGTCGACGGGGCTCTCATTCGGGCAGCCTAGCATGGGCGCCGCCCGGCCGGTGCCCGTCATGACGTCGCGTGCGAGCCGGCACGGCCGGGCTTGCCTCTGAGCGGCGGCGCGGACATCCTGCCGGCGACGCGGGCGGGAGACAGATGCGATGGCGACGAGCGATGCGGACAAGGCCCGGCTGGCGCTGGACGTCTTCGCCCATTTCGAGACCGAGCCCGGCGAGTTGCTGGCCGCCGGCAACCTGCTCTCGATCGCGGCGATGAACGGCTGGGAGACCACGGCGGTCGTGGCGAGCTACGAGCACGGCCGGGCCCTCGGCTGGTTCGAGGACGGGCCCAACGGCACCGTCACCATCACGCCGGCGGGCCGCGCGCAGATCTGAGCCGAGTCGGGACCGGCAACAACAGCCAGAGCATGCCGACACTCGAGGCCATTCCCCCCGCAATCCGGCGCGCGGCTTGCGCCTTTCACGAGGCCGGGCACATCGTCGTCGGCTGGCATCACCGCCGCGCCATTACCCATGCCTGGCTCAGGCCGCCGCAGGGCGTCTCCGGCGAAACCTGCTTCGAGCCCTATCGCCGCGGCTTCCAGCTCGACCGCGCCGGCGATCTGCGCCGCGCCGAGGTCGAGATCACCATCCTCAGCGCCGGCCAATGCGGCGAGATGGTCTACTGGAACGGCGCCGAGGGGCTGAAATGGTATCCCGGCGAACTGCGCTCGCATGGCGACGATCTCGACCAGATGCAGCCCTTCATCGCCCTGCTGCAGCCGCCCGATGCCGGCCTGCTGCGCGCCCGCTGCGCCCGCGCCGCCACCGCCATCCTCTACCAGCCGGCGATGCGCGCGGCCCATGAGGCGATCGCGTGTCGGCTCGCCGCAGCCGGCCGCATCGGCGCCGACGAGGTCGAGGTGCTGATGGCCGAGGCCGGCGCGCAGCGGCCCCCGCTGCCGGAACGCTAGGTCGCGCCCGCCGCGCCTCAGCGCGCCTTCAGGCTCAGCACATAGGCGATGACGTCGTCGGTCTCGGTGGGGGTGAGCTGGTAGCGCGGCATGTTGCCATGCGGCGTCTGCAGAAAGACCCGCAGCGACAGCGCGGTCTGGGAGGGCATGTCGGCCACGGCGCCGAGATCGGGCGGCACCCGGGTGGGGTTGCGGCTCGCCCCGTCGATCGCGTGGCAGGGCCGGCACAAAGCGCTGGCCACGGCCTGGCCGGCGCGCGCGTCGCCGCTCTCCTGCGCTGCGGCTCCGGCCACGCCGACCAGCGCGAAGGCGAGCACCGCGAGCCCGACCCGGGCGAAGGCGGCGGTCTGGGGGATCGGCCGGCTGGTCCTGGTCTCGCGCATCATCCGCTGCTCCTCGTCTCGAGGCGGGCGCTCCTTCGTCAGGACGCCGGCTTCCACCGGCGCGAAACGCGCCGGATATAGGCCACGAGCCCGTCGGTCTCGTGCTCGATCAGGTTGAACTCGGGCATGCCGGGATGGCGCACCACGGTGCCGTCGATCAGGACGGGGGCCGGGTTGCCGCCGGGGTAGCGCTCCGCGATCAGCGGAAAGGGCGGCGCCTTGGGGTTGGGGCTGGCACCGCTCGCCTCGATCGCGTGGCAGCCGCCGCAATGGCGCTGCGCCACCTGCTTGCCGATCGCGACGCTCTCGGCGTTGTCGGGCCGCTGCGCATCGGCCGGCATCGCCTGCGCCGCCAGGGTTCCGCCGGCCAGCGCGAGGCCGACGAGCGCCGCCATCCGCCTGGCCGCCCTGCTGCGGGTCGATGTCCTGCGTGTCATGGCCCGTCCCGGATGCGAGATCACCGGCCCCTTCTCTGCGCCTGCTGCGGCAGCCCGGCCTTGATCGAGGTCAAGGCCGGCGCTGTGCATCGTCGACGGGGGCTCGATGCTCTGGCCGAGGGTCACTTGCCCTGCAGCGCGGCCAGCAGCTCCGGCCCGTTCTTGCCGATCAGGTTCTTGGACAACTCGGCGACGAGCGCCCCTTCGAGCTGCTTGTGGTAGTGGCGCCGCATCTCGCCGAGCGTCCGTGGCGAGGCGATGACGACGAGATGGCTGATCTTGTGCCCGGTGACCTGGTGGTTGAGCCAGGAGGTCGCCGCGGCCGCATGGGCGTCCTCGTCGATCTGATGTCCGGTCGGGTTGGCCGAGCTGGAATCGCGCCCGCCGCCGCCGGCCTTGTTGTGCTCGTCGAGATTGGGCGAGGGCAGGGCGGCCAGCGTCGGATCGGCTTCGTTGCCGCTGTTGCGAAACAGCTCGAACTGCTTCCCGTCGACGAGCGCGATCACGGCACCATGGGGGAGTTGCATTGGATTGTCCTCGGCTGGGTCGGGCCCGGTGCCCCGGGAACGGGGCGAGGGGACCTGCAGGGCTGTGATCGTCAAACGCAGCCGTGTCCGCATTGATCCCGATCAAGCCGGGTTTCCATGCCGCCCGGGCGAGGCGCTGCCGCTCGACAGTCCGCGTATGGCGCGCCTAACCTGCCGCCGCGTCGGCAGGCTCCCGATCCGGGAACCGTTGCTTCACCCCGGCGTCGTAGAAGCCGGCGAGCCGATTCGCCGTTGAGGATATGAGATGACCACGACTGTCAGCCCGCTCGCGGGCAAGCCGCTCGACCCCAGCCTGCTGGTCGACCTCGCCAGGCTCGGCCAGGCCTATTTCGAGCGGCCCGACCCGGCCGATCCGGCCCAGCGCGTCGCCTTCGGCACCTCGGGCCATCGTGGCTCCTCGCTGCTGCACTCCTTCAACGAGGCGCATATCCTCGCCATCGCCCAGGCGATCTGCCTCTATCGCCGCGAGAAGGGCATCGACGGCCCGCTCTTCCTGGGCATCGACACCCATGCCCTGTCGCGCCCCGCCTTCGAGACCGCGCTCGAGGTCTTCGCTGCCAATGGCGTGACCACGCTGGTCGACGCGGATCTGCGCTTCACGCCGACGCCGGTGATCTCGCACGCCATCATCGGCCACAACTGCGGGCGCAAGCACGGCCTCGCCGACGGCGTGGTGATCTCGCCCTCGCACAACCCGCCCGCCGATGGCGGCTTCAAGTACAACCCGCCCCATGGCGGCCCGGCCGACACCGACGCCACCGGCTGGATCGAGCGCAAGGCGAATGCGTTGATCGAGGCCGGGCTCGCCGGCGTCGCGCGCATGCCCTATGCCCGCGCGCTCGCCAGCGAACACGTCCGCCGCCACGCCTTTCGCGAGGCCTATGTCGCCGAACTCGGCAGCGTCGTCGACATGGAGGCGATCCGCACTGCGGGGGTCAGCATCGGCATCGACCCGCTCGGCGGCGCGGGCCTCGATTACTACGCCCCGATCATCGAGCGCTACCGCCTGAACGCGACCATCGTCGACCAGACGCTGGACCCGACCTTCGCCTTCATGCCGGCGGACTGGGACGGCAAGATCCGCATGGACTGCTCCTCGCCCTATGCGATGGCCGGGTTGATCGCCATGAAGGACCGCTTCGACGTCGCCTTCGCCAACGACACCGATGCCGACCGCCACGGCATCGTCACCCGCAGCGGCGGGCTGATGAATCCCAACCATTACCTGGCCGTGGCGATCGACTACCTCTTCACCCATCGCCCCCGCTGGCGCAGCGACGCCGCGATCGGCAAGACCATCGTCAGCAGCGCCATGATCGACCGCGTCGCGGCCAGGCTCGGCCGCCGCATGGTCGAGGTGCCCGTCGGCTTCAAATGGTTCGTCGAGGGGCTTTCCGACGGCAGCTTCGGCTTCGGCGGCGAGGAGAGCGCCGGCGCCTCCTTCCTGCGATTGGACGGCACGAGCTGGAGCACGGACAAGGACGGGCTGATCCTCGGGCTGCTCGCCGCCGAGATCACCGCCAGAACGGGGACCGACCCCGGCGAGCGCTATGCCGCGCTGACCCGGGACCTGGGGGCGCCGCTCTATGCCCGCATCGACGCGCCCGCGACGCGCGAGCAGAAGGCCGTGCTGAAGAGCCTGTCGCGTGCGCAGCTGGGCACCGACACGCTCGCCGGCGAGCCGATCACCGCCGTCCTCAACGACGCGCCGGGCAATGGCGCGGCGATCGGCGGCGTCAAGGTGGTCACGGCGCAGGGCTGGTTCTGCGCCCGCCCCTCCGGCACCGAGGAGGTCTACAAGATCTACGCCGAGAGCTTCCGCGACGAAGCCCATCTCGCCGAGATCCAGCAGGAGGCGAAGGCTGTCATCGCCGCGGCCTTCGCAGCCGCCTGACGGCCCGCGGGCCCCGGCGCGGGAGCGCTACTCGCCGGCGGCCCGGCGCGGGGCCGGTGGCTCGAACCCGTCCGGCCCGGCCGCCTCGGTCGCCTGGCGGTTGCGCGACATCGCCTCGATGAGCTGGCGGTTGGAGTGCTCCAGCGTGCCGACATGGTCGATATGGTGGCGCAGATCGGTGCGCAGCTGCTGGTTCACCCCGGCCAGGAAGTCGGCCTTCGACTGCAGCGCCGAGAGCTTGATGTCGAGGTCGTAGACGGCCTTGTCGCGCTGGGCCAGATCCTCGGCCAGCTTGCGCTCGCGCTGCGCCGCGGCGGCGGCCTGGGCCTCCAGCTCCTTGATCGTCTGCAGGGAGGTGGCGATTCGGGCCTGGGCCTGGCTCGCGGCCTCGTTGGCGCCTTCGCGCTCGCCGCTCAGCTTCTCGGTCAGCCCGGCGATGTCGCGCTGGAGCCGGCTGTTCTCCCCGCTCGCGGCGACGAGGTCGGAGCGCAGCATCGCGACCTCGCGGGCGAGGTTCTGCGCGGCGGCCGACTTCTCCAGGAGCTTCTGGTCGACGACCTGCCGCTCCTCGGACAGCCGCTGCACGCGCGAATCGCTGCTGGAGAGCCGCTGCAGCAGCGCGTTCACCTCGCCCTGCAGCTTGCCGTGCTCGATCTCGAGCGCGGCCAGCGCCGCCTGGGTGTGGTCGAGCGCGGCACGGCTGCGGCCGAGTTCCTCCTCGTAGCGCATCGCCAGCGGGCGATAATGGCCGAGTTCGGTCTGCAACCCGGCGACTTCGCGCTCCTGGCGGCTGCAGATGGCGCTGAGCTCCTCGATCTGCGCGGCCTGGTCCTGCGAGGTCTGGATGAACTTCGGCAGGATCTGCTGCATCGTCGCGGTGCGCGTCATCAGCAGGTCGAGCTGGACCGACCAGTTCGAGATCTTGGCGAATTCGACCTGCAGCTCGTTGGACTGCTCGCTGATCGCGGTCATCAGCTGGCCGACCTCGTGCGAACTGCCGGGTTTCGGCGGCGGGGGCAGCAGCGGCTGCGGAGCCTCGCCCGGCTCGTTGGCGGCGGCCTCGGGCGGCGTGAACGCCGGGGCCGGCTGCGGCGCAGGCGCCTCGCTCCGCCCGCCGATGAGACGCCTCAGACTGGAACCGATCATCGAACCCACCCCACTTTGCCCCCCCTCGACGCGGGGCACGCCGCCTCCCTCGGTCCGGCGATCGCGACTCCCGGACCACGGCTTGAGGCGGTAGCACAGCAGAAGATGCGCCGTGGCCCAAGGCAACATCGCAATGGCGCTCGGCGCGAGTTGCAAACAACTTCTTGGCCGGAAGGCCGCTGCGGCCGCCGGTGACGGCCGTGCCGGTCAGACGGCGCGGGCGGCCCCGCCACCCTGGCGCAGCCTCAGCTCCAGCATATAGGCGCGTTGGACGGCCTCGCGCTCCCGCAGCAGCGCCTTCTCCAGCACGCCCTGCTGCGTCTGCAGCACCTCGTTGGCACGCCCGAGCGTCGCCTCGGCCTTCTGGGCCCGCTGGCTCAGGTCCTGCTTTTCCTTCGCCAGGGCGTCGATCTCGCTCTGCAGGCGCGCCTTCTCCTGCTCGGCCTCCGCCAGCGAGTTGCGCGCCTGCTGCAGCACGTTCAGCAGCTGCAGCTGCATCGTCTCGAAGGCAGCGCCGGCCCCGGCCACCAAGGCGAGCGTGTCCTGCGGATGCGGCCGGCCGGTGGCACGCCGCGACAGCGGCCGCAGCGGGATGGGCGCAGCGAGGGCGGCGGATGGCGCGGGCGCCTCCCTCCAGGCCGGGGCGCGCAGCATGGCACGGCTGAGGCTGGGCGCGTCCTGGCTCACGGTCAGTCGCGCGACTGCGGGCGATTGGGCTGCGTGAACGCGGTGGTCACGGCATCGTGCAGGCGGGCAAGCCACCCCTCGGCCTCCAGCGCACGCGCCTCGGCATGGCGGGCCCGCTCCTCGGAGCGCCACAGCATCTCGTTGGCCGTCGCGATCTGGGTTTCGAGCTCGCGCATGTTGACCGCGGCCTGGGCGATCGTCTGCTGCAGACGCTCCTCGAGCTGGGCATAGCGCAGCTCGCTGATGCGGATCGCCTCGCTGGTCTCCTCGATCAGGGCGAGCGCCGAGGGCCAGTCGCGCTGCGGCGCCACCGGCGCCGGCCGGGGCTCCGGCATCGCCGCCGGGAACGTCGCGATCTTGTCGGACGCGTTGAGGAACTGCTCCGAGGCCGGCAGGCTCTGGCGCAGGGCGGTGACGGTGGCGAGGTCGCTAACGGCAGGCTGCATGGAGATGCTCCGTGAGAGCCGGGGAGGAGGGCGGCGGCACGTCCTCTCCGAGGGTGAGGGAGGGCGGCGTTTCGGCGGCGGCGGAGGCGGGGGAGCCGCGGTGCCGAGCAGAAGTGAGGGGGCGATGCGCGTCGCCAGCGGCTGGATCGTCATCGACACGCCGCGCGGGCGATCGAGGAGCTGGTCCTGCAGGGCACGGCGGTTGGCGCGGGCGAGATCCAGTGCGCGCTGGAGCAGGAGCTTGTCGCGGCGCTCGCCCTGCAGCAGTTCCTCGAGCCGCAGGCACTCGCGCTGCAGCGCGTCGCTGGCGCCGCCATGCAAGGCGCGCGCTGCCCGCAGCTCGGTCTCGGCCGTGCCGGTGGTCGCGGCGAGCCGCTCGACCTCGGCCGTCTTGTCCGCCAGAGCCGCGCCCAGGGCGGCGATCGCGTGCTCCTGCCGGCCCTTCTCGAGCGCCGCCTCGTGCAGCGCCTGTTTCAGGCGGCCGACCTCCTGCGCCGAGGCCTGGCGTTGCCCGTCGGAGAGGAGAATGGTCTCGCGGTGCCGCTCCAGGGCGCGCTCCGCGACGCCCAGCGCCGTCTGGGCCTGCCGGACATGCAGGCGTTCCGCCTCCAGCAGGGTCTCCATGGCGGCCAGCCGGCCGAGTGCGGCCTCGAGCCTGAGTTCGAGAAAACCCCTCTGGGCGTGGGAGAGCCGCTGTTCCGGGTCGCCCTGCGCCTCCGCACGGGCCGCATCCGCCGAGGGCGAGGCGCTCGATCGTCCCGGCAGCCCTGGTCGCGTGGCGATCCAGTCATGCGAATCGGCGACGGGGAGGGCGTTCAAAGGGATGGCCTCGAAAACGGTGCCGTGGGGAAACGGGGGAACGCTTGGACGAATCGCTCGCTCAACTTAGCTACTCTTAACGAATCGTATCAATATCGAAGGTCGCTGGCGAGCGGCCTCGATGCGCCCGTCGGGGGTTGTCCCCGGAACGCACGCGCCCGGGTTGTCGCCGGGTTTGTGGCGTCAACCCGGGCACCGGCATCGCGGGATTGCGCGCCTCGCCCTTGTCCTGCCGCCCGTTCCGGTCGACGCATGACGCAGCTGTCCGTGCCGCGGGGTCCACATGACGCAGTCCATCGACCACATCGTCATCGCCGTCGCCGATCTCGACGCGGCCGTGGCCGACTATGCTTCGCTGGGCTTCACCGTGCTGCCGGGCGGCGAGCATCCGCGCGGTTCGCGCAATGCGCTGGTGGTGCTGGCGGACGGCGCCTATCTCGAGATCATCGCCTTCGCGCGGCCGGTGCCGGGCTTCCGCTGGTGGAAGGTCCTGGACGAGGCCGGCAGCGGCCTCGTCGATTACGCGCTGCTGCCGGCCGGGTCGCTCGACGAGCACACCGCCCGGATCCGGGCCGCCGGGATCGCCATCGAGGGGCCGATCGATGGCGAGCGCCTGCAGCCGGACGGGACGCGGATCGCCTGGCGCTCGTCGCGCCCACCGGAGCCGGACATCCCTTTCCTCTGCGACGACGTGACGCCCCGCGCCCTGCGCGTGCCGGAGGGCAAGGTGCGCCGCCATGCCAACGGCGTCACAGGTGTCGCCGGCATCACCGTTGCGGTGCGCGATCTCGCCGCCTCGGTCGCGCGCTATAAGGCGCTGACCGGTCAGGAGCCGATCGCCACGGGGGCCGTTCCGGGGCTGGGCTTCGGGCTGGCGCAGTTCCGGCTCGGCCGCCAGATGCTCTCGCTCGCCGAGCCGCGTGGCGAGGCCTGCGAGGGGCTGACGCGCCATCTCGGGCGGCGCGGGCAGGGCGCCTACGCCATCTCCTTCTTCGGTCCGGCCGATCGCTGCCTCGACCGCGCGCTCGCCCATGGCGCGCGGCTGGAGATCGTCAGGGCCCTGTGACGTCGCCGGCCGGGGAGGACCGCCCCCGGACGCGAGGCCTCAGAGGGCGACCGCGAACGACGCCGCGGTCTTGGCCTTGATCTCGTCGAGCGTGACGCCCTCGGCGAGCTCGATCAGGGTCATGCCGCCGCCGTTCTCGTCGATCGAGAAGACGCCGAGATCGGTGATCACCATGTCGACGACGCCGGCGCCGGTCAGCGGCAGGTCGCAGGCGGCCAGCAGCTTCGGCGACTCGGAGCCGTCCTTGTTCTTGGCGACGTGCTCCATCACCACGACGACCTTCTTGACGCCGGCGACGAGGTCCATGGCGCCGCCCATGCCCTTCACCATCTTGCCGGGGATCATCCAGTTGGCGAGGTCGCCATTCTCCGCGACCTGCATGGCGCCGAGGATCGAGAGATCGATATGGCCACCGCGGATCATCCCGAAGGAATCGGCCGAGGAGAAGAAGCTGGTCGTCGGCAGCTGCGTGATGGTCTGCTTGCCGGCGTTGATCAGGTCGGGATCCTCGTCGCCCTCATAAGGGAACGGGCCCATGCCGAGCATGCCGTTCTCGGACTGGAGCTGCACCGAGACGCCCTCGGGAATGTAGTTCGAGACGAGGGTAGGGATGCCGATGCCGAGATTGACGTAGAAACCGTCCTTCAACTCCTTGGCGGCGCGCTGGGCGATCTGTTCGCGGGTCCATGCCATGTCGGTGTCTCCTCAGGCCGCGCGCTTGCGGACGGTGCGCTGCTCGATGCGCTTGACGCTTTGGGGCGTGTGGACGATCCGCTTCACGAAGATGCCCGGCGTGTGCATGTGATCGGGGTCGATCGCGCCGGCCTCGACCAGATGCTCGACCTGCGCGACGGTGAAGCGCGAGGCCGAGGCCATCATCGGATTGAAGTTACGCGCCGTCTTCCGGTAGACGAGGTTGCCTTCGGTGTCGCCCTTCCAGGCATGCACCAGCGAGACGTCGGCGAAGATGCCGCGCTCCATGATGTAGCGCTCGCCGTCGAAGACGCGCTCCTCCTTGCCCTCGGCCACCAGCGTGCCGACGCCGGTCTTGGTGAAGAAGGCCGGGATGCCGGCGCCGCCGGCGCGGATGCGCTCGGCCAGCGTGCCCTGCGGCGTGAATTCGAGTTCGAGCTGGCCGGAGAGGTAGAGCTCGGCGAAGAGCTTGTTCTCGCCGACATAAGACGAGATCATCTTCCGGATCTGGCGGGTCTCGAGCAGGATGCCGAGGCCGGCGCCGTCGACGCCGGCATTGTTGGAGACGAAGGTCAGGTCCTTCGCGCCGCTGGCACGGACCGCCTCGATCAGGATGTCGGGGATGCCGCACAGGCCGAAGCCGCCGGCCATGATCGTCATGCCGTCCTTGATGACGCCGGCGAGGGCCGCCGTGGCGTCCGGGTAGACCTTCTTCATCGTATCGCCTCTGCCGCTGAAAGGATGCCGCCCGACGGCGCGGCCCAGAACTAGCCGAGCCGGCGGCACGGTGGCAACTCCCCGTTGGGCCAAGACGGCCGAGCAAAGACGGCGTCTTGCCGCGCCCGGCGCCAGACCACAGCAAAACGCGGCGCAGGGCGCCGCGTCTCGAAGGTTCGAAAAGGAGCCCGCCGCAGCCGGCGGGCGGCCTCTGTCAGCGGCGGAAGCCGCCGCCGA
The DNA here is from genome assembly GCF_001713455.1 of Bosea sp. RAC05. Classification (NCBI taxonomy): domain Bacteria; kingdom Pseudomonadati; phylum Pseudomonadota; class Alphaproteobacteria; order Hyphomicrobiales; family Alloboseaceae; genus Allobosea; species Allobosea sp. RAC05. Next base: position 911,100 of record NZ_CP016464.1, read on the forward strand.
GCGCGCCGCCGATGGCGCCGCCGACGATGCCGCCGAAGATCGCGGCGCCCGTCGCGCTGCTGCCGCCGCCGGCACGCTCGCGCTCGAGATCGCGGCGGATGACCGGATCGCGCTCATAGGCGACGCCGCCGCGGCCCCGGACCTGCGGCTCGGCCGGCTCGCGGGCGACCGCGCGGGTGGCGCGCGGGGCCGGCGCGGGCCTGGCATCCTCGGCCAGCGCACGCTGATAGGCCGGCTCGGTCTGGGCCCGCAGCGCCTTGAGCTGCATGGGGGCGAGGAAGCCGGTGGCGGCGAGCGCGCGCGTCGTCTGCCACTGCTTGATGGCGTTGCGCTGGCTGGGGCCGAAGTTCGGGCTGGTCTTGCCGGGCTTGAAGCCGGCCAGGCTCAGGCGGCGCTGCAGTTCGCGGCGGTCCTTGGCGCTGAGCTTGAGCGCGGCCTCGGTCTCGGCGCTGGCGACCTCGCCCTTCATCGCCGCGTCGGCGACCGCCTGCCCGGTTTCCCGCGACGCCGGCAGGGCGGCGACGGCGGCAGAGGACAGGGCCGCCGCACCCACCGCGGCGGGAAGCGCCGCGACCACGGGCGCCGCCGGCTCGAGCCGGGCGAGCCGGTTCTTCGCGAAGGCGGCGAACTGGCCGGTCGGGAAAGCGTCGAGATAGGCCTTGTAGTCACCGGCCGTGTTGCCGCGCTCGGCGGTCTCCCACATCCGGACATCCATCTGGGCGCGGTCGAGGCCGACCGGGGCGGGCGCGGCCGGGGCGGGCACGGCGCCGTCGATCGCCTTGATCGTCACCGAGGGGTCGACCGCGGCGAGCTTCAGCGTCGGGTTCAGCTTGAACTCGCCGATGATCGAGGAGTTGGTCCAGGGCTTCTGCTTCTTGCCGGTCGACTCCCAGACATCGGCGCGCACGCGGTCCATCACGGTGGTGATCGACACTTCGGGGGTCTCGATGTGCTTCAGCAGCGCCGAGGTGAAGGGGCTGTTGCCGTCCTTCTCCCCGTCGAGCGCGGTGGCGCGCGGATCGGTGGCGAAGGCGATCAGGATGCCCGAGGCCGACTGCGTCTCGATCGCGGTCAGGCCGCGGGAGACCGAGCGCGACCGGGCGGCGAGCTGGGTCGTGAAGGGGTTGTCGCGGCAGGCGTCGAGGATGAGCACATTGACCCGCTCGTCGCGCTGCATCTGGCGCAGGATGAGCTGCACGTTGACGGCGCGGAAGTCGAGGTCGGCCTCGGACTTCAGCGAGGCGTCGACGGGGATGAGATAGTTCTCGTCGCCCACCGCGATGCCGTGTCCGGCATAGTAGACGACGCCGGCCTTGGCGCCGTCGAGCTTCTGGGCGAATTCGCGGACGATCCCGGTCATCTCGTCCATGCGCAGGTCGTAGCCCTCGACGACCTCGAAGCCGAGGCGCTTCAGCGCGGCCGAGATCGCGGTGGCGTCGCGCTGCGGGTTGGCGAGGCGCGGGACCGCCGTGTAGGCGCTGTTGCCGATGACCAGCGCGACGCGCCGCTCGGGCACCGCCAGTGCGGGCAGGGAAAAGAGCAGGATGGCAAGGCCGGCCGTCACGGCCGCGAAGGCGCGCCGGAGGAGGCCGCGCAGGATGGCGAAGCGGGCGGAGATCGCCGAACCCAAGGTCGCGAAGCTCACGGTAACCTCCCTGATCGGTCCGCCACTGCCGGATAATCCCGCACCGGCGCCGGCGGAAGCGCGAAGCGGGTGGTGGCCGCCATGGAGCGGCCGCAGGATCGCCAGGAAACAGCCCGAAACATTACTCGAAAAAGCCACCGGCGCAAACCGGGCTTCAGGCTGCCCTTGCCGTCTTCGTCGCGGCGGCGGCGGTCCAGGTTCAAACGCGCGCGATAGTTTTGGGTTAGCGTGCGGGCGCTACCCGGCGCGTCCTCCATTTGGATGAGCGGGTGGCGTGGGCGCGCCCGTTCGGGCAAGCGGCCGGCCTCTCTACGACGAAGGGATGAGCCGTGTTTCACAAGGCCGTATTGCCGCGCGCGCGGCGTTGACTCACGCGCCGAGCGCGGTGCAGCATGAACCACGAGGGAGACGGTCCAAAACAAGAAAGACCAAGATGACGATTGCAAGCGTTGCGCATGGCTGAGGATATTATTCTCACCACCACGGGTTTGACGAAGGAGTTCGGCGGGTTCTCGGCCGTCAACGGCGTGGACCTCAAGGTCAAACGCGGGACGATCCATGCGTTGATCGGGCCCAACGGCGCGGGCAAGACGACCTGCTTCAACCTGCTGACCAAATTTCTTGCGCCGACCAAGGGCTCGATCGTCTATAACGGGCGTGACATCACCCGCCAGAAGCCCGCCGAGATCGCGCGTCTCGGGCTGGTGCGCTCCTTCCAGATCTCGGCCGTGTTTCCCCAGCTCAGCGTCAAGGCGAATGTCCGGATCGCGCTGCAGCGCAAGCGCGGCGATTCCTTCGATTTCTGGCGCTCGGAAGAGGTGCTGAAGCCGCTCGACGAGGAGGCGCTGCGCCTCGTCGAGGCCGTCGGCCTCTCGGCCTTCGCCGAACTTCCGGCCGTCGAACTCTCCTATGGCCGCAAGCGCGCGCTCGAGATCGCCACCACGCTGGCGCTCGATCCCGAGATGATGCTGCTCGACGAGCCGATGGCCGGCATGGGCCGCGAGGATGTCGAGCGCATCGAGGCTCTGATCCGCAAGGTCTCCAAGAACCGCACCATCCTGATGGTCGAGCACAATCTCTCGGTCGTCGCCTCGCTGTCCGACCGCATCACCGTGCTGGCGCGCGGGCAGGTCCTGGCCGAGGGCGACTATGCCGAGGTCTCGAAGGATCCGCGCGTGGTCGAGGCCTATATCGGTTCGGGAGTCGGCCATGCTCACTGAGGCCGCGAGGTCCCCCGTCGCCGCCACCGCGGCGCCGATGCTGAAGGTGCGCGGGCTCGAGGCCTGGTACGGCGAATCCCATGTGCTGCACGGCATCGATTTTGATGTCGCCCAGGGCGAGGTGGTGACGCTGCTCGGCCGCAACGGCGCCGGCAAGACGACGACGCTGAAGTCGATCATGGGCGTCATCGGCAAGCGCAAGGGCTCGGTCGTGCTGGAGGGCACGGAGACGATCGGGCTGCCCTCGCGGGCGATCGCGCGGCTCGGCCTCGGCTATGTGCCCGAGGAGCGCGGCATCTACGCCTCGCTCAGCGTCGAGGAGAACCTGATGCTGCCGCCGCGCGTGCGACCCGGCGGCCTCTCGCTCGACGAGATCTTCACGCTCTTCCCCAACATCAAGGAGCGCCTCAAGAGCCAGGGCACCAAGCTCTCGGGCGGCGAGCAGCAGATGCTGGCGATCGGGCGCATCCTGCGCACCGGCGCCCATTTCCTCCTGCTCGACGAGCCGACGGAGGGCTTGGCCCCGGTCATCATCGACCAGATCGGCGCGACCATCCGCAAGCTCAAGCAGCAGGGCTACACGATCATCCTGGTCGAGCAGAACTTCCGCTTCGCGGCGACGGTGGCCGATCGCCACTATGTCGTCGAGCAGGGCAAGGTGATCGACATGATCGAGAACGACCAGCTCGACGCCAATATCGACAAGCTGCACGGCTATCTCGGGGTCTGAACCCGCCGCCTGGCGGATTCGAAGGCCCCCAATCCGATCCATATCGGACATCACGTCGAAAATGACGCCAATCTCAGGGAGAGAGACATCATGAAGTTCAAGACATTTCTGACCACGACCGCCTTCGCCGCCGTGATGGCGGCGCCCGCGCTCGCCCAGCAGATCAGCATCAAGGCCGGCGTCCTCAACGACCGATCCGGCCTCTATGCCGACCTGTCGGGCGAAGGCTCGGTGATCGCCGCCCGCATGGCGGTCGAGGACTTCAAGGCGGCCGAGAAGGGCATCAAGGTCGAGATCGTCTCGGCCGACCACCAGAACAAGCCCGACGTAGGATCGACGATTGCCCGCACCTGGTACGACCAGGACGGCGTCGACCTGATCCTGGACGTGCCGACCTCCTCGGTGGCGCTCGCGGTCAACCAGATCACCCGCGAGAAGAACAAGATCCACATCAACTCCGGCGCGGCCTCCTCCGACCTGACCGGCAAGGCCTGCTCGCCCAACACGGTGCACTGGACCTACGACACCTATGCGCTCGCCCAGGGCACCGGCGGCGCCATGGTCAAGGCCGGCGGCGACAGCTGGTACTTCCTCACCGCCGACTACGCCTTCGGCCATGCGCTGGAGCGCGACACCGCCGCGATCGTCACCAAGAACGGCGGCAAGGTGCTCGGCGCGGTGCGCACGCCCTTCCCGGGCACGGACTTCTCCTCCTTCCTGCTGCAGGCCCAGGCCTCCAAGGCCAAGGTGATCGGGCTCGCCAATGCCGGCGGCGACACCATCAACTCGATCAAGCAGGCGGGCGAATTCGGCATCGTCGCCGGCGGCCAGAAGCTGGCGGGGCTGCTCGTCTTCCTCACCGACGTGCATTCGCTCGGCCTCGCCACCGCCCAGGGGCTGGTGCTGACGGAGTCCTTCTACTGGGACACCAATGACCAGACCCGGACCTGGGCCGACCGCTTCGCCAAGGCCAATGGCGGCAAGAAGCCGACCATGGTCCAGGCCGGCGTCTATTCCGGCATGCTGCACTATCTCAAGGCGGTCGAGGCGGCGAAGTCGAAGGACTCGGCGGCGGTGATGGCCAAGATGAAGGAGCTGCCGACCGACGACCCGCTCTTCGGCAAGGGCTCGGTGCGCGTCGACGGCCGCAAGATGCACGACATGTATCTCTTCGAGGTCAAGAAGCCCGCCGAGTCGAAGGGCCCGTGGGACTACTACAAGCAGGTCTCGGTCCTGCCGGCCGAGCAGGCTTTCCGCCCGCTCGCCGAGAGCGAGTGCCCGCTCGTCAAGAAGTGAACCGTCGAGGCCCGGTTGTCCCGGGCCTCGCCCCCTCCGGCGTCATTCCGGACAAGCCGCGAAGCGGCGCCGATCCGGAATCCATCCTAGAGCTGTTGCGCCCTTCGATGGATTCCGGGTCTCCGCTTCGCTCCGCCCGGAACGACGGCAGAGGTTGTTGCGAAGACACTCCGCCTTCCAGATGATCTGAGCCCCGCATGTTCGAACTTCTCGGTGTCCCGCCCCAGGCGCTGTTCGGCCAGGTCCTTCTCGGCCTGATCAACGGCTCGTTCTACGCCATCCTCAGCCTCGGGCTGGCGGTGATCTTCGGGCTGCTCAACATCATCAACTTCACCCATGGCGCGCAGTACATGATGGGCGCCTTCGTCGCCTGGATGTGCCTGAACTATCTCGGCATCAACTACTGGGTGGCGCTGCTGCTGGCGCCGCTGGTGGTCGGCGCGACGGGCATCGCGATCGAGCGGCTGCTGCTCAAGCGCATCGCGCATGTCGACCATCTCTACGGGCTGCTGCTGACCTTCGGCCTCGCGCTGATCATCCAGGGTCTGTTCCGCAACGAATTCGGCTCGTCCGGCCTGCCCTACCAGATCCCCGCCGAATTGCGGGGAGGGCAGAACCTCGGCTTCATGTTCCTGCCCTATTACCGCGGCTGGGTCGTCGTCGCCTCGCTCGTGGTCTGCCTCGCGACCTGGTTCCTGATCGAGAAGACCAAGCTCGGCGCCTACTTGCGTGCCGCGACCGAGAACCCGACGCTGACCCAGGCCTTCGGCATCAACGTGCCGCTGCTGGTGACGCTGACCTATGGCTTCGGCGTGGCGCTGGCGGGCTTCGCCGGCGTGCTGGCGGCGCCGATCTATTCGGTCAACCCGAACATGGGCGCCGACCTCATCATCGTCGTCTTCGCCGTGGTCGTCATCGGCGGCATGGGCTCGATCCTGGGCGCCATCGTCACCGGCTTCTCGCTCGGGCTGGTCGAGGGCCTGACCAAGGTCTTCTACCCGGAGGCCTCGGCGACGGTGATCTTCATCATCATGGTGCTGGTGCTGCTGGTGCGGCCGGCCGGCCTGTTCGGACGGGCCGCGTGATGGCCGCCCGCCGCGAGACGAGGATTTGACCATGGCCGACATCGCCGCCACCGAAGCCCCCGCCGCCGCCCTGCCGGGCGAGGCCGACAAGGGCACGCTGCGCCTGCATCGCGCCATCATGATCGGCATTGCGATCGCGCTCGTGATCGCGCCCTTTGTGGCCTATCCGGTCTTCGTCATGAAGGTCCTGTGCTTCGCGCTGTTCGCGCTCGCCTTCAACCTGCTGCTCGGCTATGGCGGCCTGCTCTCCTTCGGGCACGCCGCCTATTTCGGCATGGCCAGCTATGTCTGCGCCTACACCGCCAAGAACTGGGGCCTGACGCCGGAGCTGGCGATCCTGCTCGGCACGGCCGTCTCGGGCGGGCTCGGCCTGGTCTTCGGCGCGCTGGCGATCCGGCGGCAGGGCATCTATTTCGCCATGATCACGCTGGCCCTGGCGCAGATGGTGTTCTTCTTCTCGCTGCAGACGCCGCGTTTCACCGGCGGCGAGGACGGCATCCAGGCGGTGCCGCGCGGCCATCTCTTCGGGCTGATCAGCCTTGCCGACGACCGGACGCTGTACTGGCTCGTCGCGGCGATCTTCATGGCCGGGCTGCTGGCGATCTACCGCATCATCCACTCGCCCTTCGGCCAGGTCTGCAAGGCGATCCGGGACAACGAGCCGCGCGCGATCTCGCTCGGCTACCGCGCCAACCAGTACAAGCTCGCCGTCTTCGTGCTCTCGGCCAGCCTGGCGGGGCTCGCCGGCTCGACCAAGGCGATCGTCTTCCAGCTGGCGTCGCTGACCGACGTGCACTGGTCGATGTCGGGCGAGGTCGTGCTGATGACGCTGGTCGGCGGGCTCGGTACCGTCTTCGGGCCGATCGCGGGCGCGATCGTCATCGTCTCCATGCAGAACTACCTCGCCGGGCTGGGCGCCTGGGTGACGGTGGTGCAGGGCGTCATCTTCGTGATCTGCGTCATGACCTTCCGCGAGGGCCTCGTCGGCGTGATCTCGAAATGGATCCGGAAGCCGCTCTAGGTTTTTTGCTCCCGCAACAGACGCCGTCATCCTGGGCGAGCGAAGCTCGGCCGGGATCCATCATGAGGCGCCGCCGAACCCTATGATGGATCCCGGGCTTCGCGGCTTCGCCGCTCGCCCAGGATGACTATGAGGTTCCGGGGAAAAAGCCCCCGCCCTACTTCACCAGCTTCAAGGCCTCGCGGAAGCGGGGGTGCCCGGCGTCGCGCAGCCATTCGAAGATCACCATCTCGGTGGTGACGATCTCGGCGCCATGGCGCGCGAGGCGGGCCATGGCGGCGTCCTTCGACTCCTGACGGCGCGAGCCGCTGGCGTCCTGTACCACGGCGACGCGGCGGCGATGGGCCAGCAGGGTCAGCGCGGTCTGGCCGAGGCAGACATGCGCCTCGCAGCCGCAGAGCACGATCTGCCCGTCGCCCGCCAGCGCCTCGAGGAAGGCTCCCTCCGCGCAGGCGTCGAAGCTCGTCTTGGCGATCACCGGCCCCGCACCCGCCAGCTCCGGCACCGTGCCGCCGAGCCCCGCCGGGTTCTGCTCGGTCATCACGATCGGCACACCAAGCAGGCCGGCCGCCGCGACCAGCCTCTGCGCATGGGCGACGAGGGCCGGTCCCTCATGGATCGCCGGCATCAGCCGGGCCTGGAAGTCGATCAGGACGAGGGTCGAGTCGCTGGCGCTGAGCAGGGGCATGGGCCTCTCCGGTTGCAGGTCATCATAGCACCGAAAGCCCCGGCCGGCTCTCTGCCGCGGGGTTTTCGGGTCTTGAAGCGTATCCGAGGGGATGCGCGGGACGAAGGTGGCGTCGCAGTCGACGGCTGCGTGCCGATGTCGATGTCGAATGTCGTGTCGAAGCAGCGCCAACAGCAGCCACCCCGTCCCGCACGCGGTTCTCTTTGGTGCTTTCGTCGCGCGTTTCGTCCCTCACGGACCGGGTTGTGGTCGACCCGGGCGACGAAGCCCCTCGATGGCGTCCGACCCGCGACGGTCGTCCCCCATGAACACCGCACCCTCCCCGGCCACACGACGCCTCGCGAAGCCCCCTCGGTCGGGGAGAGCGAGGGGAGAATAGGCTTGGGTCCGCGTGCCGGGGATAAGATTTGTCGAAGGGCGCGACGCGAACCCCTCCCCCTCGTGGGGAGGGGCAGGGGTGGGGGCGAACGACCGGGTGAGCGGGAGGGTCGAAGATCACGCGGCATCGGCGTCGTAGCCCAAAGCCACGCCGCATACTCGAGCTTTACGCCCCCCACCCCTTCCCCTCCCCACGAGGGGGAGGGGTTCGCGCGCCTCCAGCGCATCATCCGGCATGAGCTTCTCGGGTTCGTCGCGGCGCGGCGCCCGAGAATGATGCTGTGGCCCTCCCCGCCTAGGTGGTGGTCCCGCCTGGAAGCGGGATCTCCTCCTCGATCTCGTGATGGCCCACCGCGCGCTCGAGGCCGTCGGGGCCCCGCACGCGGTACTGCTCCTCCTTGTTGTCGCGCGGCGGCATCAGCCGCGTGATCTCGAAGGGGCCGGGCCGCACCTGGTTGTGGAAGCCGGCGGTGAGCTGGACGAGATCGCCGAGCTTGTAGGGGGGGCGTGCCATGTCGTCAGCCCTTCCCGACGATGTCGGCAACGGTGAGGCGGTGATAGCTGCCCTTGTGGCGGCCATAGGCCGCTGCGGCCGCGCTCAGGATGGCGTCGCGATGGCTGTCGAAGGTCGCCAGCATCTGGGCCTCGCCCGGCTCGGCGCCGAGCCGGCGCAGCGCGTCGATCTCGATCTGGAAGGCGATCTCGAGCGAGGCGTCGGAGCCCCAGAAGCTGACGCAGGAGCGGCCGGGATCGAAGCTGCGGACGGGATTGGGAAAATTCAGTGCCATGATCGACTTTCTGCTTTCGGCTGCGGCTCAGGACGCCAGGAACGCGGCCTGGGAGACCGGTACCGAGACGTGGACCGGAACGGGCGACGGCCGGCGTGCGGGGGAGGGCGACCGTTCATCCGCGCGCAGACGCTCGTCGAGGAGGCCGAGGACCGCGTCGTCGACCGTCGCGTCGAACTTGCGCGCGAACAGGCAGGGGCTCGCCAGAAGCTCCGGCGCGTCGGAAGCGAGATAGGTGCGCGGACGCAGCTTGATGTCGCCGTCCGGGACCCAGTCGATCATGCGCAGATCGTCGCTGACGACCTCGCCATGTTCGGCCGTGTTCATCATCACCGTCTGGAAGAAGCCCTCATCGGCGATGAAAGTGTTGCGGTAGAAGGCCTTGTAGCGCTCGGCTTCCGGGTCGTGGCAGACGAACTCGCAGAAGCGCCGGCTCACGATCATCCACTGATTGCCGATATAGGGCGAGACGCCGGCCATGAAGGCGCGCGGGAAGGGCGTCCGGACGATGCGCTTCTCGAACTCGACGACATAGCGGCTGACCCGCTTCATCGTCTCGGGCCGCGCCTTGCGCTGGTCGAGGACCTTGATGAACTCCTTGCCGCGGTTCCGCTTCAGGAAGGTGGCGATCTCGTCCTGGCTCTTGAGCGGGTAGTCCTGGCCGCTGAGATTGACGAAGAACTCCCAGTCGGCGCCCATTTCCAGCAACTGTGCCATGCCGCGCAGCTCGGCATCGACGAGGCTGTATCCGCCCCAGCGGGCATGATGGCTGGTCAGGATGGCGCTGTTGGGAAAGCCGCGCAGGTAGCGCCGGATATCGGCTTCGAGCTCGGGCCCGGAATTCTTGTCGACATGGATCAGATAGTGATTGGCGGGATCGTAGATCGACTTGAACATGCGCTTGAACTGCGCGGGATACCGGTGGACCAGAACCAGATAAGCGATCAACGGGGTTTTCCTTGAAGCGGAAGCAAACAGAATTGGAGCCATGGCGCGCGTGACGGCCCACGCCTCGGTCGCGCTCCGGCAACCGTGGCGCGACAGCACTCCCCGCCTCCCGACGGGAAGCGCGGCCGAATAGGGTCTTGTCTCGAGGCCGGCCGTGACGAATGGCAGCAGCCGCAAAGGCGGCTACTCGCGTCGACCGTGAATCCGACATGGGGAAGCCGACCTGCGATTGTAAGGTCGCGGCGGAAATAAGACCGGCGCGGAATTGCCACCGCGGCCTGCCCCGACATGCTAGCGAGGGCGCGCCCGCCGCCCCGGTCGGCGGGAGAACCGACCATGAAAACCATCACCGCCCACGGCGCCGCGATCCCCGTGCTCGGCTTCGGCACCTTCCGGATGCAGGCGCCGGACGTGCTGCGCATGGTGCCCGCCGTGCTGAAGCTCGGCTTTCGCCATGTCGACACCGCCCAGATCTACCGCAACGAGGCCGCCGTCGGCGAGGCCATCGCCGGCAGCGGCGTGGCGCGCGGCGACATCTTCCTGACCACCAAGGTCTGGATCGACAATTTCGCGCCGGATCGGTTCGCAGCCTCCGTCGACGAGAGCCTCGCGAAGCTGAAGACCGACCATGTCGACCTCCTGCTGCTGCACTGGCCCAATGGCAGCGTGCCGCTGGCCGACCAGATCGGCGCGCTCAACGCCGTGCGCGAGGCCGGCAGGACGCGTCATATCGGCGTCAGCAACTACACAATCGCCCTGCTCGCGCAGGCACGCGCGCTCAGCGCCGCGCCGCTCGTCACCAACCAGGTCGAGGACCACCCCTATCTCGACCAGGGCCGGCTGTTGGCGGCGATGCGCGAAGCCGGGATGGCGCTGACCGCCTATTATGCGATGGCCGACGGCAAGGTCTTCGCCGATCCGCTGCTCGCCGAGATCGCCGCGCGGCACCATCGCAGCATCGCCCAGATCGTGCTGCGCTGGCTCGTGCAGCAGGAGGGTGTCGTCGCGCTGTCGAAGACGGTGAGCGAGGAGCGCGCCCGCGACAACGCTGCGATCTTCGACTTCGCCCTCGATGAGGCCGAGATGGCGGCGATTCATGGGCTGGCGGAGCCGAACGGGCGGGTGCTCAAGCCCGAGGGCCTCTCGCCGGTCTGGGACGCGGCCTGATCAGCCCCCTTGGCCGGCGGGGCGCCGCGGCGTGGTCTTGCGACAGGGACCATGCCGCCGTGCATGGCCGCCAGACCGGCTCTGCTCGCCCCGCCTCTGGTGCATGGCCGGGCCGCCACCTAGACTGGCGCCTTCCTCAGATGCAAGGGCGGGCACGGCACTTCATGGATCAGCGGGTCGACCCCTCGGCGCATCAGGCGGCGGCCGCGCAGGCGCCGATGCGCCACGAGGACATCCGCAGCATCCTGTTCGGCATCATGCTCGCCATGTTCCTGGCGGCGCTCGACCAGACCATCGTCGCCACCGCGATGCCGACGATCGGGCGCGAGCTCGGCGACGTCACGCATCTGCCCTGGGTGGTAACGGCCTATCTCCTGGCCTCGACCGCGGTGACACCGCTCTACGGCAAGCTCGCCGACATCCATGGCCGGCGCGTCGTGCTGCTCAGCGGCATCGCCGTGTTCATGGCGGGCTCGCTGGCCTGCGCGCTGGCGCCCTCGCTCTGGCTCCTGGTGCTGGCGCGCTTCGTCCAGGGCCTCGGCGGCGGCGGGCTGATCGCGCTGGCGCAGACCATCGTCGCCGACATGGTCTCGCCCAAGGAGCGCGGGCGCTACCAGGTCTATATCGCCTCCGTCTTCATGGCGTCCTCGCTGCTCGGACCCGTGCTGGGCGGCGTCATCGCGGAACGGCTGCACTGGTCGGTGATCTTCTGGATCAACCTGCCGCTCGGCGCGGCCGCCTATGCGATGACGAGTTCGGCGCTGAAGCGGCTGCCGCGACACGAGCGGCCCCACAGGCTCGATTTGCTCGGCGCCACGCTGATCACCAGCGCGACGATGACGCTGCTGCTGGCGCTCTCCTGGGGCGGCACGCATTACCCCTGGGCGTCCGCGCCGATCGGCGGGCTCGTGGCGCTGTCGCTCCTGCTCTGGCTCGCCTTCGCCTGGCGGCTGCGCACCGCGCAGGAGCCGCTGATCCCGCTCGACATCCTCGCCAACAAGGTGGTGCGGATGGGCACGATCGCGGCCGGCTTCGGCATGGGCACCTTCATCGGCCTGACGATCTACCTGCCGATCTATTTCGAGAGCGTGATGGGGCTGAGTGCCGCCTCCTCGGGGCTCGGCCTGCTGCCGCTGACGGTGGGCACGGTCATGGGCGCGACGCTGTCGGGCCGGGCGATGACGCGGCTGACGCATTACAAGCGCGTGCCGGTGATCGGGCTCAGCGTCGCGCTGGTCGGGGTGGCGCTGCTGGCCTGGCAGGCCGGGCGGATGCCGCTCGTGCCCTTCTGCGCGCTGCTGGCGCTGATCAGCCTCGGGCTCGGCACGATGCTGCCGGTCGCGACCGTCTCGATCCAGAACGCGGTGCTGCCGCATCAGCTGGGCACCGCGACGGGGGCGGCGAATTTCTTCCGCCAGATCGGCGGGGCGCTGATCGTGGCGATCTTCGGGGCCATCGTGCTCGGCGGCATCGGCGGCGCCGGGCCGGGCCTGTCGCACGAGTCCATCCGGCTCGACGGCGTCGATCGCGACACCATGGTGCGGCTGTTCCAGTATGTCTTCGCCGCGACCTGCCTCGGCTTCGCCTGCGCGCTCGGCTTCCTGCTGCGGATGGAGGAACTGCCGCTGCGCAGCGGCGCGGTCCAGGCCGCCAAGGCGCCTGCGGTCGATTGATTCAGATCGCGCCGGGCCCTCCGCTTTCGGCTAGCCTCGCCACAGACCCGTCAAGAACCGCGGTCTAGTCTGCGACATCCTACGCGGCAGGAGAGCCCCATGTCCGATCTCGTCGTCATCGTCTACCCGACCGAAGCCCGCGCCGAGGAGATGCGCCAGAAGCTCTTCGCGCTGCAGAAGGAATATCTGATCGAGATCGGCGACGCCGCCATCGCGGTGATGCAGGAGGGCGGCAAGGTGAAGCTGAACCAGCTGCTCAACACCACCGCCATGGGCGCGGCCTCGGGCTCCTTCTGGGGCCTGCTGATCGGCGCGATCTTCCTGATGCCGCTGGCCGGCGCGGCGCTGGGCGCGGCCTCGGGCGCGCTCGGCGGGGCGCTGACCGACTACGGCGTCAACGACGCCTTCATGAAGGATCTCGCCGGCAGCCTGCAGCCGGGCAATGCGGCGCTGTTCGTGCTGGTCCAGCGCGTCACCGGCGACAAGGTGCTGGAGGCGATCAAGGGCACCGGCGGCGTGGTGCTGAAGACCTCGCTCGACCACACCCGCGAGCAGGCCCTGCGCGATGCGCTGGCGGGGGTGAGCGCAGCAGCGCCGGCGGCGGGCGGGTCGTCGACGGTGGGGTGACGAAATCTCGCGTCATTGCGAGCGTAGCGAAGCAATCCAGACTGAAGCGCGCGGCCGCTCTGGATTGCTTCGTCGGCTTTGCCTCCTCGCAATGCCGCGGAGGCCGTTGATCAATCCCGCAGCAGCTCGTTGATGCCGGTCTTCGAGCGCGTCTGGGCGTCGACCGTCTTGACGATGACGGCGCAGGAGAGCGAGGGGCCCGGCGTGCCATCCGGGAAGGGCTTGCCCGGCAGCGAACCCGGCACCACCACCGAATAGGGCGGCACCTTGCCGATGTGGATCTGGCCCGTAGCGCGGTCGACGATCTTGGTCGAGGCCGAGATGAAGACGCCCATCGAGAGCACCGAGCCCTCGCCGACGATGACGCCCTCGACGACCTCGGAGCGGGCGCCGATGAAGCAGTTGTCCTCGATGATCGTCGGGTTGGCCTGCAGCGGCTCGAGCACGCCGCCGATGCCGACGCCGCCCGAGAGATGCACGTTCTTGCCGATCTGGGCGCAGGAACCGACGGTGGCCCAGGTGTCGACCATGGTGCCGCTGTCGACATAGGCGCCGATGTTGACGAAGGACGGCATCAGCACGACGTTGGGCGCGAGGAACGAGCCCTTGCGCGCGGCGGCCGGCGGCACGACGCGGAAGCCGGCGGCGCGGAAGCGGTTCTCGCCCCAGCCGGCGAACTTGGAGGGCACCTTGTCCCAGAACACGGCGTCGCCGGGGCCGTTGGCGATGATCATGTTGTCGGTCAGGCGGAAGGAGAGCAGCACCGCCTTCTTGAGCCACTGGTGGACGACCCAGTCTGCGCCCTGCTTCTCGGCGACGCGGGCGGTGCCGGCGTCCAGCATCTCGATCGCCTGCTCGACCGCCTCGCGCACCGCGCCCTTGGTGTTGAGGCCGATCTCGGCCCGGGCCTCCCAGGCGGCGTCGATGGTGGCGGCGAGATCGGTCAGCGACATGGCGTGGCTCCGGCGTGCGTCTGGGGAAAACGCGGGAGCGATGGCGGATGAGCGCCGCGCCGTCAAGGCGCATGGCCTGGAACGCGCCCCCGCCGGCCGTGTTACAGTGGCGAACGACGCCGCAGCCCGGCCGGAGGCCCCCCGATGAAGCACCTGACCCTGTCCCTGCTGCTCCTGCTCGCAGCCGCGCCCGCGCTGGCGCAATCGCGTCCCTCCACCCCCGACCGCAGTTGCGCCGCCAACCGCCAGAGCGTCGCGGCAAACGGCGCGATCGTGCTCGGCACCGGCGGCTTCACCTTTGACCGCTTCGTGCGCGACCGCAGCTTCTGCCAGCATGGCGACTTCCTCGAGCCCGCCTTCGTGCCGAGCCGCGACACCCCCCAATGCTTCATCGGCTATCGCTGCAAGGTGGATGTGCCCTGGGATTGAAGGGCGGCGCTTTACCTCGCCCGGTCGCGGCGGCAGTCTCGGCCACAACCTTGCCAACCCGCCGGACCTCTCATGCGCCTCTGGATCAGGAACCCGCTCGGCATCGTCGCCGAGAACGCCTCGGGCGGTGTCGTGGTCGAGGGGGGCGTCATCGCCGAGTTGGTCGCGGCGGGCGGAGAGCCGGCCGCGCCGGTCGATGCCGTGTTCGATGCGTCGGAGCATGTCGTCCTGCCCGGCCTGATCAACACGCATCACCATTTCTACCAGACGCTGACGCGCGCCCATCCGGCCGCGATCGACCGCGAATTGTTTCCCTGGCTCACCGCGCTCTATCCGCTCTGGGCGCGGCTGACGCCCGAGGATCTGCGGTTGGCCGTGCGGGCGGCGCTGGCCGAGCTGCTGCTCTCGGGCTGCACCACGGCGGCCGACCATCATTACCTCTACCCGCCCGGGCTGGAGGATGCCGTCGACATCGCCGTGGAGGAGGCGCGCGCGCTCGGCATCCGCGCCACGATCTCGCGTGGCTCGATGAACCTGTCGCAGAAGGATGGCGGGCTGCCGCCCGACACGGTGGTGCAGGACGAGGACACCATCCTCGCCGACAGCGAGCGCGTGCTGCGGCTCTTCCACGATCCCGCGCCCGGCAGCATGATCCAGATCGCGCTGGCGCCCTGCTCGCCGTTTTCGGTGACGCCGTCCCTGATGGCGAAATCGGCGGAATTGGCGGCGCGCTTCGACGCGCCGCTTCACACCCATCTCGCCGAGACGAAGGACGAGGACGCCTATTGCCTCCAGGTCTACGGCAAGCGCCCGCTCGACCTGCTCGAGGAGACCGGCTGGATGCGGCCGAAGACCTGGCTCGCCCATGGCGTGCATTTCTCCTGCGAGGAATGCGACCGGCTGGGCCGGGCCGGAGTCGGCGTCTGCCATTGCCCGACCTCGAACGGCGTGCTCGCCTCCGGCTTCTGCCGCACGCGCGAGCTGGAGGCGGCCGGCGCGCCGCTCGGGCTCGGCGTCGACGGTTCGGCCTCCAATGACGGCTCGAACCTGATGGAGGAGCTGCGCCACGCGCTGCTGATCAATCGGCTGCGTTATGAAAGCGCCGCCGCGGTGACTGCGCGCGACGTCATCCGCTGGGCGACGCAAGGCTCCGCGCGCTGCCTCGGCCGCTCCGACATCGGCACGATCGCGCCGGGCTTCCAGGCCGATCTCGCGCTCTACCGGCTGGACGAGCTGCGTTTCTCCGGCGCGCATGACCCGGTCGCCGCGCTGGTGCTGTGCGGCGCGCACCGGGCCGACCGCGTCATGGTCGCCGGTCGCTGGCGCGTGGTCGACGGGGCGATCCCCGGCCTCGACCTCGCGGCGCTCCGGCGCGCCCATGGTGCGGCCTCGCGCCGCTACGCCTGAGCGCTTTCGCAATCTCGACTCATTTGCGGCCTTTTCTGGCGGAGGCCATTTTGGCCTGGATCGTGCCGACCGAAGGACGCCGGACATGAAGATCGCGCCGCTCGCCGCCCTCGCCCTGGCGCTGACCGCCAGCGGCTGCATGACGCTGGAGGAGCGCCGCGCGCTCGATATGGAGCAGTGTCGTGGCTATGGCTTCCGGCAGGGTACGGACGCCTTCGCGCAATGCATGCAGACGATCGACGTCGAGCGGGCGGCGGTGCGGCGCACCTATGTCTACCAGGATTTCGGCGGCTTCTATGGCGGCTATGGCTTCGGCTACGGCTATCGTCGCTGGTGAGCTAGCCGCCCTCGCCGGATGGCGGGGCGAACTCGCGCAGGGCCGGCAGCCGCGCCTGCATCCGGCGCAGGAAATCGAGCAGCTGCGCGCGCTCCTGCGGGCTGAAGCCCTCGAGCATCAGCTGCTCGCGCGCGGTCGCGAGCGCAATCAGCTGGTCATGCAGGCCATAGCCGCTGGCCGTGAGTTCGAGGAGCTGGCGGCGGGCGTCGCGCGTGTCGGGCCGTTCCGCGACATGGCCGGCCGCCACCAAGGCCGCGGCGCTGCGGCTGACGGCGCCCTTGTCGAGCGCGATGACCTCGCAGATGCGCTGCGCCGGGATGCCGGGCTCGATCGCGAGCTGCGACATCACCCGCCATTCGGTGACGCCAATGCCGAAGCGCTCCAGATAAAGCCGCGACGAGCTGCGCGACCAGGTGTTGGAGATCGCCGTCAGGAAATAGGGGACATAGCCGCCGAGATCGAGGACATCCCGCTCGGCGCCCTGTTCGGCGGCCTTGTCGCGTCTGGTCGAAGGCATGGCTCGTCCCGCAGTCGATGCCGGCATCTGGCATGGCCGCGCGGCGCGGGGCAAGCATGCGCCCGTGCATGGCCGCCTAGCGCCGCCGCAGCAGGTAGATGTCCATGATCCAGCCATGGCGCTCGCGCGCTGCGGCGCGAACCCGCGCGATGTCGTCGGCGACCTCGGCGAGCGGGCCGGCGATCAGGATCTCGTCGGGCGTGCCGAGATAGGCGCCCCAGAAGATCTCCAGCCCCTCGGGCGGGATTTTGGCGAAGGCCTGTTCGCCGTCGAGCATGACGACGACGCCGTCCGGCGCCAGCGGCAGGCCCTCCGCCAGCTTGCGGCCGGTGGTGATCAGCACGGGCTCGCCGATGCGGTTGAGCGGGATCCGGTGGCGGGCGGCGAGCGCCTGGACGCTGCTGATTCCGGGGATGACCTGCCAGTCCAGCGGCAGGCCACCGTCGCGGACGCGCTCGACGATGCGCAGCGTGCTGTCATAGAGCGCGGGATCGCCCCAGACCAGGAGGGCGCCGGTCTGCCCCTCCGCCAGCTCCTGCCGGAACAGGGCCTCGTAGGCCGCGGCGATGCGGGCGTGCCAGTCGTCGACGACGCCGCGATAATCGTCGCCGGCCTCGGCGCGGCGCGGCGTTTCCATCGTCACGCTGCGCCAGGGCTTCTCGATGAAGCGCGCGCAGATCGCCTCGCGCAGATGGCGCAGGGCCGCCTTCTCCTGCCCCTTGTCGGGCAGGAAGATCACATCCGCCCGGTTGAGCGCCGCGATCGCCTGGACCGTCATCTGGTCCGGGTCGCCGGCGCCGATCCCGATGATCAGCAATCTGCGCATCGTCACCTCGTTCCGGCGCGCGCGGGCGGCCGTCCGGGCTCCCACCCCGCCTTGACCAACTCGGGCACCTCGCTCTCGGCCTCCGGCCAGCCGACGCAGAGCCAGGCGATCAGATTCCACTCGGGCGGCACGCCCAGCGCCTTCCGCACGATCTCCGGCTCGAGGATCGAGACCCAGCCGACGCCGACGCCCGCCACCCGTGCCGCCAGCCAGAACTGCGTGATCGCAGCGACCACCGAATAGTCAAGCATCTCCGGCATCGTCTTGCGGCCGAGGCCATGGCCCTGCGCCGTGCCATGGTCGCAGAACACCGCGATCTGCTCGGGCGCCTCGCGCATGCCTTCGAGCTTCAGGCTGGCATAGAGCCGCGCCCGCTCGCCCTCGAAATCCGCGAGCGCATCGGCGTTGCAGCGCGCGAAACTCGCCAGCGCGGCCGCGCGCTGGACCTCGTCGCGCACGCGCAGAAAACGCCAGGGCTGCGAATGGCCGACCGAGGGCGACAGCTCCGCCTGCGCCAGCAGCCGTTCGACCAGGCCCTCCGGCAAGGCGTCGCGCCGGAAGCGCCGGACATCGCGCCGCCAGGCCAGGAGCTCGGCGAACTGGGCGGCGAACGCCTCGTCGAAGCGGGGAGGGTGGCTGGGCTGGTCCACGCTCACCCCGCCACCGCGATAGCATGGAAGAACGAGCCCGTGACGTGGCCGCGCCGGCTGCCGGCGGGGGCGGGTGCCGAGCCATGCGGGTCAGTCACCAGCGCCAGCGGCGGGTCCTCGCCCTGGGTGACGATCGTCGCGTAGTGGAACTCATGGCCGGTAAGCCCCGCGCCGGCCGCGCCGAGCGGCGCGTCGGCCTCGAGCACGGCGCGGCGGTAGCCGAGATTCATCTTCCGCTTCGCGAAGGAGGTCTCGACCGAGAGCAGCCCGGCCATGGCGTGGCAGACCCCGTCCGCATCGATCAGGGTGCGCCCCAGCACCATGTAGCCGCCGCACTCGCCATGCACAGGTCGGGTCTGCGCGAAGGCGCGCAGGCCTGCGAGAAAGCGGTCGGCGCCGGCGATCGCGCCCGCATGAAGCTCGGGATAGCCGCCCGGCAGCCAGCAGGCATCGCAATCCTCGGGCGGCGGCTCGTCCGCCAGCGGCGAGAACGGCACCAGCACGGCGCCCGCCGCCCGCCAGCCGGCCTCGACATGCGGATAGACGAAGCTGAAGGCGGCATCACGCGCGATCGCGATGCGCCGGCCGGGCGCCGGCAGGCGCGGGATCGCCACCCCCATAGCCGGCAAATGAGTCGTCAGGGCGGCCGCCCTGACGGCGTCGAGATCGACCGCAGCCGTCACCGCATCGGCGAGCGCCTCGAGCCGCGCCTCGAGATCGGCGGTCTCGCCGGCCTGGACCAGCCCGAGATGGCGCTCGGGCAGGATCAGGCTGGCCTCGCGCGGCAGCGCGCCGAGCACCGGTAGGCCGATCTTTTCCATCCCCTGCGCCACCAGCCGGCGGTGCCGCTCGCTGGCGACCTTGTTGAGGATCACGCCCGCGATGGTGATGCGCGGGTCGTAATGCATGCAGCCGAGCGCAATCGCCGCC
This sequence comes from Bosea sp. RAC05, assembly GCF_001713455.1. Classification (NCBI taxonomy): domain Bacteria; kingdom Pseudomonadati; phylum Pseudomonadota; class Alphaproteobacteria; order Hyphomicrobiales; family Alloboseaceae; genus Allobosea; species Allobosea sp. RAC05. The sequence goes on from NZ_CP016464.1 coordinate 930,415, forward strand.
GCAGACTGCGCCTGGCCGGAAACGTCGATCACCAGCACGACGGGCCAGCCCAGCAGCGCGGCGATGTCGGCGCTCGCGCCGGTGTGCCCCTGCGGCCCCGGCACGGCGTCGAACAGCCCCATCGACCCTTCCGCGATGACGAGGTCGGCACCCTCGGCCGCATCGCCGGCGATCGCGCGCAGCAGCGCGTCGGGCATGGCGAAGGAATCGAGATTGGCGCTGGGTGCGCCGGTCGCGGCGGCGTGGAAGGCCGGGTCGATGTAATCGGGCCCGCATTTCAGCCCGCGCACCACCAGCCCGCGCCGCGTCAGCGCCCGCTGCAGGCCGAGCGTGATCGTGGTCTTGCCCGAGCCGGAGCGCGGCGCGGCGATGATCAGGCCGGGCGCGGTCATGGACGGGCTCCTCCGTCATTGCGAGGAGCGTAAGCGACGAAGCAATCCAGGAAGGTGCCGAGCGAGCCGGTCTGGATTGCTTCGCTGCGCTCGCAATGATGGGGGTGGGCGGTCATTCTCATACCCCGCCCCCCGGCCGGAAGCGGCGGTCATAGCCCGTCGAGTACAGCGCGCTCTCGCCGAAATCCTCCGCCGCCAGCGCCGGGCCGACCAGGATCAGTGCGGTCCGCTCCAGCCCGGACTCGCGCACCTGCGCCGCGATCGTGGACAGTGTTCCGCGCAGCACGCGCTCGTCCGGCCAGGAGGCCCGGAACACGATCGCGACCGGGCACGCCTCCCCGTAGAAGGGCGACAGCTCCGCGACGACCTGCTCGACGACATGGATCGAGAGATGGATCGCCAGCGTCGCACCCGAAGCCGCGAAGGTGGCGAGCCGCTCCCGCTCCGGCATGGCGGAAGCCCGGCCCGAGGTGCGCGTCAGCACCAGTGACTGCGCCAGCCCCGGCAGGGTCAGCTCGCGCTTGAGCGTCGCGGCGGCGGCCGCGAAGGCCGGCACGCCTGGCGTCACGCTGTAGGGGATGGCGAGCGCATCCAGCCGGCGCATCTGCTCGCCGGTCGCACTCCAGATCGAAAGGTCGCCGGAATGTAGCCGGGCCACGTCCTGCCCGGCCTCATGGGCGGCGGCCATCTCGGCGATGATCGCGTCGAGATCGAGCGGCGCCGTGTCGACGATGCGCGCGCCCGGCGGGCACCAGTCGAGCATCGCCTTGGGGATCAGCGAGCCCGCAAAGAGGCAGACCGGGCAGGAGGCGATCAGGTCGCGCCCGCGCAGCGTGATGAGGTCGGGCGCGCCGGGCCCGGCGCCGATGAAATGGATCGTCATGCCGCGCGCTTCATGATGATGACCGCGCCAGCGCGCAGGTGACGCGGGCGGTGGCGATGCGCGGCTGCACCAGCGTCCCGCCCGGCCCGGCGGCTGCGAGCGCGGCAGCTTCCGCCACCGACCCGACGCCGTAGAGCGAGGCGATCCGCGTCGAACGCGTGGCGCAGCTGGCTTCGAAGCCTTTGAGCGCCTCGTCGGGTACGCCGATCAGCTCGGCCGCCCGGCTGACGGCGGCGGCGGCGAGCCCGGGTTCGCCGATCCGGCTCGCCAGCGTCGCCAGACGCGGCGTCGCCTCGCCCGACAGGCCGGCGATCGCCAGCGCCGCGTCGAGGCAGGCGAGGATATCCGCTTCGGTGGTGTCGGCGCGCAGGCCCAGCCCGACGACGAGACGGCCGGTCACGGCTTCTCGACCCGCCACTGCGTCACCGGCATCGCCGGGCGCCAGCCATGCTTGCCGCCGACGGGGACGAGCCGGTCGATCGCGATGCGCCGCAGCGAGCCGCCATGCAGCGCATGCAGTGCCGCGAGCTTCGCCTCGCCCTCCAGCGTGACGACATTGGCGACGAGACGCCCGCCGGGCTTCAGCGCCGCCCAGGCGCCCTCGAACAGCCCCTCGACCGTCAGCCCGCCGCCGATGAAGACGGCATCGGGCGCGGGCTGCGCGGCAAAGCCCGCCGGCGCCTCGCCCGTCACCGTCACCGACAGCCCGCCGAGTTCCAGGCTGTTGCGGGTGATCCGCCCGACCCGCTCCGCCTTCGCTTCGAAGGCGATGGCCGCGTTGCGCGGATGGCGCTGGCACCATTCGATGCCGACCGAGCCCGATCCCGCTCCGACATCCCAGAGCAACTCGCCCGCCCGCGGGGCGAGCGCGGAGATGGTGATGGCGCGGACCTCGGATTTGGTGATCTGCCCGTCATGGGCGAACCACTCCTCGTCGAGCCCCGGCGAGAGCGGCAGCACGCGCGCATCCCGGCCGGCATCGACCGCCACCGCGATCATGTTGAGTGGCACGATGTCGTCGAAGGCGAAGGCGTCGGCACGGGTCTCGCGGATGCGCTCCTGCGGGCCGCCGAGCGACTCCAGCACGGTCAGGCGGCTCGCCCCCATCCCGCGCGCGGTCAGCAGCTCCGCCACCGCCCGCGGCGTCGTCTCGTCCCAGGACAGGGCGAGGATGCGCGCCTGCGGCTGGAGATGCGGCACGATCCGAAACAGCGTGCGGCCATGCAGCGAGACCAGCGCGCACTCCTCCTGCGGCCAGCGCATCCGTGTGCAGGCCATCGAGAAGGAGGAGGATTGCGGGATGATCCGCATCTCCTGCGCCGGGATGGCGCGGCTCAGGCTGTTGCCGATGCCGTAATGGAACGGGTCGCTGGTCGCGAGCACGCAGACCTTGCGGCCGCGCTCCGCCAGGATCTGAGGGAGCGCATTGCGGAAGGGCTGCGGCCAGGGCCGCAGTTCCCCGGGCACGGAGCCGACCAGCGCGATATGGCGCTCGCCGCCGAAGACGATCTCCGCCTCGGCCAGCGCCGTCTTCGCCTGCGCGCAGAGCCCGGCGGGGCCGTCCTCGCCCAGCCCGATCAGGGACAGCCAGGGCGCGGTCGCAGCCTCGCCGCTCGACAGGCTCTCGGTTTCAAGCGTAACTGGGGACATGACCGTGCTCATCCTCGGTGGAACCGGCGAAGCGGCGGCGCTCGACCAGCATCTGGCCGAGCAGGCGCCCGAAATCCGCGCCATCATCTCGCTGGCGGGCCACACCGTCGACCCCCGGCCGGTGAATCTCCCCGTGCGCGTGGGAGGCTTCGGCGGCGTCGAGGGGCTCAGGCAGTATCTGCGCGACGAGGGCATCATTGCCGTCATCGACGCGACGCATCCCTTCGCGGCGATCATGCCCTTCAATGCCGAGCATGCCTGCAAGGCCGAAGGCGTGCCGCTGCTCGCCATCCGCCGCGCGCCCTGGCAGCCGGAAGCCGGCGACGACTGGCGCGACGTGCCCGACATGGAGGCCGCGGCCGCCGCGCTGGGCGAGCCGCCGCGCCGCGTCTTCCTGACGATCGGCCGGCTCGATCTGCCGGTTTTCGCGCAGGCGCCGCAGCATCATTATCTCGTGCGCGCCATCGAGCCGATCGGCGACCGCCTGCCCGCGCCCCATGTCGAGGTCATCCAGCAGCGCGGCCCGTTCCGCGCCGAGGACGAGGAGGCGCTGATGCGCGCGAAGCGCATCGAACTGCTCGTCAGCAAGAATTCCGGCGGGGACGCCACGGCCGGCAAGCTCATCGCCGCGCGCCGGCTCGGCCTGCCGGTGATCATGGTCGCCCGCCCGCCCAAACCGGATGTCGAGACCGTCGCCCATGTCGATCAGGTCCTGCCCTGGCTGGTGGCGCAGGGGCTCTTCGTCACCGAGCGCGGCGTATAGACATAAGGCGCGACCTCGCCGGGCCGCGCGATCAGCCGCGTGCTCGACGCGCCGATCATCACCAGCGTCGCCATGTCGGCGGTCGCCGCGGCTTCGATCGCTCCCGCCAGCGTCAGGATGCGCAGGGCCTCGTCGGGGCGCCCGACGGCGCGGGCGAAGATCACCGGCGTCTGCGGCTCGCGATGGCGGGCGGCCAGTTCCAGCGCCGCTCGGAGCTGCCAGGGCCGCGCCTTCGAGATCGGGTTGTAGAGGCAGGTCACGAGGTCTGCGGCGAGCACCGCCTCGAGCCGCGCGGTCACCACCTCCCAGGGCTTGAGATTGTCCGAGAGCGAGATTGCGCAGAAATCGCCGCCCAGTGGCGCGCCGGCCTTTGCCGCCGCCGCCAGCATCGCGGTGACGCCGGGCTCGATCGCGATCGGCAGGGACAGCCAGGCCGGATCGCCCGCCTCCAGCGCCTCGAACACGGCCGCCGCCATGGCGAAGACGCCGGGGTCGCCGCCGGAGACGACCGCGACGGTCTTCCCCGCCGCCGCCAGCTGCAGCGCATGGGTCGCCCGGTCGATCTCGACGCGGTTGTCGGAGGCGTGCTTCGTCTGGCCGTCGCGCGCTTGGATGCGGTCGAGATAGGGCCCGTAGCCGATCAGGTCGGAGGCGGCCTCGATCGCGGCCTGCGCCGCCGGCGTCAGCCACTGCGCCGGCCCGGGGCCGAGGCCGACAATGGTGAGGGAGCCGCTCACAGCCGCCGCCCCTCGCCGGGAACCAGCACCATCGAGAAATAGGGCGCCTCTGCGTCGCCGCGCTCGCTGAGGCGGATGATCGCCTGTCCAGCCATCGTCGCCTGCTCGACATAGATCGCCCGTTCGATCAGTCCCGTCGCCTCCAGCGCGCGGCGCACCTTGGGCAGGTTGCGGCCGAGCTTCATGATCACCGCCGCGTCCGTATCGCCGAGGCGCCGCACCAGCTCGGCCTCGGGCAGCGTGCCCGGCAGCACTGTCAGGATGTCGTCGCCCCAGGTGATCGGCGCGTTGGCGCGCGTCCAGGCGCCAGCCATGCCGGTGACGCCCGGCACGACCTCGGTCGGGAAGCGATGCGCCAGCCGCCGCCAGAGATGCATGAAGGAGCCGTAGAAGAACGGGTCGCCATCGCAGAGCACCGCGACGCTGCGCCCGGCCTCCATCTCGGCGGCGAGCAGCGCCGCGGATTCGTCGTAGAACTGCGTGATCGGGCCGCTATAGCCCTCGTCCTCGACCGGGACCTCGATCGTCACCGGGAAGGCGAGCGCGATCTCGCGGGCGGCATCTTGCCCGACGACGGCGTCCGCCGTGATGCGGGCATGGCCACGCCGGCCGCGCTTGCAGAAATGCACCAGCCGGTCGGCGCTCAGGATGATGTCGCGGGCGCGCACGGTCATGTAGTCAGGGTCGCCGGGGCCGAGGCCCACGCCGAACAAAAGTATCTTTCCCAAAGGATTCTTGGCCGGCTCGAAGCTCACCGGCTCACTCCTTCTCTTGCGCCAGCGCGTTGACGGCCGCTGCCGCCATCGCCGAGCCGCCGCGCCGCCCATGGACGACCAGGAAGGGCACGCGCCCGTCCTGCGCCAGCGCCTGCTTCGATTCCGCCGCGCCGACGAAGCCGACGGGGATGCCGATCACGGCAGCCGGCTTGGGCGCACCGGCATCGAGCATCTCCAGCAGCCGGAACAGCGAGGTCGGCGCATTGCCGATGACGACGAGCGCGCCCGCCAGATGCGGCCGCCACAGCTCCATCGCTGCGGCCGAGCGCGTCGTGCCCATCTCGGCGGCCAGCGGCGCGGTGCGGGGATCGTCGAGCGTGCAGATCACCGGGTTGCGCGCCGGCAGGCGGGACGGCGTCACGCCATTGGCGACCATCTTGGCGTCGCAGAGGATCGGCGCACCCTCCTTCAGCGCGGCTTCGGCGGCACCCGCGAAATCGGGCGACATCTCCACATCGTCAGGCAGGTCGGTCATGCCGCAGGCATGGATCATCCGGACCACGACATGGGCGGCGCGACCCACAAAGCGCGAGAGATCGGCCTCGGCCCGGATGATCGCGAAGGAGCGCTCATAGATCGCCCCGCCATCGCGGATATAGTCGTAACCCGTCGTCACTTGGTCGGTCCTGAAAGCCGGCCCGCCGCGCTCAGGCGGGCATGAAGGTCCTGTCCGGGCTGCAATCGCGTCAGCAGGGCGGAAAGGTCAAGGGTGGCGAGGGCGCTGTCCCGCGCGGCGCCGCCGATGACGATGCGGTAGCGCCCGCCCTCGCCGACCAGCGTCAGATCGCTGGCGCCCGGCCGCGCGCAGGATTTGACGCACCCCGAGACATGCAGGGTCAGGCCCCCGGCGAGGTCAGGTGCCAGCACTTGGGCGAGCCGCGCCGCATCCGCCATCGCCGGAGCCTCCGCCCGGCTGCAGGCGGGCACGCCGGCGCAGGCCTGCACCGACAGGCGCGGGTCGTCGTCACGCGTGATCAGGCCGTCCGCCGCCGCGCTTTCGAGCAGGGTCGTCGCATCGGGCTGCGACAGCCCGCGAAAGGCGATCCCGCGCCAGGGCGAGAGGCGAATCTCCGGGCAGCCCAGCCTCGCGGCCGCTTGTGCGAGACGGTCGAGCGTCGCGGCCGCCGCGCGACCGAAGGGCAGCCCGACCAGCGCGGCGCAACTGTCGCCGAGTGCAAACAGCCCGGCCCGCCGGGGCGCGGGGCGCTGTGGCAGCGGCTCTGTCGCAGGAAGATCGCAGAGCGCCGCCAGCTCCGCGGCCGCGAGATCGCCCATGCGGCGGATGGTGTCGGGCGCCTGCGCCCGTCGCGCGGCGAAGCGGGCCATAGCCCGGGCGACGGCGGATCCGGCCTCGCCTTCAGCGACGGGGCCGAACCAGAGCCTGTCGGCCAGCGCGATCACCACCCGCCCCGGCGCGGTCGCGACGATGCGGATGTCCCCCGCGAAGGCCTCGAGGGATGATTCGCCGCCCCCATCGACGATGACGGCGAACTTGGCAGGCAGGCCGGAGATCTCGCGCCCGCGCACCTCGATCTCGGTCGCAAGGGCGAGAGCATCGATCAGGTCGCTGGAGCCGGCGGGCGAGGATGGAGGCTGGACGCGTGAACGCGTCATTGCGAGCGAAGCGAAGCAATCCAGCCCGGACGCGCTCGACGCCGCCTGGATTGCTTCGTCGTTTCGCTCCTCGCAAAGACGGGGGAGGCACGCCAGCGGCGAGACCAGAGTCAGCCTTTGCGGGCCGTCGCCGTCATGCTCGTCGACCAGCCGCTCCGCCAGCAGCGTCGTAACCAGCGCCGGATGGCTGTCCGCCGTGACGCCGCGCAACTGCATGTTGCCGCGCGCCGAAATCTCGATCAGCCCGTTACCGTGCCGGGCGGCCAGCGCCGCGATGCGCCGCAGCTGGGCCGGCGTCAGGCAGGCGCCGGGCGGATGCAGCCGCACCAGCCAGCCATCGCCGGTCTCCATGGGTTTGAGCGTGCTCGGGCACCAGCCGCGCCGCAGGGTTTCGGGGGAGGGGGCGTTCATTCCGCCGCCTCCCGCGTCGCGGGCATGCCCGCCAGAAACGACCCCACCGAATTGCGCCGGCTCGTCCACAGACCGCGCCTGGCCGCATCCGCCAGCCGCGAGCGGATCGCTTCGGCGGCCGGGGCATTGGCGGCCTCGATCGCGGACCAGACGGCGGCATCGGCGCACCAGGCCTGGAACACGGCATCGAACAGCCCGTCGGAGACGGCGTCCGTGCTGGCGGCGAAGACGAAGAGCGTGTCCACCGCTTCCGCGAGTTCCGCCGCGCCGCGCCAGCCATGGGCGAGATGGGAGGCGATCCAGCGCGGATGCGTCAGCCGGCCATGGACGATGCGGGCGATGTCCTCCGCCAGCGTGCGCGCCTTCGGCGTCTCCGGGTTCGAGGAGTCGAGGCTGTAGAGCGCCGGCGCGGCCCCGAGCGACTGCGCCGCGGCCGCAAGCCCGCCGATGACGTCGGCGGCGCTCGAGGCTTCGAGAATGTCGCGCCCGGCGGTGTCGCTGACATGCACGAAGGCGTCGGCGGTCCGGATTCGGGCGGAGAAGCTGTCATCGACATGCCCCGCGCCCTCCGGGCCGCCATAGGCGTGGCTGGAGGCGGCGAGATAGGCCGCGCCCAGCTCGTCGCGGCTGGTCCAATGGCCATCGAGCGCCCGGTCGGCGACGGCCGCGCCATAGCGGCCCGGTGCGGCGCCGAAGACGCGCGCCCCGGCCTCGCCGCGACGGCGCGCGGCGGCGGGCTCGTTCCAGTCGTCCGGTTCGTCCAGCATCGCGACGGCGCGCGCCGCCGCGTCGAGCAGCGCGACCTGGCTCGGAAACGTGTCGCGGAAGGCGCCCGAGATGCGCACCGTCACGTCGATGCGCGGATGCTCGAGCTTCGGCAGCGGCGTGATCGCGAAGCCGGTGACGCGCGTCGAGGCATCGTCCCAGAGCGGCGTGACCCCCATCAGCGCCAGCGCATGGGCGATGTCCTCGCCGCCCGAGCGCAGCGTCGGCGAGGCCCAGAGATCCATCACGATCCGGCGTGGCGGCTCGCCCTCATCCTGCAGATGCCGCGCGATCACGGCCTGCGCCGCCAGCGCGCCCAGCCGCGCGGCTGCTCGGGTCGGGATCGCGCGCGGGTCGAGCGTCGAGAGGTTGCGCCCGGTCGGCAGCACGTCGGGCCGGCCGCGATGCGGTGAGCCGGCGGGGCCGGGCGGCACGAAGCGCCCGTCGAGCGCGCGCAGCAGCCCCTCGCGCTCGGCTTTGGCGGAACCCGGATCGAGCGCCGACCGGCCGAAGACATGTAAGCCGTCGCGGAAGGGCAGTTCGGCGATGTCGCAGAGATGCGCGTCGAGCCGCGTCAGCGCCTCGCTCATCGGCAGATCGGGCGTGACGCCGCAGGATTCCGCCAGCCCGCTGGCCTGGGCCCGCGCCCGGATTTCGCTCGCGACAATGTCGGCGCGACGCGGATCGAGCACCTGCGCCTGGCTGAACTCCTCGACGAGGTCGCGCAGCAGCGCCGTCTCGCCGCCAGCCCCGATCTCCGCCAGCGGTGGCGGCAGATGGCCAAGCGTCACCGCCGAGAGCCGCCGCTTGGCCGGCGCGGCCTCGCCGGGGTCGTCGACCACGTAAGGGTAGACCACCGGCAGCCCCTGCGTGACCAGCCGCGGCCAGCAGGAGGACGACAGCGCCACCGCCTTGCCCGGCAGCCATTCGGTCGTGCCATGGGTGCCCAGATGGATCAGCGCGTCGATGCCGGCCGTCTCGCGCAGCGCGCGGTAGAAGGCGAGATAGCCATGGGAGGGCGGCGCATCGGGGTCGTGATAGCGGGCTTTCCGGTCGGGCGTCGCATCGCGCGGCGGCTGCAGCGCGATGGTGAGGGCACCGTCCGCGACGGCGCGGAAGCAGAAGGCGCCGTCGCTGACGGCCGGATCGGCCTCGGGCGCGCCATGGGCGGCGAGCAGCGCCTCGCGGGCGTCGGGGGGGATGGTGGCGAGCCATGCTGAGTAGGCGTCGAGGGAGAGGGTGAGGTTGGCCGGGCCGGTGGTGAGGGCGGCCATGAGGGTTTGGCCGTCATTGCGAGCGCAGCGAAGCAATCCAGAACCGTCTCGCTCGACGTCCCCCTGGATTGCTTCGCTGCGCTCGCAATGACGGGATGGGATGTCGTACCCCGCCTCCGCCAGCAGCCTCCGGATCGCATCGACGCTCGCCGGCGTGTCGAGCCCGACCGCGAAGCCCGCCCGGCCGCCGCGCGCGGGATAATCCGACATCACCAGCGCCAGCCGGCGCTGCGCAGCCGGCTTCGACGCCAGCGCGATCCAGCTGCTGGCGAGATCTGCGAGCGCTTTGATGCCCTCCGCGTCGGGCACCAGCCGGCGCGTCGCCAGCCCCGTCGCGGGGTCGGTGGTCTCGGCCTTGAAGGCGACGGGGATGGTGCCCAGCCGTCCGTCGAATTCCGGCAGCGCCACCTGCATGGCGAGATCGGCCGCCGAGAGGCCCCGCGTCGAGGCGGCCCAGGCGTCGCGCGCACTGCCGACCGGCATCGCCTGAAACACGGGGCAATCGGCGGCATCGAGCACGAAATCGTCGCCCTCGCGCGCCGAGAAGGCGGTTGTGGCGACGATCGCCACCGGCTGCCGCGTCGCGATCAACGCTGCGAGTTCGGCGGTGACAGCCGGGTCCTTCAGGCTGGTCAGGGCCAAGATCAGCGGGGCTTGTCCACGCGCGACGAGCGCCGCCACCAGCGCTTCGCCCGTGGCGGTGTCGTCGGCGCTGACGGCCGAGCGATAGACCAGGATCGGCACGAAGGGCCGGTCGGGCAAGGTGGCGAGCGCCTCGCGCCAGGACATCGGCGCGGCGTTGGCGCCCAGCGCGAACAGCGGCGGGAGGGGCAGAGGCGCAAGGTGAGACGGCGGCCGGTCGCGGCCGAGATACCCCGCCGCCACCGCCAGCAGGCGCCGCATGTTCTCCGCCCCGCCACCGGCGTGGAAGTAGGACAGGATGGCGCGCGCGCAGGCCGGCGGCACTGTCCCGTAGCCCGCCAGCCGCTCGTCGTCGCGGTCGTCGCCGGGCAGCACCGCCAGCGCGATACCCTCGCGCCGGCAGATCTCGCTGATCTGCTCGATGCCGTAGCGCCAGTAATCCAGCCCGCCGAGGCAGCGCACCAGGACGAAGCGGCTCTGCGCCACCGTCTTCTCGATCAGGAGATCGACCGAGAGCGGGTGCCGCAGCCGCCGCAGCGAGGCGAGGCGGACAGTGAGATCGCAGTCACTGGCCGCCGCCGCCAGCGCGGAGAGATCGCTGTCGGCGAAGGACAGCACGACGACATCCCCCGCGGCCAAGCCGAGATCGACGGCGTCCTCGCCGTCTTCGAGCCTGATCTCGCTGGTCGGGAGCAGATGCATGACTGGCTTTCGAAAAGGGCCGCCGCTCAGGCGCCGGCGAGCGCAGCCTCCACCGCCTTCACGTCGAAGCCCTTGAGCCCGATCACGGTGAGACGCCCGTCGCGCGCTTCGCCCTCGGTCCAGGCCCGGTCGAAATGATGGCTGACGCGGCGGCCGACACCCTGCACGACGAGCCGCATCGGCTTGCCCGGTACGGCGGCGAAGCCCTTCAGCCGCAGCACGCCCTGCGCTTCGGCCGCCTTGCCGAGGCGTGCCGACAGCGTGTCGGGGGCGAGTCCGTCCGGCAGCGCCAGCGCGACCGAATCGAAATCGTCATGCTCATGGTCCTCGCCATCGCCGTGATGCGAGGGCCGCGATGCCAGATCGGCCTCCGCCGCGGCGCTCAGGCCCAGGATCAGCGCGGGCTCGATCGTGCCATGGCGGGTCTCGACGATCTTGATCGCCTTGGGCAGATGCGCCGAAATCTCGCTCTTGACCCGCTCGCGCGTCGCTGTGTCGATCAGGTCGCTCTTGTTGAGCAGGATCAGGTCGGCACAGAGGATCTGGTCCTCGAAGACCTCCTCCAGCGGGTTGTCGTGCTCGACGGAGGCGTCCTGCGCGCGCTGGGCGGCGAGCGCCTCGGGGTCGTCGGCGAACTGGCCCTCGGCCACCGCCGGCCCGTCGACCACTGCGATGACACCGTCGACCGTGACGCGGGCCCGGATCGCCGGCCAGTTGAAGGCCTGGACCAGCGGCTTGGGCAGAGCCAGCCCGGAGGTCTCGATCAGGATGTGCTGCGGCGGGTCGGCCCGGTTCAGCAGCTTTTCCAGCGCCGGCACGAAATCATCCGCCACCGTGCAGCAGATGCAGCCGTTCGGCAGCTCGACGACGTCCTCCTCGGTGCAGCCCGAAATGCCGCAGCCCTTGAGGAACTCGCCGTCGAAGCCGAGATCGCCGAACTCGTTGACGAGCACGGCGAGCCTCTTGCCCTCCGCATTCTCGAGCAGATGGCGAACCAGCGTCGTCTTTCCGGCGCCGAGGAAGCCGGTGATGATGGTGCAGGGCGTTTTCGAGAGGGAATTCATCGGGAACCCGCGATCGGGAGGGGAGGAAGGCGCGCCACCACGCCCTTGCGGATCGCCTCGGCGCGCTCGCGCCAGGGCACGATGCCGTCCGGGGCTTCGCGGTATTGGCGCGCGAAGGTGAGCAGCGTCTCGACGCCCGTCGCCGGGTCGAGATCGCCATAGACATAGGTCCAGCGGCCCTCGCCGCTGAGCGCCACCGTGCAGGGGCGCTTGCAGACGGAGAGGCACTCCACCGTCTCGACGCTGACCGCGGTATCGAGCGTGGGGTCGAGCGCGTCGCGAAGGCCGGCGGCGAGAACGGCGCCCGGCCGGGGCGCGTCGGGGTCGCCCCCGGCGGCGCGGCAGGTCGCGCAGACGAGGATGCGGACGGGAGCCGTGCCCGTTTCCGGGCGCGGCTGCTGCAGGGACGTGCTCATGATCGAGCCGGCGTCAGGCCGTCGCGGGCAGGGCGGCGATCAGGAAGACGAGGCCGATGCAGGCCATGGCGGCGGCGGCCGCCCGAACCGGCAGGTTTGCAGGCATCGAGAACAGACGCCGCACCAGCAGGATCGTGCCGACCGTGATGGTGGCCTGGATCGCGACGAGGCCGATGAGATAGGCACCGACCACGGCGGTGTCGGCGCCGATGATCGATTCAGCGAGCGCGTGGCCATGGGCGAAGCCGGCGGCGGCGAAGAGCACGGCGAGAGCCGGCAGCGGCAGCGAAGGCTTGAGCACGCCGATGGCGCCGATCAGCACGAGGCTGCCCGCAACCAGCATCTCCCCGGCCGGCAGATCGATGCTGTTCATATGGGCGAAGGCGCCCAGCCCCATGCCGGCGATCCAGAGCACGGGCAGCAGCAGTGCGCCGGATGCGTAGCGCGAGGCGACGAGGCCGACCGCGACCAGCGCGGCGAGGTGATCGAGCCCGAGAATGGGATGGCCGAGGCCCGACAGCAGCCCGTCGGTCAGTGTCGAAGGCGTGCTGCCGCCCATCGGGTGGTGGGCGAGCGCCGGGCTGCAGAGCAGGGCGGTGAAGGCGAGGGTCAGGCGGTTGCGCAGCGTCATGGTTCCGGTCTCCGTCAGAAGGCGGCCGGTCTTGCGACCGGCCAACGTTCCCAAGGACGGAGCCGCGTGACCATCGCCACGCGAACACAGCCGCCGTCGGAACACCCCGTCCGATGGGCCCATAGGAACACTGTCGACGGCAGGTCTCCTGGCTCGCGGGTCTGGTCATTCCACGCCGCCTTCCCGGGATCGCTCCCAGTGGCCGATGGCGCGGAACTCGCCGCTTACAGTTGCGGGGGCAGCCGCGGCATCACACCGCGTTCCCTTTTCACCTCCTCGCGGAGGCACCGTCGGGGACGATCATTAGCCATGTGCGAGAGGCTGTGCAATGGACCGCATGGACAGACGAAGCCTTTCCGCCGTCATCGCGAGCGCAGCGAAGCAATCCAGAATGGCGCGCGCCTACGCCTGGATTGCTTCGCTGCGTTCGCAATGACGGACTTCATGACGAGTCGAACCTGATGTTGCTGCCCCATCTCACCCTCGTCCTCGGCGGCGCCCGCTCGGGCAAAAGCCGTCATGCCGAAGCGCTGATCGAGGCGCTGCCGCCCCCCTGGGCCTATATCGCAACCGCCCAGGCCTGGGACGACGAGATGACGGCGCGCATCGCCGAGCACCGCGCCCGCCGGCCGGCGGACTGGATCACGCTCGACGCGCCGCTCGATCTGCCCGGCGCCATCCGCGGCCTGCCAGAGGGGCGCCCCGTGCTGGTGGATTGCCTGACGCTCTGGCTGACCAATCTGATCCTCGCCGAGCATGACACCGCCGCTGCAGGCAGCGCCCTGATCGAGGCCTGCGCGCAGGCCACCGCGCCCATCGTCCTCGTCTCCAACGAGGTTGGGCTGGGCATCGTGCCCGACAATGCGCTGGCGCGGCGCTTCCGCGACGAGGCCGGCCGGCTGCATCAGGCGATTGCGGCAAGGGCCGGCCGCGTGGTCTTCATGGTCGCCGGTCTGCCGATGCAGGTGAAGTGAACAGGCCCGTGACGTGAGAACGACGATGACGAACGAGACCGACGACGCCGCCCGGTACAAGGCGAAAATGGCGAAGCGCAAGGCGCTGCAGGATGCCGAAGTCGCCTCCAAGACGGTCGAGAAGGGGCTTCTGATCGTCAACACCGGCCCCGGCAAGGGCAAGTCGACGGCGGCCTTCGGGCTGATGCTGCGCGCGCTCGGCCATGGCTGGCGCGTCGGCGTGGTGCAGTTCATCAAGGGCGCGTGGGAGACCGGCGAGCGCCGGGCGCTCGACGCCTTCGGCGATCAGATCGCCTGGCACACCATGGGCGAGGGCTTCACCTGGGAGACGCAGGACAAGGCCCGCGACATCGCCGCCGCCACCCGCGCCTTCGAAAAGGTCAAAGAGCTGATGGCCGACGAGAGCATCCGCCTGATCGTGCTGGACGAGCTCAACATCGCGCTACGCTACGACTATCTGCCGCTGGCTGAGGTCGTCGCCACGCTGCAGGCGCGCCGGCCCGATCTCCACATCGTCGTCACCGGCCGCAACGCCAAGCCAGAGCTGATCGAGGCCGCCGACCTCGTGACCGAGATGACACTGGTGAAGCACCATTTCACCGCGGGCGTGAAGGCGCAGGAAGGGATCGAGTTTTGAGCGAGGCGCGTCATTCTCGGGCTTGACCCGAGAAACTCAGCCCGAAAAGGACGCCGGTGCCTCTGTCGGCACGAGATGCTCGGGCCAAGCCCGAGCATGACGGCTAGACGAATGCTGCTGCCGCGCCCACTGCCGCCAACCCCCACAACAGCCCGCAAGCCTTGCGATACAGCCGCAAGCCGCGCCGGATGTCGGCTGCCGTCGCCTCGGCCCGGCCGTCGCCCATCCAGCCATCCTCGACCGTGACATCGCCATAGATGCGCGGCCCCGCCAGCCTCAGGCCCAGCGCGCCCGCCATCGCCGCCTCCGGCCAGCCGGCATTGGGCGAGCGGTGGCGGTTCGCATCGCGGCGCAGGGCCCGCCACGAACCCGCCGCATCGGCGTCGCGGTCGAGCGCGGCGGCTGCCACGATCAGCAGAGCGGTCAGCCGCGAGGCCGGCAGGTTGACGAGGTCGTCGAGCCGCGCCGAGGCCCAGCCGAAGGCGAGATGGCGCGGCGTCCGGTGGCCGATCATCGAATCGGCGGTGTTGATCGCCTTGTACATGATGATGCCGGGCAGTCCGGCGACCCCGAGCCAGAAGGCCGGCGCCACGACCCCGTCGGAAAAGTTCTCCGACAGGCTCTCGATCGCGGCGCGCGAAACGCCGGCCTCGTCGAGGCTGTCGGGGTTGCGGCCGACGATCATCGACACCGCCTTGCGCCCCTCGGCGAGGCCTCCCGTCTCCAGCCCCTGGGCGACGGCCGCGACGTGTTCGTAAAGGCTGCGCTGTGCCAGCAGCGTCGAGGCGAGCAGCGCCAGCGGCAACAGCCCTGCCGGCCCGAGCTGTCGGCACAGGGTGGTCAGCGCGAGAGCCCCGGCCAGCGCCACCGCCAGCAGGATGAGGAGCGCGGCCACGCCCGCCGCCTTTCGGGCGGCGAAGCTGACCGTCTCCCGGTTCAGCCGGCGATCGAGCCCGGCGATCAGTGCGCCAATCCAGGTGACGGGATGGCCGATCCGCGCATACAAGCGCTGCGGATAGCCGACCGCGGCCTCGATCGCGAGCGCGGCCAGCAGCAGAAGCAGTGTGTCGGGCCAGAGATCAGACAAAGCCATGGGCGAAACGACGGGGACCGGGGGCATCTGGCATGGCGGCGATCTCGGCCGGGCGCGGGCGCTGTTTCCGGAAGCGCCCGAGCCCTGGATCGATCTCTCCACCGGGATCAACCCGATCCCCTATCCGCTTCCGGCGCTGCCGTTAAGCCTCTGGCAGCGCCTGCCCGCCGCCGATGACGAGGCGGCGCTGCTGGCGGCGGCGCGAAACGCCTATCGCGTGCCGGCCAAGGCAGGGATCGTCGCCGCGCCCGGCACGCAGATCCTGATCGATCTCCTGCCGCGGGTCGTCCCGGATCTGGTGGGGGCCGGACCCGTCGCCGTGCTGGGCCCGACCTATGCCGAGCATGCGCTCGCCTGGCGGAAGATGGGCGCCACGGTCGTCGAGGCGGACACGCCGGCGCAGGCAGACGACGCCGCGACGGTGGTGGTGGTGAACCCCAACAACCCGGATGGGCGCCTGCTGTCGGGCTCGGAGCTTGCCGCGCTCGCGGCGCGCTGTGCCGCCCGCGGCGGGCTGCTGGTCGTCGACGAGGCCTTCTGCGACTTCACGCCCGGGGCGAGCCTGGTCCCGACCCTGCCGCCTGCGACGCTGGTGCTGCGCTCCTTCGGCAAGACCTATGGTTTGGCCGGTGTCCGGCTCGGCTTCGCCATTGGCGAGGCGCATCGGGTCTCGGCGCTGCGCGACGCGATGGGCCCCTGGGCCGTGGCCGGTCCCGCACTCGCAATCGGCGCGCAGGCGCTCGCCGATGCCGAGTGGCGGGCGCAGGCCGGCGCCGCGCGCGCCGCCGACGCCGCGAGGCTCGATGCGCTGCTGGCTCTGCTGGGCGAGGTCATCGGTGGCACCGCCCTGTTTCGGCTGCTGTCGACGCCCGCGGCGCCGGCGCTCTTCGCCCATCTCGGCGCCCACGGGCTCTATGTACGCCGCTTCCAGGCCGATCCGACCCGGCTGCGCTTCGGCCTGCCCGGCGATGCGCTGGCCTGGGCGCGGTTGGAAGCGGCGCTGGCGTCCTTCGCCCCGCCTTCGCGGGCATCGTAAAGCCCGCATGCGTCGCGCGCCGGGACAGATCCGAAGCCGCTCGCTAGTTTGATCGCCGAACCTGCCCGAATACGCCTCGCCCCAAGGAACGCACCATGCCCGCCCTGCCGCCTGCCAGCGACCTGACCATCTGTTTCGCCCATGCCGCCTACCAGTTGCAGGCCGAGTTCGCGACGCGCGGGCATGCCGCCAAAAGCTTCGAGGTCCGCTCGCTCGATGAGCTGAAGGCGCGGGCGCCGGAGGCCGATGTCGTGGTGGTGTCGGGTCTCTGGCGCAACGAGCTGATCGCGTCCTGCCCGAAGCTGCGCTTCGTCCAGTCGGTCAGCGCCGGCACGGACCAGTACGACAAGGCCGCTTTTGCGGCGGCCGGCATCCGGCTTGCGAGCGCCCAGGGAGCCAATGAGCGCGCGGTCTCGGAGCACGCCATGGCGCTGATCCTCGGCCTGACCCGCCAGATCCACCTCGCCCGCGACAACCAGACCGCCGCGACCTGGCGCCCGATGATCGGCGATCGCGCCCGGCGCGAGGACGAACTCGGCGGCAAGACGCTGGTGATCGTGGGCTTGGGCCGCATCGGCCTGCGGCTGGCGACGCTGGCCGCCGCCTTCGGCCTTCGCGTCATCGGCGTGCGCCGCAGCCCCGAGCCGCATGCCGACATCGAGGCGATCGTGCGGCCCGACCAGCTCCACGAGGTGCTGGCTCAGGCCGACATCGTCGCGCTGACCTGCCCGCTGACGCCGGAAACCGAGAACCTCATCGACGCTGCGGCACTCGCCGCGATGAAGCCGACCGCGCTGCTGATCAATGTCGCGCGCGGCAAGGTCGTCGATGAGAAGGCTTTGGTCGCGGCGCTGTCGGAAGGGCGCATCGCCGGCGCCGGGCTCGACACCTTCGTCGAGGAGCCGCTGGCCGCGGCCTCACCGCTCTGGGCGATGAAGAACGTCATCGTCACGCCCCACAGCGCCGGCGAAACCCGCGCCTACGAGACCAATGTGGTCGATCTGCTGGTCGACAACCTCGCCCGGCTCGGACGCGGCGAGACGACCTTGCGCAATCAGGTGGTTTAGGCTCTTCCCGATCGACCAAATGCGCCGTCATCCTGGGCGGCCGCAGGCCGACCGGGATCCATCATAGGGCAGGGCGGCGCCCGATGATGGATCCCGGCCTGCGCTGCTTCGCAGCTTGTCCAGGATGACGGCGTGTTTCGTTGAAGATCGATAAAGCCTACGCTCGCAACCCGCGCCACCAAGCCCGCGCCGCGTCGCGGGCCCGCCGCGCGAAGGCGTAAGCCGCGCTGCTGCGGACCCAGTCGAGCGCGCGGCGCCGCAGCCGGTCGAGCAGCGTCATCAGCCAATGCAGCCAGCGATAGGTCAGGAGCTTCTCGCGCCCAGCATGATAGATCCGCTCGACCAGCAGGAAGCTGACGAGATGGGCGAAGGCGAAGACGACGAGCCCGGTCCGAAACCGGCCATCGGCCATCATCACCAGCCCGAGCAGCTTCAGCGGCTCGGCGATCGCGAAGGGCACCGCCAGCAGCGCCAGGATCGCCAGCCGCGACTGACGCGCGATCACGGCCTCCGCTCGCGCCACGATCCGCAGTGACGCCACCCAGTCGACCAGCGGCCGGTAGAGCGGCCGGGCGATCTCGTCGAACACGATGACGACGGTCAGCACCGCGCGCAGGATGGCGAAGAGGAGGCGGGCGAGGGGGCCGCGTGTCTCGTCCCGGGTCGGCGGCTGCGTCATCGATCGTCCCTGCCTCGCGCCCGGCCGCTCATCGGCTTGCATCGCGCCGACTCAATCCTCCGCGATCCCAGCAATTCTGAGACCTTTTGCCATAACACGCGCCGTCATTCCGGGCGCCGCGAAGCGGAGACCCGGAATCCATCGGAGGGCGCGACGGTGCTCTATGGTGGATTCCGGAGCTGCGCCGCTGCGCGGCTTGTCCGGAATGGCGGTGGGGGTGGACGGCCGTGGCGCGCCCTTTTCACACCGCCTTCGCGTCCTCCAGCATCATCGCCGCGCCCTTCTCGGCGATCATCATCGTCGGGTTGGCGGTGTTGCCGGAGGTGATGGCGGGCATGACGGAGGCGTCGATGACGCGCAGGCCCGCCACGCCGCGCACCCGCAGCCGCTCGTCGAGCACGGCGCGGGCATCGTCCGGACGGCCCATCTTCGCGGTGCCGACCGGGTGGAAGATCGTGGTGCCGAGCCGGGCCGAGGCGTCGAGCAAATCCTCGTCGCTCGTCGCCGCCGGGCCCGGCAGATGCTCCTGCGGCCGGAACCGCGCCAGCGGCGCCTGCCCGACGATGCGGCGCGTCAGCTTCATCGCGTCGATCGCGACCTGCCGGTCGGCCTGCGTGTCGAGATAGTTCGGCGAGATCGCGGGCGCGTCCTCGGCGTGCGGCGTCGCGATATGGACATGGCCGCGGCTGGTCGGGCGCAGATTGCAGACGCTGGCGGTGAAGGCGTCGAAGGGATGCAGGCCCGAGCCCCAGGAATCCAGCGAGAGCGGCTGGAAATGATACTGCAGATTGGCGGTTGCGTGCTCGGGCGAGGATTTGGCGAAGGCGCCGACCTGCGAGGGCGCCATCGTCAGCGGCCCGCTGCGCATCGCCGCATATTGCAGCGCCATCAGCGGCCGGCGCCAGATCTTGGCGTAGTCGCTGTTGAGGGTGCGCACGCCCTCGACCTTGTAGACGGGGCGGATCTGGAGATGGTCCTGCAGGTTCTCGCCGACGCCGGGCAGGTCCGCTACCGTCGCGATGCCCAGGCCCTGCAGCCGCGCCCCGTCGCCGATACCCGATCGTTCGAGCAGCGCCGGCGAGCCGATCGCGCCGGCCGAGAGCACGACCTCGCCCGAGACCTCGGCCCGCAGCTTCTCGCCGCCATGGCTGAACTCGATCGCCGTCGCGCGGCCGTCCTCGATGACAACGCGCTCGACGAGCACCTTGATCTCCAGCCGCAGATTGTCCTCCCGGGCGTCGAGCACCGGCCGCAGGAAGGCGTTGAAGGCGCTCAGCCGGCGCCCGCGCCGCTGGTTGACCTGGAAATAGGAGGAGCCCTCGTTGTCGCCGGTGTTGAAGTCGTCGATCTTGGCGATGCCGGCCTCGGCCGCCGCCTCGCGGATGGCGTCTAGGATGGCCCAGCGCACGCGCGGATGCTCGACCCGCCATTCTCCGCCGCTGCGGTGGACCCCGCTCTCGCCCGGGCCGATATGGTCCTCGTGCTTGAGGAAATAGGGCAGCACGTCGTCCCAGCCCCAGCCGGAGAGCCCGAGCTGGCGCCAGCCATCGTAGTCGGCGGCCTGGCCGCGCATATAGACCATGGCGTTGATCGCCGAGGAGCCGCCGACGACCTTGCCGCGCGGATAGGCCAGCGACCGGCCGCCCAGGCCCGGCTGGGCCTCCGTCTTGAACAGCCAGTCGGCGCGCGGATTGCCGATGGCGAAGAGATAGCCGACCGGAATGTGGAACCAGATCCAGTCGTCGCGCCCGCCGGCCTCCAGCACCAGCACCCGCGTCTTGCGGTTGCGCGACAGCCGGTTGGCGACGACGCAGCCGGCCGAGCCCGCGCCGATCACGACATAGTCGAAGCGGCCGATGCAGCGGCGGTCGGTCTCGGCGGCGTCGGCCATGGCGTTCCCTCGATGCGACGGCGGGTACCGCCCGCTCTGCGGCAACGGATAAGCGGCGCGGCCAGTGGCGGCAATGGCGCTAAAGTACGAACGGCCTGTGCACGGGCCCTCACCTGCGCGGCGATCCGGACTGGCGGCCCAGGGGCGAGCGGGAGCGCCGGCCCGCCGCTTGCTAGGGCCGCCCCAAGCGGCTGATATGGCGGTACGGTGCCTGCGCCGTTCGCTTGGGGAGAGTGTCGATGGGTTATCGCGTCGCGATCGGCACGCGCAGCTATCTCTTCAGCGATCTGAAGGAGCTGATGGCGAAGGCGACGCCGCCGCGCTCGGGCGACCGGCTCGCTGGCCTCGCGGCCGAGTCGATGGAAGAGATGATGGCGGCCAGGATGGCGCTCGCCGATCTGCCGCTGCGCACCTTCCTGCACGAGGCGCTGATCCCCTATGAGACCGACGAGGTCACCCGGCTGATCGTCGATCGTCACGATGCGGCGGCCTTCGCTCCCGTGGCCTCGCTGACCGTCGGCGCCTTCCGCGACTGGCTCTGCTCGGACGCCGCGACCACGGAGGTCCTCGCCAAACTTGGACCGGGCATCACGCCGGAGATGGCAGCCGCGGTCTCCAAGCTGATGCGCAACCAGGACCTGATCCTCGTCGCCCGCAAATGCCACGTCGTGACACGCTTCCGCAACACGCTCGGCCTGCCCGGGCGGATGGCGGTGCGCATCCAGCCCAACCACCCGACCGACGATGCCGCCGGCATCCTCGCCTCGACCATCGACGGCCTGAGTTATGGCTGCGGCGACGCGGTCATCGGCATCAACCCGGCCTCCGACAGCACAGCCCGAATCGGCGAACTCCTGCGCCTGCTCGACGGCGTCATCGCCCGCTTCGACATCCCCACCCAGGCCTGCATCCTGACCCATGTCACCTCCTCGATCGCACTCATCGAGCAGGGGGCCCCGGTCGATCTCGTCTTCCAGTCTGTCGCGGGCACGCAGGCCGCCAACGCCTCCTTCGGCGTCACGCTGGCGCTGCTGCAGGAGGGGCTGGAGGCCGGCCGCTCGCAGAAGCGCGGAACGGTCGGCGACAACGTCATGTATTTCGAGACCGGGCAGGGCGCGGCGCTTTCGGCCAACGCCCATCACGGCGTCGACCAGCAGACGCTCGAGGCGCGCGCCTATGCGGTCGCGCGGGCCTACCAGCCGTTGCTGGTCAACACGGTGGTCGGCTTCATCGGCCCGGAATATCTCTATGACGGCAAGCAGATCATCCGCGCCGGGTTGGAGGACCATTTCTGCGGCAAGCTGATGGGCGTGCCGATGGGCTGCGACATCTGCTACACCAACCATGCCGAGGCCGATCAGGACGACATGGACACGCTGCTGACCCTGTTGGGCACGGCCGGCGTCAACTTCATCATGGGCGTGCCCGGCGCCGACGACGTGATGCTGAACTACCAGTCGACCTCCTTCCACGACCAACTCTACATCCGCGAGGTGCTCGGCCTGAAGCGCGCCCCGGAATTCGAGGACTGGCTGCTGCGCATGGACATTACCGACGCAGCTGGAATGCTCAGCGCTGGTCAGGGTGGGCCCGCGCTGCTCGCAGCGATGCAGGACCGCGCGGCGTGAGCGGGCCCGAGAAGCCGCCAGCGGCCCCCGGCCGCTTCGCCGATCTCGCGCGGCTGACCCCTGCCCGCATCGCGCTCGGCCGGTCGGGCGCCTCGCTGCCGACAAGCGAGCTGCTGCGCTTCGGCCTCGCCCATGCCCAGGCGCGCGATGCGGTGCACGCGCCCTTCCGCCCCAACGAGGTCGCCGCTGCGCTCGCCGGGCTCGGCATCGAGACGCTGGCCGTCGAAAGCGCGGCCCGCTCGCGTGAGGATTATCTGCGCCGGCCGGATTGGGGGCGCAGCCTGTCGCCGGAGAGTCTGGCCGCATTGCAGGCGCGGCGTGGCCGCTTCGACCTCGCCATCGTCGTCGCCGACGGCCTGTCCTCCACCGCCGTTCACCAGAACGCCGCGCCGCTGGTCGAGGCGCTGCTGCCGCACCTTGGGCGCCAGACGCTGACGCTGGCGCCTGTCGTCATCGCCTCTCAGGCGCGTGTGGCACTGGGGGATGCGGCGGGCCAGGCGCTGGGCGCGCAG
Organism: Bosea sp. RAC05; assembly: GCF_001713455.1. Lineage (NCBI taxonomy): Bacteria > Pseudomonadati > Pseudomonadota > Alphaproteobacteria > Hyphomicrobiales > Alloboseaceae > Allobosea > Allobosea sp. RAC05. The sequence continues at coordinate 952,652 of NZ_CP016464.1, forward strand.
ATGGTTCTCGTGCTGATTGGCGAGCGGCCCGGCCTGTCCTCGCCGGATTCGCTCGGCGCCTATCTCACCTTCGCGCCGCGGACGGGGATGACCGACGAGGCGCGCAACTGCATCTCCAACATCCGTCCCGGCGGACTGGGTTTCGCCGAGGCGGCGTTCAGGCTCGCCTGGCTGATCGATCAGGGCTTCCGCCGCTCGCTGACCGGCGTCGGGCTCAAGGACGAGAGCGACGCGGCGCTGGAGGCGGGCGCGGCCGCCGGTCTGATCCCGAAGGGCTGACCGCCCTCAGCCCGCGAAGCCGCCCTCCGCCAGGAAGGCCGCCTCCTCTGGCGTCGTCTCCCGCCCGAGCAGGGCGTTGCGATGCGGGAAGCGCCCGAAGCGGCGGATCACCGCGCGGTGGCCTTCGGCATGCTCCGCCGCATCGCCACCGAGCGGCGCGCTGAGTGCCACCGAGAGATCCTGGTCCGCCAGATCCTCGGAATGGCAGAAGGGCAGGTGCAGGAACAGCCGCAACTCCGGCTCGGTCGCCGCGCCATGGCCGCGTGCCTGCGCCACCCGCGCGAAATGTCGGGCCAGCGGGTCGGTGGCGTACATATGCGCCGTGCCGCGGAAGCTGTTGCGCGGGAACTGGTCGAGCAGGATCGCCAGCGCCAGGCTGCCCGCCGCGGTGCCCGCCCAGTCGTCCAGCTCCCTCCGCGCCGCCGCGAAATGCAAGCCAAGGAAGCGCTCGCGGAACAAGCCGTCGAACGCCGCGTCCTTCCTGAACCAGCGCTCGGCCCCGGCATCGCGCCAGAAATCGATGACGGACTGGGCCGTGTCGCCGGTTTCGCGACGAGGCTTGCCCGGGAGGTCCTGCTGCATGGTCGCTGTTCTCCTTGTCCGGTCCTGCGGCACGGCCGACCCGTGTCCCGTCGGTGGCAGGCGTACGCTGCGCCGAGGGGGCTTGCTAACCAAAGGTCAGCACCGTCATCTAGGGCCGTGACGACGATACAGCCGCCACGACCCGCTGACCCGCCGACGGCCGAGGACTCTCCCGGCGGGTCTGCCCATGTCTTCGTCAGCCGCGATATCGCCGAGACCCAGGCCTGGCTCAACGCTCTCCTGCGCCGCGATCTCAGGCTGGAGCCGCTCAGCGGCGACGGCTTCGCGGCCAGGCTGTCGGCACAGTCGCTGGCGGGCGCCCACATCATCCGGGCCGAATATCCCGCCGGGATGCGGCTGAAACACGGCGATGCCAGGGACGATCTGACCATCCGCATCGTCGCCGACGGGGGAAGCCTGTTTTCGGCGGGCCGGCAGACTCTCGCCGCCGTGCCGGGACGCGGCCTCGTGCTCAACACCGGCCTCTGCGAATCGGCTGAGTACGGGCGTGGCAGCGTGCACACGACCTTCACCCTGCCGGGCGAGGAGGTTGCCCGCATCCTCCAGGCCGCCTTCGAGCGGCCTGCGCCCGGGCAACTGGATATTGCCGGCACCTTCGATGTGGCGGCCCCCGAGGGCGCGACGATCGTTGCGATGATGAGCGCGATCGAGTCGGGCCTCTCCGGCGACGCCCCGCTGGCGTCGGCGCCGCAGGCGGCGAGGCTGCTGCGCGATGCGCTGGTCATGCTGGTCCTGGCGCGCTTCCCGCACCGCTACGCCTCCTGGTTCGAGAGGACGGCGGCCCCGGCGCCCTGGCAGATCCGGCGGGCGGTCGCCTTCATCGACGCGCACAGGGACGGGCCGCTCACCGTCCAGGAGGTCGCCGACGCGGTCGGCATCGGCCTGCGCTCGCTGCAGGAAGGCTTCCGCAAGCACAAGCAGATCTCGCCGCACGACTACATCAAACAGGTGCGCCTGGCCGCGGTGCGCGCCGCACTGCTCGAGCCCGGCTGCACGCGCTCGATCGAGGCGATCGCCCGGCACTGGGGCTTCGTCAATCGCGGTCACTTCGCCCTCGATTATCGCAACGCCTTCGGCGAGCAGCCCTCCCAGACCCGCCGCCGCCGCTGACCCATTCTGGCACGACCGTGCCAGGGCGATCCGCAGGGCGGTCTCGGACGCCCGGAGAGCCGGTCAGTTGCCCAAACGTAAAGCAACTCCCTCCGACATGGTTAACCAAAAGCTGATTTCCGAGCCGGCGCCGACTCCGGTTGCGAGTCGCCGACTCCGGACGCGAATCTTCGTGTCGAAAAAGTTAATATAGAAAACTGCATTTTTAAGTAACTTATAAATTAATTGGCTTAGATTATCGGTATTAAGCGCGCAGGTTACAGTTGACGTAGCGTTCAGTACGAGGGCGTGATGAGCAAGAACAGTGCCGGCGGCTCGGCGTCATTCACGGCAGGGACAGATTGTACCCTTCGCCATGCCAAAACGACGGCCACTTCCCTGATCGGTCTTCTTGAGGCCGGGTCGGGGCTCGCGGTGGACTGCGCCGGCGTCGAGCAGGCCGACATCACCTTCGTGCAGACACTCATGGCCGCCAGTCGCAGCTGCGCCGCCCGCAACCTGCCCTTCGCCCTCACCAGCATGAGCGACGTCGTCGCCTCTGCCTTCCACCGGGCCGGCGTGACGCCGCCCGGCACGATGCCTTCCGAACTGTCCGGGATCTGACCATGGCCAACATCCTCACCGTCGACGATTCGCCGAGCGTCCGGCAGATGATCAAGCTCGTTCTGGGACCGGCCGGGCACAATGTCGTCGAGGCCGGCGACGGCTCGGAGGGGCTGGCCAAGGCCAAGGCGCAGAGCTTCGACCTCGTCATCACCGATCTCAACATGCCGGTGATGAACGGCATGCAGATGATCAAGGCCTTGCGCGCCCTGCCGGCCTTCATGGGCACGCCCATCGTCTTCCTGACCACCGAATCCGACGACGCGGTCAAGCAGGAGGCCAAGGCCGCCGGCGCGACGGGCTGGATCACCAAGCCGTTCAAGCCCGAGCAGCTGCTCGCCGTCGTCGCCAAACTCGTGAGGGCCTGATGGAACTCGATCCGACCGAAACATTCCGGCAGGAAGCGTCCGAGCTGCTCGATTCGCTCGAGACGGTGCTGCTCGACCTCGGCCAGACGCCGCAGAACCGGGATCTGATCGACGCCGCCTTCCGCGCGCTGCACACGATCAAGGGCTCGGGCGCGATGTTCGGCTTCGACAAGGTCGCGGCCTTCACCCATGATTTCGAGACCGCCTTCGATCTGATCCGCAAGGGCAAGATCGACGCCAACCATGAGATCGTCACGGTCTCCCTCTCGGCGCGCGACTACATCCGCACGCTGATCGAGGACCCCGATTCCACCGACCCGATCATCGGCGAGGCCATCGTCGAGGAGCTGCAGCGCCTGATCGGCGACGGTCCTGCCGCCGCGAAGCACGCTGCTCCGGAGGCAGATCCCGCCGCCGACGAAGCGCCCAGCATGGAGCCCACCGCAGCGGGCTGGCGCATCGAGATCGCCTTCGAGCCCGGCATTCTGCGCAACGGCACCAACCCGCTCGTCCTGCTCGATGACCTGCGCGCGCTCGGCCCCTGCACGGTCGAGGCCGACACCGGTGCGATCCCCGTTCTCGAGGAGCTCGACCCTGAGACCTGCCTGATCACCTGGACGGTGACGCTCGAAAGCGCCTGCTCGCAGGACGAGATCGAGGACGTCTTCATGTTCGTCCGCGACGAGATGAAGCTCGTCGTTACGCCGCTCGATGCAGGCGGGCAGGGCGGTTTCGGCCTGGACATGTCGATGCCGGGCGATCTGGCTCCCGCCGTCGCCGAGCCCGCCGTCGCCGAGCCCGCGACGCAGCCCAAGGCCGCCCCGGCTCTCGCGCCGGCCGCCCGTGCGGCTGCGCCCGCACCCGCCGCGCCCGCCCCGGAAAAGGCCGAGCTGAACCGCCGCGCCGAGGACAAGGGCACCACGACGGTGCGCGTCCAGGCCGAGCGCCTCGACGAGCTGATGGACCGGGTCGGCGAACTCGTCATCGCCCAGGCCCGCCTCAGCCAGATCGCCCATTCCGGCACCGATCTCGCGATCAAGGCGATCGCCGAGGAGATCGAGCGCCTGGCCTCGGGCCTGCGCGACTCCACCATGGGCGTCCGCATGGTGCCGATGGGCTCGCTCTTCGGCCGCTTCCGCCGCCTCGTCCACGACCTCTCGCGCGATCTCGGCAAGCCGGTCGACTTCGTCACGGTCGGCGAGGACACCGAGATGGACAAGACCATGATCGAGCGCCTCGCCGATCCGCTGGTCCATCTCATCCGCAACGCCATCGACCACGGCATCGAGAGCGCCGAGGACCGCGCCAGGACCGCCAAATCCGCCACCGGCCGCATCGAACTCGCCGCCCGCTATGTCGGCGCGCAGGTCCTGGTCACGGTGCAGGACGACGGCGCCGGCCTCAACACCGCCCGCATCCGCGCCAAGGCCGAGGAGAACGGGCTGATCCCGCCCGGCGCCAATCTCAGCGAGCACGAGATCCACCAGTTCCTGTTCCATCCGGGCTTCTCGACCGCCAAGACGATCTCGGCGCTGTCGGGCCGCGGCGTCGGCATGGACGTGGTCAAGCGCACCATCGAGGCGATGCGCGGCACGATCGACCTGACCACGATCCCCGGTCACGGCTCCTCGGTGACGCTGCGCCTGCCGCTGACGCTGGCGATCATCGACGGCCTGCTGATCCGGGTCGGCGAGGCCCGCTACATCATCCCGCTCTCGGCGGTGGAGGAGTGCATCGAGCTCACGGCGGAGGCGGAAGCCCGCGCCAAGGGCCGCAGCTTCCTCAATGTCCGCGGCGACCTCGTGCCCTTCCTGCGCCTGCGCGACGTCTTCGATGCCGACGGCCAGCCCGATCCGCACCAGAAGGTCATCGTCTCCTCGATCGGCGACACCCGCGTCGGCCTCGTCGTCGACCAGATCATCGGCAGCCACCAGACGGTGATCAAGTCGCTGTCGAAGCTGCATTCCGACGTCACCATGTTCTCCGGCGCGACCATCCTCGGCGATGGCTCGGCGGCGCTGATCCTGGACGTCGCCCAGCTCGTCACGCTCGGCCAGTCCCGCGCCGAGAGCGACAGAACCCCGGAGGCCGCGTGATGAGCCAGGCTCAGATGCAGACAAGCCCGCAAGCGGGCGCCACGGGCCTGCCGCCGGCCACCGAAACCCGTCTGCAGGTGCTGATGGTCGGGCTGGGCAACGAGATCTTCGCGATCGAGACCGACATGGTCCGCGAGATCATCGACCCCGTGCCGGTGACGCGCGTCGCCGGTGCGCGCGCCTTTCTGCCGGCGCTGGTCAATGTGCGGGGCAACGTCATTCCGCTGGCGGATCTGCGCATCCGCTTCGGCATGCCGAAGACGCAAGCGACCGCCGACACCCGCATCGTCGTGATCGAGGTCGACATCGACGGCGATCCCGTCACGCTCGGGCTGCTCGCCGACAAGGTCTACGAAGTCACCGAGATCTCGACGCGGCAGATGCAGCAGACGCCGCGCCTGGGCAGCCATTGGCGGCCCGAATTCATCCGATTCATCACCAAATGGAGCGATGAGTTCGTCATCGTTCCCGACATGTCCCGAATTCTGGGCTGAGTACGATTTCCCACTTGTTGGGGCGAAGGGGGCTTCCGATGCGCTTCTCGATCAAGGCCAAACTGTTCGTGACGTTCGGTGGGATCATCGGCTTGTCGATGGTCGCAGGCGGCGTGGCCTATCAACAGCTCGCCGCGCTCGACCGCTCGCAGCAAGAAATCGTTGGCCAGGGCCATCGCGTCGTCAAGCTCGGCGAGTTGCAGAATGAGCTCCAGGGCCAGGTTCGGGCCGAGAAGAACGCCATCATCGCCTCCTCGGAAGCCGAGCTGGAGACGGCCGCGGCCGAGCTCATCGCACGGCGCCAGAAGGTGACACAGCTCAGCGGGAGCATCCACGCCTCCGCGTCCGAACAGGGCAAGCGGTTGATGGACCAGGTCATGGCCACGGCCAAGGCGCTGAACGAGGTGCAGGACACCGTCATCCGCAATGCCAAGCTGAACTCGGCGACGCGGGCGGATGCCTTGTGGCAATCCGAGGGCCAGGCCGTGCTCGCCGCACAGAATGCGGCCTTCGACAGACTGCTGGCGGACCTCGACAAGAGCCGGGGCTCGGTCGAGCACGAACAGGCTGCCCGGCAGGTCGTCGCCGCCCGCTACCAGACGGCCCGGATGCTGCGCTCGCTGGTCGAAACCTTTACCGCGACGTCGCTCACCGCCCTCGATGAACGCCGCCGGACGGCGCTGGCCGAGATGGAAAGGCTGAAGCGCGCGGCCGACATGGCGGCCGAGCGGCTGAAAGCCGTCGGCATCCCCCACGAGACGCTGCAGAGCCTGGTCGGCCAGGTCGAGGCCGTCGCGCTCCGTGCCGTTGACATCGCCCGTGAGGGCGGCGTCATCCGCGCGGCCGAACTGAGCCGCACCGAAGGCCGCAAGGCGCTCGGCGAGTCGCTGGCCGCCGTGGAGGCCTATGCGCGCTATGTCGAGAAGCGCATGGACGAAATGGGGGCTGCCGGGACGGCCGCCGCACACTTCGCCGAAATGCTCCTCATCGCGATCCTGGCGGCATCCGCGCTCATCGGCCTCGCGGCGGCGACCTGGATCGCCATCGGCATCAGCCGCGGCATCGGCGGAGCGGTCATCCTGGCGAATGCCGTCGCCACCGGTGATCTGACGCGCACGGTGGAGCCGAAGACCAATGACGAGGTCGGCGACCTCCTGACGGCGCTCAACGGAACGGTCGAAAAGCTGCGCCAGGTCGTCGGCGACGCCACCAAGGCCGCCGAGAACATGTCGGCCGGCTCGCAGGAACTCTCTGCCAGCGCCGAGCAGCTCTCGCAGGGCTCGACCGAGCAGGCCTCGTCGACCGAGGAGGCCTCCTCCTCGATGGAGGAGATGGCGGCCAACGTGAAGCAGAACGCCGAGAACGCCGCCACCACCGAGAAAATGGCGGTTCAGTCGGCTCAGGATGCAGAAGCCTCGGGCGTTGCCGTCGGCAAGGCGGTCGAGGCGATGCAGACCATCGCCCAGAAGATCAACATCGTGCAGGAGATCGCCCGCCAGACCGATCTGCTGGCGCTGAACGCGGCGGTCGAAGCGGCGCGTGCCGGCGAACACGGCAAGGGCTTCGCGGTGGTGGCCTCCGAGGTGCGCAAGCTCGCCGAGCGCAGCCAGGCGGCCGCGGCCGAGATCGGCACGCTCTCGGTCGACACGGTGAAGGTCGCCCAGGAAGCCGGCTCGATGCTGGCCAAGCTGGTGCCCGACATCAAGAAGACCGCCGAGCTGGTCGAGGAGATCACCGCCGCCTGCCGCGAGCAGGATGTCGGCTCGAGCCAGATCAACCAGGCGATCCAGCAGCTCGACAAGGTCACGCAGCAGAACGCGGCGGCGTCCGAGGAGGTCTCGGCGACGTCCGAGGAGCTCGCCTCCCAGGCCGAGCAGCTCCAGGCCACAATCGCCTTCTTCAAGACGGACGACAGCGGCGCCGCGACCGACCGCGCGGTCAGCCAGCTCAAGGCCAAGGCGAAGCAGATGAAGGCGGCCGCCCAGCCTCGCAAGGCGGCAGCGCCGGCCCGCTCCACTAAGGGCTCAAAGGGCGGCTTCGACTTTGATCTCGACGATGCCGGCGACGAGCGCGACGCCACGTTCAGCCGGGCCTCCTGACCAAGACACGGAGCCTCCGCCCCGCCCCGGCGGGGGCTCCAGACCACGCCGGGCCTGCCTTTCGGATAGTCCCCAGAACCTAGTGAGTTATACGCCATGCGCCTGACCATCAAAGCCAAACTGGCCGCCACCTTCGGCGTCGTCATCGCCCTCTCGACGGCGGCCGGCGGCCTCGCCTACTGGAAGCTCGGCGCACTGGCCGACGCCCAGAACGAGATCATCCAGCAGTCCAAGCGCGTCGAGGCGCTCGACGAACTCAACAGCCGCATGCTGCTCGAGATTCGCGCCGAGAAGAATGCGCTGCTCTCGAAGACCGACCAGGATGTCGAGCGCTTCATCGCCGAGAACGCGACGCTGCGCGCCGAGTCGGAAAAGCTGCATGGCGAGCTGCATCACCTCGCCAGCCCGGCCGGCCGCAAGCTGCTCGAAGAGGCCCATGCCAAGCGCAAGGCCTATGTCGAGGCGCAGTCGCGCACCCTGGCCTATGCCAAGCTGAACTCCGCCAGCCGCGCCGCCGCGCTCTGGGACAGCGAGACGCAGCCGCTGATCTCGGCCGTCACCGCCGCCACCAACCCCGTCATCGCCGCCGCCACCGCCCCTTCGGCTACGCCCGAGATGCTGCGCGCCGGCATCGGGCTGTTCAACGCCCGCCTCGAATGGCTGCGCCTCTCCCGCCTCGTCTCGGTCATGCTCTCGGGCACGACGGTCGAGCAGATCGAGCGCGACCACAAGCAGATCGAGAGCCAGGCCGCCGTGGTCCGGCAGGTGCTCGCCAAGGGCGCGGCGCCGATGCAGGACTTCGGCATCGCGACCGGGCCGATGCTCGGCGCCTTCGACAACGCGATCGATTCGATCCTGCGCGTCGCCAAGATCGCCGCCGAGGCCGGCCCGATCAAGGCGACGACGCTCTCCACCACCGAGGTCCGCACCACCGCCGTGCAGACCATGGAGGCCTACAGCGCCTACAGCAAGATGGTCGACGCCCAGATGGCCGAGATCAGCAAGGCGGCGCAGGACGAGGCGGCCTTCTTCAAGAACCTTCTTCTGGCGATCGTCATCGGCACCTTCCTGATCGCCCTCATCGCCGCGACCTGGATCGCGCTCAGCATCAGCCGCGGTCTCGCCAGCGCCGTCGGCCTCGCCAATGCGGTGGCCATCGGCGATCTCAGCCAGACCATCGCGGTCAAGAGCAATGACGAGATCGGCGATCTCGTGACCTCGCTCAACACCATGACCGGCAATCTCAACGCCACCGCCGCCGTGGCGGATCAGATCGCCTCCGGCGATCTCACGGTCGAGGCCAGGCCGCTGTCCGAGAAAGACACGCTCGGCATCGCGCTCGAGAACATGGTCATCAAGCTGCGTGAGGTGGTGGCTCAGGTCAGCGCCGCCGCCGAGAACATGTCGGCCGGTTCGCAGGAGCTCTCGGCCAGCGCCGAGCAGCTCTCGCAGGGCTCGACCGAGCAGGCCTCGTCGACGGAGGAGGCCTCCTCCTCGATGGAGGAGATGGCGGCCAACGTGAAGCAGAACGCCGAGAACGCCGCCACCACCGAGAAGATGGAGGCCCAGTCCTCGCGCGACGCGGAAGCCTCGGGCGTTGCCGTCGGCAAGGCGGTGGAGGCGATGCAGACGATCGCCCAGAAGATCAACATCGTGCAGGAGATCGCCCGCCAGACCGACCTGCTGGCCCTCAACGCGGCGGTCGAAGCCGCCCGTGCCGGCGAACACGGCAAGGGCTTCGCGGTGGTGGCCTCCGAGGTGCGCAAGCTCGCCGAGCGCAGCCAGGCGGCGGCTGCCGAGATCGGCACGCTCTCGGTCGACACGGTCAAGGTCGCCCAGGAGGCCGGCTCGATGCTGGCCAAGCTGGTGCCCGACATCAAGAAGACCGCCGAGCTGGTCGAGGAGATCACCGCCGCCTGCCGCGAGCAGGATGTCGGCTCCAGCCAGATCAACCAGGCGATCCAGCAGCTCGACAAGGTCACGCAGCAGAACGCGGCGGCGTCCGAAGAGGTGTCGGCGACGTCCGAGGAGCTCGCCTCCCAGGCCGATCAGCTCCAGGCCACCATCGCCTTCTTCCGGCTCGACGAGCGCGCGACGCCGGTCCAGGCCACCGAGCCCGTCGCCAAGGCGGTCAAGCAGCTGCGGGGCAAGGCCGCCACCATGGCCGCCGCGATCCAGCCGAAGCGGGCGCCCGCCGCCAAGCCGGCCCGCAAGGTCGCCAATGGCGGCTTCTCCTTCGACCTCGCCGGCGGCGAGGACCAGGACGACGCTGCCTTCCACCGCAACTGACCCGGCGCACCGGCCCGGGACACTCCGGGCCGGCCGCCACCTCAAGCTTTCATCGCGAGGTCGCCATGGCTGATACCGCCCAATATCTGACGCTCGGCATCGACCAGGAACTCTTCGGCATCGACATCCGCAATGTCCGGGAGATCCTCGACATGCGGCCGATCTCGAAGCTGCCGCATGCGCCGAACTTCCTGCTCGGGATGATCGACGTCCGCGGCGCCGGCTACCCGATCGTCGATCTGCGCACCAAGCTCGGGCTGCCCCGCGCCGAGCCCACCGACGCGACCCGGATCATCATCCTCGACGTGCCCGTCAAGGGCCGCACCATGGGCGTCGGCTTCGTCGCCGACCGCGTCTTCGAGGTCACCGGCCTCGACGACGACCACACCGAGGCGGCGCCCGATGTCGGCGGCCGCTGGCAGTCGAACTACATCGCCGGCATCGGCCGCAAGGGCGAGTCCTTCATCGTCGTGTTCGATCTCGAGCGGCTGATGGAGGCCGACGACCTGCCCCAGCTCCCGGCCATGGCACCGGAAAGGGCCGCGTGACGTGAGCCATCAGCAGGCGACAGACGCCTACGATCACCTCTCCGACAAGCACTTCAACGCGATTGCGAGGTTCATCGAATCGCGGGTCGGCATCAAGCTGCCCCAGACCAAGCGCACCATGGTCGAGGGCCGCCTGCGCAAGCGCGTGCGCGCGCTGCAACTGGCCGGTCTCAACGCCTATGGCACGCATCTCTTCGACAAGGGCGGGCTCGAGGCCGAGACGGTCCACCTGATCGACTGCGTCACCACCAATAAGACCGACTTCTTCCGTGAGCCGAGCCATTTCGACTTCCTGCGCGAGGTCGCCGTGCCGCAGCTGACGCAGCGCCAGGGTGGCCGGCCGCCGCAGCTCAAGGTCTGGAGTGCCGCTTCCTCGACCGGCGCCGAGGCCTATACGGCGGCGATGGTGCTGCAGGACCTCGTCGCCGCCGGGAAGGTCGCGCGCTTCTCGATCCTGGGCACCGACATCTCGACCGAAGTGCTGCGCGAGGCGCGCACCGCGATCTATCCGCGGGCCTTCGTCGCGCCGGTGCCGGCCGCGATGCAGCAGCGCTACCTGATGCGCTCGCGCGACCCGCGCGAGGACGTGGTGCGCGTGACGCCGGAACTGCGGCGCACCGTGCATTTCGAGCGCCTCAACCTGATGGACGAATCCTATCCCTTCGACCGCGACGTCGACGTCATCTTCTGCCGCAACGTCCTGATCTATTTCGACAAGCCGACGCAGCAGGCGGTGCTGAGCCGCCTCGCCTCGCATCTGCGCCCCGGGGGCTACCTGATGCTGGGCCATTCCGAATCCATGGCCGGCAGCGGGGTTGGTCCGCTGCGCCAGGTCGTCCCGACGATCTACCAGACCGCATCGGTTGCCGGAACGAGGTCCGCCGCATGAACCGCAAACCGATCCGCGTCCTCATCGTCGACGATTCCGCCTCGGTCCGGCAGGTCCTCAGCACGATCCTCACCGAGGATCCGGGCATGGAGGTCATGGGCACGGCGGCCGATGCCTTTGCCGCCGCACGCCGTCTGCAGACCGAACTGCCCGATGTCATGATCCTCGACATCGAGATGCCGGGAATGGACGGGCTGACCTTCCTGCGCAAGATCATGGCGCAGCGGCCGATCCCCGTGATCATCTGCTCGACCCTGACCGAGGCCGGCTCCCGGGCCCTCTTCGACGCGCTCGAGGCCGGCGCCGTCGACGTGCTGCCGAAGCCGCGGGTCGACACCCGCGCGGCGCTGATGGAGACGGCCGACCGCCTGCGCCACGCCGTGCGTGCCGCCGCTCAGGCGAAGTTGCGCCCGCGCGAGCCGCGCATGCAGGTCGAGAAGAAGCTCACCGCCGATGCCATCCTGCCGCCGCCGGTGCTCGGCCGCGTCCGGCACTCAACCGACAAGATCGTCTGCATCGGCATCTCCACCGGCGGCACCGAGACGCTGCGCGAGGTGCTGGAGCAGCTCCCGGCCAACTGCCCGGGCATGGCCGTCGTCCAGCACATGCCCGAGAAGTTCACGCTCGCCTTCGCGCGCCGGCTGAACGGCCTCTGCGCGATGGAGATCAAGGAGGCCGAGGATGGCGACGAGGTTTCGACCGGCCGCGTCCTGATCGCGCCGGGCAACCGCCACATGCTGCTGCAGCGCGTCGGCCAGCAATACCGCGTCGCGATCAAGGACGGGCCGCATGTCTCGCGCCACCGCCCCTCGGTCGACGTGCTTTTCCGCTCGGCCGCGCAATATGCCGGCGCCAATGCGCTCGGCATCATCATGACCGGCATGGGCGACGATGGCGCCCGCGGCCTGCTCGAAATGCGCAAGGCCGGTTGCCGTACCCTCGCGCAGGACGCCGAGAGCTGCGTCGTCTTCGGCATGCCCAAGGAGGCGATCGACCTCGGGGCGGCGGAACGGATCGTCAAGCTCTCTCGTGTACCGCAGGAGATCATGGCCTGGCCTCAGGCCACGGGTGGGCCCGGCTGAGGGAATTGTTATGCGTGTGGCGTCGGAGTTGAGTGGTGGCGGGGGCATGACGATGACGGCGCACGACACCGCCCTGCCGCGGATCATCCAGGCGCTCGAGGGCACGGCCCGCGAGATCGACGTCACCTTTGCCCGGGCGGGCAGCCAGCTCGGGGAGGGCCTGAGCCTCTTCGAGGGGCTGAAGGAACGCCTTTCGACGCTGTCGGCGGAACTGGCGGGCGACGACATCGCCCAGGCCGGCGCGACGCTGTCCACCCTCGCCGGCGAATTGCGTGCCATCAATGACGGGCTGCGCCACGAGACGGGCGTGCTGCAGGAGCTCGCGCTCCACAGCAAGGACGCGTCCCAGGCCCTGGAGCGCCTGCTCGAGCATATGCGGCTGATCACGATCCTGGCCCGCAGCGCCCGCATCGAGGCGGTCTCGGTGCAGGCCGCCGGCCGCGACTTCGGCGACTTCACCAGCGAGATCGTGGCGCTGACGACGCAGGCCCAGCGCACCATCCAGAACTGCGCCCGCGATCACGACCATCTCAGCGTGCTGCTCGGTTCGGCGCTGGAGGCGCAGCGTGAGTTCGAGGGGCAGTACGGGCTCGCCCTGTCCGGCCTCGCCGGCAAGCTGGAGCAGACCCTGGCCGAGGTGGCGGCGCGCCAGCGGCGCGGCGTCGTGCTGACCAGCGATGCCGCCACCCATTCGGGCAAGATCGCCATGGCGGCAGGGGGTGCGATCATCGCCCTGCAGTCGGGCGACAGCATCCGCCAGCAGCTTGAGCATGCGATCAAGGCCCTGCGCCTGCTCTCCGCCGTCGCGGCCGGCACCGGGCCCGGCGCGGGTCTCGATGACGCGGCGCGCCGCGGCGCCGACATCGTGCTGCGCCGCCTCGAGGCCGCACAGCTCCAGGAGAGCGCGCAGACCCTCGCCCAGGATGCCGACTCGATCGAGGCGGCGCTCGCCCTGCTGGCCGGCGACACCGCCGGCCTGCTCGATCTGGTGCGCTCGCTCTATCAGGGTGATGGCGCCAAGTCCGGCTCGTTCCTCGCCGATCTCGAGGCCGATCTGACCGAGGCCTCCGATCTGCTCGCCAAATGCGATCGCGCGCGCGCCGGCGTCGACCGGGTCACGGCGGCTCTCTCCACCGTTCTGGAAACCTGCCAGCAGACCGTGGCGGCGCTCGCGGGCACGGTCTCCAGCATCGTCCTGATCGGCATGAATGCCGGCCTGCGGGCGGCCCGGCTCGGCCCAGGCGGGCGCAGCCTCGTGGTCATCGCGCAGGAGCTCAAGGTCGCCGCCGACCATGTTGCGGGCGATGCCGCGCAGCTCACGCCGACCTTCGCGCAGATGCAGCAGGCCTCGGGCGGGCTGAAGCAGGGCGGAAGGCTCGACGCGGCCCATTTCGCCGCGCTGACCGATGCGATGGGAACCTCGCTCGCGGCCATGCGCGGCGCCGGCGACCGGCTCGGGTCGGCCCTCGACCAGCTCACCCGCGAGGGCGGGGGCTTCGCCTCGGTCGTCGCCCAGGCGCGCCTGTCCTTCTCGAACGCCGGGGCGATGAGCGACCTGATCGCCTCGGGCGCCGCCGAGCTCGAGCGCTCCTGCGATGCGGAGGCGATGCCGGACGATCCCGCGGCCGCCGCGGCGGTGCGGGAGCTCATCGATGGCCAGGTCTGGCCGAACTACACGATGGTCGGCGAGCGCACGATCCACCAGGCTGTCGTCGCCTCGCTGCTGCCCGCGGCGGGCGGCGTAGCGGCCCCGGTGACCGTCGCCGCCCCGGCGCAGGACGATGTCGACGACTTCCTGTTCTAAGGGCGCGGTTGCTTATTCCGGGTGAGAAAACCGCACGCGCAGCGTGCATGTCCCCAACTTTCTCGCGACTTGGAAGGGCCTCATCAACCTTTTACGTTAGAATTCGCCCAATCGCGGATAGACAACGCCTTGTCTTCGTCCTATGGCCGATTCTGTTATCACAGCATTTGCACCCTCTAGCTGCGATCGGAGCGCCCCATGGCAGATAATAACGAAGAGCTGCTCGATCTGACGACATCAATCGTCTCGGCCTATGTCGCCCGCAATAATGTCCCGCGCAGCGACCTCGCCGATCTCATCGCGAGTGTCCATGCGTCACTTGCCAAGCTGGGCGGTGAGCCGGAGCCCCCGCCGGCCGCGCCGCTCGTCCCGGCCGTACCGATCCGCAAATCGGTCACGCCGGAGGCGATCATCTGCCTGGAGGACGGCAAGTCGTTCAAATCCTTGAAGCGGCATCTCAGCAGCAAATACGATCTCACCCCCGAGCAGTATCGCGCGAAGTGGGGTCTGCCTGCCGATTACCCGATGGTCGCGCCGGCTTATGCCGAGGCGCGCTCGGCGCTCGCCAAGTCGATGGGCCTCGGCCGCAAGGCTGCGGCCGCCGCTCCGGCCGCGAAGGCCAAGCGGGGCCCGCGCGCCAAGGCCTGACCGGCGCGGCCTGGTCGGCAAGTCCGATCGAGCCCGCCGCAACGCGCCGACGATACTGATTCGCAGCCTCGCCCGTTGGGCGGGGCTGTTCTCGTTTGGGAGGTCAGCGCCGCCCGAGCAGGCTCTTCCTGAGCATGCAGTGCACGCCCTTGTGCTGGTTCACCGTCTGGGTGACCCGCAGATCGGCCGCCATCGAGCACAGAGCATAGGCCTGTTCGCGCGTGATGCCCGTGCGCTCGACGATCAGCACGATCATGTCGCGCAGGGCCTTTTCCGCGCAGCGGTCGAGGTCGGGGTCCATGCCGCAGGTGATGACATGGGTCGGCGTCTCGGCGCGGGGATAGGTGAAGGTCAGGTCCTTGCGGACCGTCAGGCGGAAGGTGCCCGACAGCGCCGTCTCGATTGCGGTGACGTTGACCTCGCCGTCGCCCTGCACGCCATGGCCGTCGCCCACCGAGAACAGCGCGCCGGGCACGAAGACCGGCAGATAGAGCGTCGTGCCGGCGACCAGCTCCTTGTTGTCGAGATTGCCGCCGAAGGCGCGCGGGATGATCGAGGTGCAGCGCCCCCATTCCAGCGGCGGCGCCACGCCCATCACGCCGAAGAACGGCGACAACGGCAGCTCCAGCCCCCAGGGCAGCGTGCCGACCATCCGCGTCTTGTCGAGCGGGATGTTCATCATGTGGAAATGCGGGAAGTCGTCCGGCAGCGTGCCGGCGAGCGGCCGGTTGAGGTTGTAGCCCCAGTCCTGCCGCAGCGAGACCGCCTCGATGTCGATCTGCAGCACGTCTCCCGGCCAGGCGCCCTCGACCGCGACCGCACCGGTCAGGATATGCGGGCCGAAGGGCAGGCCCTTCTGCGCCGCGTGGATCGCGTGCAGCTCGGGCGGGACGTGGAATCCGGCCGGCGGCAGGGTCTCGACCGTGCCGCTGACGGATTCGATCGTGACGCTCTCGCCGCTGGCGATGGTCAGCGCGGGCGGCACGCGCGCGTCGAAATAGCCCCAGTGGCAGGTCTCGGGCGAAGCCTTGAGATGATGGGTCATGATCGCTCCCGCGCGGCGTGGCGGCAGGATGGTCTGCGGCCGGAGGGACGTCGAGTGCAAATTTCGCGCCCCTCGGCTGCGCGCGCTTGCCTTCCTGGCCCGGTTGCCTTCATGGGCCAGTCCTGTCCGCCCGATGC
Source organism: Bosea sp. RAC05 (assembly GCF_001713455.1). Classification (NCBI taxonomy): domain Bacteria; kingdom Pseudomonadati; phylum Pseudomonadota; class Alphaproteobacteria; order Hyphomicrobiales; family Alloboseaceae; genus Allobosea; species Allobosea sp. RAC05. Next base: position 968,746 of record NZ_CP016464.1, read on the forward strand.
GAGGAGATCCTGCCGATGTCGCGAGACCTGAAAGCCATCGCCCTGTTCTGCGGCTCGAACACGGGGCGGGGCGAGGCCTATCGCGAGGGTGCCGCGCGGCTTGGGGCCGAGATCGGCCGGCGCGGGCTGACGCTGGTCTATGGCGGCACGCATAAGGGACTGATGGGCGTCGTCGCCGACGCCGTGCTGGCGCAGGGCGGGGCCGTCCACGGCGTCATCACCCGGCGTCTGGCGGATCTCGGCCATCTCCACGAGGGGCTGACCCGGCACGAGATCGTCGACGGCATGCGTGCGCGCAAGGAGCGCATGGCCGAACTCGCCGATGGCTTCGTCGCCATGCCCGGCGGCATCGGCACGCTCGAGGAGTTCATGGAGGCCTGGACGCTGAACCAGCTCGGCGAGTTCGACAAGCCGGCCGGGCTGTTCGACATCGAAGGTTACTACCAGCCCTTCATGGGCTTCATCGACCACATGATCGCCCAAGGGTTCCTGCCACCGGCGCACCGGCAGGGGATTGTCGTCGAGCCCGATGCGGCCCGCCTGGTCGACGGGCTCGTAGCCTTCGAGCGCGTCACCGTTCCGAAATGGCTCTAGACCGGCCGGTCTCGAGGCGGGCGGCGAGCTGCTCGGCGAATTTCGCCGCCGCCACCGGCAGCGGCCGGCCGTGGAGCTGGCCCATCGCGAAGCGGGCCGGTTGGATGTCGCGCTCGTCGATCGGGCGCGAGATCAGCCCGTCGCGATGCTTCAGGCTGGCGGGCGCACCGATCTCGATCTGGAAGGTGATGGCGTCCTCCAGCCGGACATAGTTGCGCAGGAACTCGAAGGAGTTCGATTCGATCACCGGCACGAGCTTGAACGAGCTCCTGGCGACGGCCTGGTCGAGCAGCTGGCGCCCGCCATAGCTGCGGTCGGGCAGCGCCAGGGGAAAGCCGCTGCACTCCCGCAGGCGGATGCTGCCCTCCTTCGCGAGCGGATGGTCCTGCCGCATGATGGCGACGAGGCGCTGCTCGGCGGACGCGATGATCTGGAAGCCGATGCTGGTGTCGAGCCGGAAGATCAGGGCGAGATCGACCTCGTAACCCGCCAGCGCCCGCAGGGCCTCGCCATGGCTGGCGACGCGCACGTCGAACTCGACGAGGGGAAAGGCGCTGCGATAGGCGGCGATCTCGACCGGCAGGAAATCATGCGCGAGCGCATGGCTGCAGGCGATCGCGACCGTGCCGCGCCGGAACCCCGAGAGGTCCTCGATCTGCGAGCGCACCCGGCCCATATCGGCGAGCTGGCTGCGGATGTGCCGGATCAGCAGCTCGCCGGCTGCATTCAATCGCACCCCGCGCGGCAGCCGCTCGAAGATCTTGGTGCCGAGTTCGTCCTCGACGTCCTGCACGCGCCGGTTCAGCGCCGAGGCGGTGATGTTGAGCCGCTCAGCCGCCTTGCGGATCGAGCCCACGCGCGCGACCTCGTCGATATAGTTCAGCAGGCGCAGATGCTTCATGGCATGGCCTCTCGAGCGATGCGTTTTACGAACAGATCATGCAAGAAGTCAGCACAAGACGGCATCGGTCAAGCCGGCCTAGGCTTCTCCCATGGCAGCGGCACAAGGCCGCGATGGGAGAGTTCGCATGACGCACGCGATCAGCCGACGCCGTTTCACCCTCGCGGCCGGTGCCGCCGCACTGGCCTCCGCCCTGCCGCGGCCGGCACTGGCGCAGGCCCCCACCCGCCTGAAAATGATCCTGAACTGGCGCTACCAGGGCCCGCAGGGCTGGTTCTTTCTGGCCGATGACCGCGGCTACTTCCGCGAGGAAGGGCTCGAGATCGTCATGGACCAGGGCAACGGCTCGGGTGCGGCGGTCGGGGCGGTCGCCTCGGGCTCCTACGACATCGGCTTCGGCGATATCAACGCGCTGATCCAGCTCGTCGCGCGCAGCCAGCCGGGCGCCGCCACGCCGCTGGCGATCTCGGCCCTCTACAACCGCCCGCCCTTCACCATCGCGGTGAAGGCCGACGGGCCGATCAAGACGCCGAAGGATCTCGAAGGCCGCACCATCGGCGGCCCGGCCAATGACGGCGCGCTCAAGCTCTTCCCGGCCTTCGCCAAGCTCGCCGGCATCGACGCCACGAAGGTCGCCATCACCAACATGCAGCCGAATCTGCGCGAGCAGATGCTGCAGCGCGGGCAGGTCGACGGCGTCTTCGGCTTCGTCAACACCATCGCCTTCTCGGCCAAGCTCGTCGGCATCGACCCCACCAAGGACTTCCGCTTCATCAATTTCGGCGATTACGGGATGGACCTCTACTCCAACGCCATGATCGCCTCGCGCAAGCTCGCGACCGAGAACCCCAATGCGCTGAAAGGCCTGCTGCGCGCGATCAACCGCGGCCTGAAGGACACGCTGAAGGACAACGACGCCGCGATCGAGGCGGTGGCGAAGCGCGAACCGCTGATCAACAGGGTCGTCGAGAAGGAGCGCCTGGTCGCCACCCTCGCCTCGGAAATGAGCCATCCCGAGGTCGCCACGATCGGCATAGGCGATATCGACGACGCCCGCTTCAAGAAGTCGATCGCGATCGTCGTCGAGGCCGACAGCCTGCCGCGCGTGCCGGCTCCCGAAGAGGTCTTCAGCCGCGCCTTCCTGCCGCCCCTGGCCGACCGCGTCACCAAGCTGGGGTGAAGCCCTTCTTCCTCTCCCTCCAGCCCTCATCCTGAGGAGCGGCCGAAGGCCGCGTCTCGAAGGATAAGGGCTCAGGGTGGCCTGCGCGAAGACAAGAACAAGAGATTGACGATGGATCTGAACCTCACCGGCCGCGTCGCGGTCATCACCGGCCCGGCCAAGGGCATGGGCGCCGCCGTCACCCGGGCCTTTGCGGCTGAAGGCTGTCAGCTGGCCCTGATCGGCCGCGACATCGCCGCGATCGAACCCGTCGCGGCGGAGATCCGCGCGAAGGGCGCGCAGGCCATCGTCATCGCCTGCGACATCACCAAGGGCAGCGACTGCGAGGCCGCCATCGCCCGGACGCAGTCGGCCTTCGGCGGGCGCATCGACATCCTCGTCAATGTCGCCGGCGGCTCGGGGCCGATCGGCAAGACCGGCTGGGAGACCACGGAGGAGGAGTTCGACGAGATCGTCGATCTCAACATGCGCGGCTGCTTCAACACCATGCGCGCCTGCCTGCCGGCGATGATCGCGCAGAAGGGCGGCAAGATCGTCAATGTCGGCGGCACCTTCGGCATGCGCGGTCGCGCCGGGCGCATGGCCTATTCGGCCTCGAAATGGGGCCTGCGCGGCATCACCAAGAGCTTCGCGCTCGAAGCCGGCCCCTTCGGCATCAACGTCAACTGCGTCGCGCCGGGCATGGTCGACGGGCCGCGTTTCCGTGGCAAGGTCGTGCCGGAGATGGCGAAGCGCCTCGGCATCTCGGAGGAAGCTGCTTTCGAGAAGCATGCGGCGGACTATGCGCTGAAGCGCGTCTCCACCGATGAGGACGTGGCCAATGCCTGCCTCTTCCTCGCCTCCGACGTCTCCCGCCAGATCACTGGCGTCGACCTGCCGGTCGATGGCGGCTGGGCCATGCTGTGAGGGCGCCCATGACGGACACGCCCTTCATCGCCGATCTCGTCCTCACGGGCGGCACCGTCGTCACCGGCCAGACGCGTTACCGCGCCGACGTCGCGATCAAGGACGGGCTGATCGCGCTGGTTGGCGCGCCGGCCGCGATGCCGGCGGCGCGCGAGACCGTCGACGTCTCCGGCCAGTTCCTGTTGCCCGGCGCCATCGACGTGCACGTCCATTTCCGCGAGCCCGGCTACACCCATAAGGAGGACTGGCGCACGGGCAGCGCCGCGGCCGCGATGGGCGGCACCACCACCGTCTTCGAGATGCCCAACACCAACCCGCCGACGCGCTCGGTCAAGGAGCTGCGCCAGAAGCAGGAGGCCGCCGCCAAGGCCCATGTCGACTACGGCATCTATGGCCTGCTCGCCGAGGACAACATCGACGAGCTCCAGGGCCTGATCGAGGGCGGCGTCAACGCCTTCAAATGCTTCATGGGCAACACCTTCGGCAACCTGCCCTCGCCCTCGACGGGGGCGATGCTGGAGGGCTTCGAGATCATCGCGCCCTCGGGCCTGCGCATCTCGCTGCATGCCGAGACGGCCTCGATCATGGCCTGGCGCCAGAAGCGCCTGATGGAGGCCGGCCGCAACGACCCGCTCGCCCATATCGCGGCGCGCCCGGCCATCGTCGCCTCGGAAGCCGTCAGCCGCGCGGCGGAACTGGCGGAGTGGACCGGCGCGCGCATCCACATCCTGCACATCTCCTCGGCCGCCGAACTGCGCCCGCTGGCCGAGGCCAAGGCGCGCGGCGTCGAGATCACCGGCGAGACCTGTCCCTGCTATCTCCTGCTCGACTCCCGCGACTATGCGCGGCTCGGCTCGATCATCCGCGTCAACCCCCCGGTGCGGGAGGCCTCGGACTCGGAGGCCATCTGGGCGGCGCTGCAATCGGGCGTCGTCGACATGATCGCGACCGACCACGCGCCCCATACGGTCGAGGAGAAGACCAAGGACGTGATCTGGCAGGCCGATTGCGGCTTCCCCGGCGTCGAGACGCAGATGCCGCTGATGCTGAACGAGGTCTCGAAAGGGCGCATCACGCTGGAGCACTACGTCGCGATCTCGGCCGAGAAGCCGGCCAAGGCCTTCGGCCTCTGGCCCCATAAGGGGCGCATCGAGGCCGGCGCGGAAGCCGACATCGCCGTCGTCGACATGAACCGGACCGAGACGATCCGCGCGGAGACCCTCCAGTCGCGCGGCAAGATCACCCCCTTCGAGGGCGTCTCCGTCACCGGCATCCCCGTCCACACGCTGGTGCGCGGCCGCTTCGTCCAGCGCGACCGCCAACTCGTGCCCGAGACGAGCGGCTGGGGCCGGCAGGTCACCGCCATTCAGGCCATGCCCAAGCCCACCATCCGCAACGCCGACCAGACGCTGGCCGCCTGTTTGCAAGGGCCGGCCGGCAGCGCCAAGGGAGCGGCATCGTGAACGCGGGCATCAGTGACATCCGGCCGGTCGAAACCGGCCAGGCCACGACCTTCATCGAGTTCGAGGAGGCCTCGATCACCTATGGCCGCGGCGCCAAGGCGGTGCAGGCTTTAGCGCCGACCTCGCTCAAGATCGCCGAGGGGGAGTTCGTCGCCCTCGTCGGCCCCTCCGGCTGCGGCAAGTCGACAATCCTGAAGATGGTCGGCGAGTTGCTGAAGCCCTCGACCGGCCATGTCTTCGTCGCCGGCCGCGAGATCGGCGCAACGCCGATTCGCATCGGCATGGCCTATCAGAACCCGACCCTGCTGCCCTGGCTCAACATCCGCGACAACGTCATGCTGCCGCTCAAGATCGTGCCGCCCTTCCGGCAGGGCTACCGGTCCAAGCGCAAGGGCGAGTATCGCGACCGGGTCGAGGCGCTGCTGGCCCAGGTCGGCCTCGGCGGCTTCGGCGACAAATATCCCTGGCAGCTCTCCGGCGGCATGATGCAGCGCGCCAATCTCTGCCGCGCCCTGATCCACGATCCCGACCTTCTGCTGCTGGACGAGCCCTTCGGCGCGCTCGACCAGTTCACCCGCGAGGAGCTCTGGGCGATCATGCAGGATCTCTGGCTCTCCAAGAAGTTGACGGTGCTGCTGGTCACGCACGACCTGAAGGAAGCCGCCTATCTCGCCGACCGCATCTGCGTGATGAGCGCGAGGCCCGGCCGCATCCTCGACGATTCACCTGTCGCGCTGGCGCGGCCACGCACCATCGACATGACCTTCGAACCGGATTTCGTGGCGCTGAACCAGCGCCTGCGGGCGATGATCGTCGGCGCCCGTGGCGGCACCGGCATCGTCAACCACGCGCCCGGCGCGGCGTGAGGAAGGGACTCTGATGGAACGCGTCAGTGAGATCATCCGCGAGAAGGGCGCCTCAACGGCGCTCATCATCGGCGTCTTCGTGTTCTGGGAGCTGTTTTGCCTGATGGCGGGCATCTCCGACATCCTGCTGCCGCGTCCGTCGCAGATCATCAAGGCGCTGATCCAGTACTGGCCGGCGATCTGGCCGCACACCTGGCAGACGCTCTACACCACCATTGTCGGCTTCGGCATCGGCGTCGTGATAGGGCTCTTGCTGGGCATCCTGATCGGCTCGTCCAAGCTCGCCTACGACACCGCCTATCCGCTGCTCGTCGGCTTCTCCTCGATCCCCAAGGTCGCGGTGGTGCCGATCTTCGTGCTCTGGTACGGCGCCGGCACGGTGCCGGCGATCCTGACCGCGATGATCATCTGCATCTTCCCGATCGTCGTGAACGTCGCGACCGGCATCGCCACCGTCGAGCCCGAGCTGGAAGACGTGATGAAGACGCTCAAGGCCTCGAAGACCGACATCCTCTGGAACGTCAGCCTGCCGCGCGCGATGCCCTATTTCTTCGCGGCGCTGAAGGTCGCGATCACGCTGGCCTTCGTCGGCTCGGTGGTCGCCGAGACCGTCGCCTCCAACCGCGGCATCGGCAACATGATGATGATCGCCTCGTCGAGCTTCAACGTACCGCTGGTCTTCGCCGGGCTCTTCGTCCTGGCCGGGCTTGGCGTCACGCTCTACGTGCTGTTTTCTCTGATCGAGCGGCGCGTCACCGGCTGGGCCCACCGCAAGACTGACGTCGCCTCGGCCTGAGGCCGGGGCCGGGCCCCTTTCGCGACGGAGACCGATTGTGCGCCAGATCAACGCCGGCCACGCCTTCGATGCCCGCCGCAGCCTGCAGGATGCGGCGCTGACGCTGGAGGGCGGCACCATCGCCGCGATCAAGGGGGGGCCGGCCGGAACCGCGGACGACGTCGTCGTGCTGCCGGCGCTGGTCAACGCCCATGACCATGCCCGCCCGATCCGCACCAGCTCGGTCGGCGGCTTCGCCCGGCCGCTCGAACTCTGGCTGCACCGGCTGGCGCTGTTTTGCCCCGTCGACCCCTATCTCGCGACGCTGGCGCCGCTGGGGCGCGCCGCGCTCGGCGGCCAGGGCGCCGTGATGATCCACCATGTCCGGCCGATGGGCCTGACCGATCTTCCGACCGAGGCCGCGGCCATGGCCCGCGCCGCCCGCGACATCGGCGTGCGCATCGCCTTCGGCGTCGGCATGCGCGACCAGAACCCGCTGGTCTATGGCGACCACGCCCCCGTGCTGGACGATCTCGACCCCGTCGCCCGCGCCGAGATCGAGGCGCGCTATCTGGCGCCGATGCTGCCGATCGCCGAGCAGATCGCCCGCGTCGATGCGGTGGCCGCCGCCATCGCCGGCCCGATGGTCGATGTCCAATATGCGCCCAACGGCCCGCAATGGGGCTCGGACGCGCTCTGGGAGGCGATCGCCGAGGCCTCCGCGCGCACCGGGCGGCGCGTCACCACCCATCTCTTCGAGACGAAATACCAGCGCGACTGGGCCGACCGGACCTATCCGGGCGGGCTGGTCAAGCGCTGGAAGGAGATCGGCCTGCTCTCGCCGCGGCTGACGCTGGCGCATTGCGTCTGGGCCCGCCCCGACGAGCTGGAGATGATCGCGGAAGCCGGCTGCGTCATAGCCACCAACACCTCCTCCAACCTGGCGCTGCGCTCGGGGCTGGCGCCGGTCGCGGAGATGGCGGCGCGCGGCTGCAAGGTCGCGCTCGGCGTCGACGGCCAGGCCTTCGACGAGGATGACGACGCACTGCGCGAACTGCGCCTGCTCTGGTCGCTGCATGGCGGCTGGGGCTTCGATCAGACACTCAGTGCCCGCGACGCGCTTGCCATGGCGCTGGAGACCGGGCGCATCGCGCTCGGCGCGCCCGCGGGCGGCCAGCTCGCGGAAGGCCAGGCGGCCGATCTCCTGATCCTCGACCGCGCCGCGCTCGACGAGGATGCGCTGATGCCGGTCGATCCGCTCGAGCTGATGTTCGCGCGCGCCACCCGCCGCCAGATCCGCGAGCTGATCGTCGACGGCCGCAGCATCGTCGCCCATGGCCGCGTGCTGGGCGTCGATCTCGATGCGGTCCATGACGAGCTGCGCGGCATCTACCGCGCCGGCATCGCCGATCGCGCCGGCCTCGCCGCGGCGCTCCCGGCGCTGGAGAGCGCCGTCACCCGGCACTACGTCGCGCGCCTCGGCTGCTGCTGAGGCGGCGGGTCTGTCAGGCGGCCGCCGGCCGTTCCGTTAGCCCGGTCAGGAAGACCTCGATGCAGCGCCGCGCATGGTCGGTCCGCTGCGCGCTGGTCAGCAGGGAATCGCCCGGGTAGCGCTTCACCAGCACGCTGAACACCATGTCCATCAGCATGCGGGCCGCGGCTTGCGGCGGGAAGGGGCGGAGGGCGCCGCGGGCCTGCTGCTCGCCGAGCCAGTCCGCGAGCAGATGCAGCGCCGCCTGCGCGCCTTCGAGCGCGATCGCCTCGCCGATTTCCGGATAACGGTCAGCATCGGCGAGGGCGAGGCGGATGAAGGCCAGGCGCTCGCGGTTCTCGCTCTCGTCGATGTCGAGCCGGAAGATCGCCGCCAGCGCCTCGGCCGTGGCCAGGCCGTCTTCGGCGCGCGGCAGGGCGAGCATGGTGCGCCGGTGATCGGCGACCATCGCCTTGAACAGGTCGGTCTTGGCCGGGAACAGCCGGTAGAGCGTCTTCTTGGAAATGCCGCAGCGCGACGCCACCCCATCCATCGTCGTGCCGCCATAGCCGACATCGAGAAACAGCTCGCAGGCGATG